>NZ_JBSKJP010000007.1:0-208386 GCF_053709615.1 Enterobacter sp. UPMP2061
CCGACCGGGTTATCTGTGAAGTGATTCACATCCGCCGTGTCGATGGAGGCGCATTATAGGGAGCCGCCGAGGAATGACAAGCGGAAAAATGCATTTTTATTTCAACCGCTCACCTTTTCGCCAAAACGCCTTATTTTTGGTGCTTTTTAATCTCTTTTGGCAGTTCTGCCAGACTAGTTATCACCCAGTCGGCTGCATTTTCTGCTTCTGTGGTGACCGGTTTACCGGTACGCACTAATACCTTGGTACCTACACCTGCCGCCGCTGCTGCCTGCATATCTTCCAGTTTATCGCCCACCATATAAGATGCGGCCATATCAATGTGCAGGAATTCCTGTGCAGAGATAAACATGCCCGGGTGTGGCTTACGGCAATCACAGGTCTGACGATACGCCTCTACACTTCCCTGCGGGTGATGCGGACAATAATAGATGCCATCAAGATCGACGCCACGATCGGCCAGAGACCAGTCCATCCATTCCGTCAGCGTCTCGAATTGCGCTTCGGTGAATTTACCCCGGGCGATACCGGACTGGTTAGTTACCACCACCAGCGCATAGCCCATCTCTTTCAACTGGCGCATGGCATCTATTACGCCCTCGATAAATTCGAACTCATCAATCTCATGGACGTAACCGTGATCCACATTAATAGTGCCGTCACGATCGAGAAAAATTGCGGGTACAGATTTTGCCACCGGTTTGCTCCTGAAAAAGGCTTGTTCAGCTAGTATCTCATGAATCGCAGCGCAATAAAGTGCTCATCGCACAGAGGTGGATTGATTTAGACGTCTGGATGCCTTAACATCCATTTTGTTTACGGTCATTCCCCGTATCTGGCAGAAGAAAATGCCACGGCTAACTTACTTACGATAAAAATAATCTAATGATTAAACTTTCCAATATCACCAAAGTGTTCCAGCAGGGGAACCGAACCATTCAGGCGCTGAACAACGTCAGCCTGCATGTGCCTGCTGGTCAGATTTATGGCGTCATTGGCGCATCGGGTGCGGGTAAAAGTACGCTGATCCGTTGTGTTAACCTGCTTGAGCGCCCAACCCAAGGCAGCGTAGAAGTTGGCGGCCAGGAGCTTACCGCTCTCTCAGAAAAAGAACTCACCAAAGCGCGTCGCCAGATTGGCATGATTTTCCAGCACTTTAACCTGCTGGCATCCCGCACCGTGTTCGGCAACGTTGCCCTGCCGCTTGAGCTGGATAACACGCCGAAAGAAGAAGTTACGCGTCGCGTCACCGAACTGCTCGACCTTGTTGGTCTGGGTGACAAGCATGATAGCTACCCGGCAAATCTGTCCGGTGGGCAAAAACAGCGTGTGGCCATTGCCCGCGCGCTGGCAAGCAATCCTAAGGTGCTGCTGTGCGATGAAGCCACCAGCGCGTTAGACCCGGCCACCACGCGCTCTATTCTGGAACTGTTAAAAGACATTAACCGTCGCCTGGGCCTGACGATTCTCCTTATTACGCATGAAATGGATGTAGTGAAACGCATCTGCGACTGCGTGGCGGTCATCAGCAACGGTGAGCTGATTGAGCAGGACACGGTGAGTGAAGTCTTCTCACACCCGAAAACGCCGCTGGCTCAGCAGTTCATTCAGTCCACACTGCATCTGGATATTCCGGAAGATTATCTGGAACGTTTAAAAACAGACGCAACGCCTGACAGCGTCCCGATGCTGCGCATGGAGTTCACGGGCCAGTCCGTTGACGCACCGCTGCTGTCCGAAACCGCGCGTCGCTTTAACGTGAATAACAACATTATTAGTGCGCAGATGGACTACGCCGGTGGCGTGAAGTTCGGCATTATGCTGACGGAAATGCACGGCACACAGGAAGAAACCCAGGCGGCAATTGCCTGGCTGCAAGAACATCACGTAAAAGTAGAGGTACTGGGTTATGTCTGAGCCGATGATGTGGCTACTGGTTCGCGGCGTTTGGGAAACGCTGGCAATGACCTTCGTATCGGGCTTCTTTGGTTTTGTGATTGGGCTGCCGGTCGGCGTGCTGCTGTACGTTACGCGCCCGGGTCAAATTATTGAAAACGCGAAGCTGTATCGCACGCTCTCTGCGCTGGTGAACATTTTCCGGTCTATTCCGTTCATTATTCTGCTGGTGTGGATGATTCCGTTTACGCGCGTGATCGTCGGGACGTCGATTGGTTTGCAGGCAGCTATTGTTCCGCTGACCGTAGGCGCGGCACCGTTTATCGCCCGTATGGTGGAAAACGCCCTGCTGGAAATCCCAACCGGCCTGATCGAAGCTTCCCGCGCTATGGGTGCGACGCCAATGCAGATCGTTCGCAAAGTTCTGCTGCCAGAGGCGCTGCCTGGGCTGGTGAACGCAGCAACCATCACGCTTATCACCCTGGTCGGTTATTCCGCAATGGGCGGCGCCGTAGGTGCTGGCGGTTTAGGCCAGATTGGATATCAGTACGGCTATATTGGCTATAACGCTACCGTAATGAATACCGTTCTGGTATTGCTGGTTGTGCTGGTTTACTTAATTCAATTCTCTGGCGATCGTATCGTCCGGGCTGTTACGCATAAATAACGTTACAAACAACACAAACTCGACGAGTTAAGGATATAACATGGCGTTTAAATTTAAGACCTTCGCAGCAGTAGGCGCACTGATTGGCTCGCTGGCACTGGTGGGTTGCGGTCAGGACGAAAAAGATCCAAACCACATCAAAGTAGGCGTTATCGTCGGTGCAGAACAGCAGGTTGCTGAGGCCGCGCAGAAAATCGCTAAAGAGAAATATGGCCTGGACGTTGAACTGGTGACTTTCAACGATTACGTTCTGCCGAACGAAGCGCTGAGCAAAGGCGACATTGACGCTAACGCCTTCCAGCATAAACCGTACCTGGATCAGCAGATCAAAGATCGCGGCTACAAACTGGTTGCTGTCGGTAACACCTTCGTTTACCCGATTGCCGGTTACTCCAAGAAAATTAAATCTCTGGATGAACTCCAGCCGGGTTCACAGGTTGCCGTCCCTAACGACCCAACCAACCTTGGCCGTTCCCTGCTTCTGCTACAGAAAGTGGGCCTGATTAAACTGAAAGAAGGCGTTGGCTTGTTACCGACCGTTCTGGACGTAACCGAAAACCCGAAAAATCTGAAAATTGTTGAGCTGGAAGCACCACAGCTGCCACGTTCTCTGGACGATGCGCAGATCGCCCTGGCCGTGATCAACACCACTTACGCCAGCCAGATCGGCCTGACCCCAGCGAAAGATGGCATCTTCGTTGAAGATAAAGATTCCCCGTACGTCAACCTGATCGTGACTCGCGAAGACAACAAAGACGCGGAGAATGTGAAGAAATTCATACAGGCATATCAGTCTGAAGAAGTGTACCAGGAAGCCAATAAGGTGTTTAACGGCGGCGCGGTTAAAGGCTGGTAATCTCCCGGCAGTGTAATATCATCAAGACGGGCATTTGCCCGTCTTGTCATTTGTGCGGTCAACTGCTTCAATATCTGACGTTTTGATTATCCACTGAGGAATTATTATGCGTGCTTTACCGATCTGTTTTTTAGCACTGATGCTGAGCGGCTGTTCTATGCTAAGCAGATCTCCTGTTGAACCTGTTCAAAGCACTGCAACCCCGCCAAAAGCGGAGCCAGCAAAACCGAAAGCGCCTCGCGCTGCGCCGGTACGTATTATTACCAAAGCCGACGAGCTGGTCGGTAAGCCATTCCGTGAACTGGGCGAAGTGAGCGGCGAATCCTGCCAGGCAACGAATCAGGACTCCCCACCCAATATTCCGACAGCCCGCAAGCGTATGCAAATCAACGCGTCGAAAATGAAAGCCAACGCGGTGCTGCTGCACAGCTGCGAAGTCACCAGCGGCACACCAGGTTGCTATCGCCAGGCGGTATGTATCGGTTCTGCGCTTAACATTACGGCGAAATGAGTTCATTTCAGTTCGAGCAGATAGGCGTTATCCGCTCCCCTTATAAAGAAAAGTTCGCCGTGCCGCGTCAGCCGGGTCTGGTCATTAACGGCGGCGGCGAGCTTCATCTTGTGGCGCCGTATAATCAGGCCGATGCAGTGCGCGGGCTTGAGGCGTTCAGCCATTTATGGGTGGTCTTTGTGTTTCACCAGACCATGGAAGGCGGCTGGCGTCCTACCGTGCGTCCGCCTCGTCTGGGCGGAAATGCCAGAATGGGTGTCTTTGCCACCCGCTCAACCTTTCGTCCCAACCCCATCGGGATGTCGCTGGTCGAGCTGAAAGGCATACGTTGTCAGAAAGATCAGGTGATCCTGGAGTTAGGTAGCCTTGACCTGGTTGATGGCACGCCGGTCATAGATATTAAGCCTTACCTGCCCTTCGCCGAAGCGCTGCCGGATGCCCGGGCAAGCTATGCTCAGGACGCACCGCAGGCAGATATGGCGGTTCACTTCACGTCTGAAATTACAACGCAAATCAGCGAGCTGGAAAAGCGTTATCCTCGCCTGCGTGACTTTATCGTTGAAGTGCTGGCCCAGGACCCCCGTCCCGCCTACCGCAAAGAAGAGGAAGCCGGGAATACGTACGCCGTCTGGCTGCTGGACTTTAACGTGCGCTGGCGCGTGACTGCGGCGGGTTTTGAAGTGTTTGCCCTGGAACCCAGGTAATTTTGTTCTCCTCTCTTTTGGCATCTTTGCCACACTGGTAAACTAAACCACTTTTTTTGTGTCAGGCTGGTGTTTCAGCCTGTTCCAATCGTCGAAATGGAACCGTAACAACATGCGTACTAGCCAATATCTGCTCTCCACTCTGAAGGAGACACCTGCCGACGCCGAGGTGATCAGCCACCAGCTGATGCTGCGCGCCGGGATGATCCGCAAGCTGGCCTCCGGGTTATACACCTGGCTGCCGACCGGCGTGCGCGTCCTGAAAAAAGTCGAAAACATCGTGCGTGAAGAGATGAACAACGCCGGTGCTATCGAGGTGTTAATGCCGGTCGTTCAGCCCTCTGAACTGTGGCAGGAGAGCGGTCGCTGGGAGCAGTACGGTCCTGAACTGCTGCGTATTGCCGATCGTGGCGATCGTCCATTCGTTCTCGGTCCAACGCATGAAGAAGTGATCACCGATCTGATCCGTAACGAGCTGAGCTCTTACAAACAGCTGCCGCTGAACTTCTTCCAGATCCAGACTAAGTTCCGTGACGAAGTGCGTCCACGCTTTGGCGTCATGCGTTCTCGCGAGTTCCTGATGAAAGATGCTTACTCTTTCCATACTTCTCAGGAATCGCTGCAAGAGACCTACGACAAAATGTACGCGGCCTACAGCAAAATCTTCTCCCGCATGGGGCTGGATTTCCGTGCTGTACAGGCTGATACCGGTTCAATCGGCGGTAGCGCCTCCCATGAATTCCAGGTTCTGGCGCAGAGCGGCGAAGACGATGTGATCTTCTCTGACTCCTCTGATTACGCCGCGAACATCGAATTTGCAGAAGCGCTGGCACCAAAAGAACCACGCGGCGCGGCAACGCAAGAGATGACGCTGGTTGATACGCCAAACGCGAAAACTATCGCCGAGCTGGTTGAGCAGTTTACTCTGCCGATCGAAAAAACCGTGAAAACCCTGCTGGTGAAATCGGCTGAAGGTAGCGCTTATCCACTGGTTGCCCTGCTGGTACGAGGCGATCACGAGCTGAACGAAGTGAAAGCCGAGAAGCTGCCGCAGGTTGCCAGCCCGCTGACCTTCGCAACGGAAGCAGAGATCCGCGCCGTGGTGAATGCAGGTCCTGGTTCTCTGGGTCCGGTGAACATGCCTGTTCCGGTGGTCATTGACCGCACCGTTGCGGCGATGAGCGACTTCGCTGCGGGCGCAAACATCGACGGTAAACACTACTTCGGCATCAACTGGGATCGTGACGTGGCGACGCCGGAAGTGGCTGACATCCGTAACGTGGTCGCAGGCGATCCAAGCCCGGACGGCAAGGGTACCCTGATGATCAAACGCGGTATCGAAGTAGGCCACATCTTCCAGCTGGGCGATAAGTACTCGCGCGCAATGAACGCTGCCGTTCAGGGCGAAGATGGCCGTAACCAGGTTCTGACCATGGGCTGCTACGGCATTGGCGTAACGCGCGTTGTTGCTGCCGCTATCGAGCAGAACTATGACGAACGCGGAATCGTCTGGCCGGATAACATCGCGCCGTTCCAGGTGGCGATCCTGCCAATGAACATGCACAAGTCTTACCGCGTGCAGGAGCTGGCTGAGAAACTCTACGCTGAGCTGAGCGCGAAAGGTATCGACGTGCTGATGGATGACCGTAAAGAGCGTCCTGGCGTGATGTTTGCTGACATGGAACTGATCGGTATTCCACACACCATCGTCATTGGCGACCGTAACCTCGACAGCGACGAGATTGAATACAAATACCGTCGCAACGGCGAAAAACAGATGATCAAGACGGGAGATATTCTTGATTACCTGGTGAAAGCCATCAAAGGTTAAGAAACAAAAAACCCCGCCAGTGCGGGGTTTTTTAATGGCTATATCTTATTTGCTTTCGCAGTCTTTCCCCGCAGCAAACTTCGCATCTTTATCTGCCACCAGCGTTTTCACCAGCTCGCCGCTATCCGGGTTTGGCTCCAGCGTAAAATGCCCTTCAACCGTCAGCAACACTGGCTTACTGTCGTTGCCGCGCGCGACGGCATAGTCTCGCTCCAGCTGGGCATTGTTCGCCACGCTGACTTTCTTCCCGGTTGCACAGTCAGTGAAGATCGCCGCATCCGCCATGTAGAAATACATCCCTCGCATCGCCATTGGGGTGGCTGGCAGGGTCGCTTTCACCGGGGCCAACGTGTAGTTGAACTGGGATTCAATCGGATTGCCTTCGCGATCGAGCATCTCCATCCCCTCGCCTTTGGCGCGGAAGAAGGTTTTATCGCCCGTGGTATCCGTCAATACCAGCTTCTCAGCCGTACGCGCCCATGTTCCGTAAGATGCAAAAGAAGACGGTTCTTTCGCCCCCTGGTAACGCTGGTTCATGACCCAGGTGCCATCTTTTTGCAGGAACAGAGAGGTTTCGATGCCCTCGCAATCTGCACACGGTAATACGCCGCGCCAGCTTTGCTGCATCGGCTTTAATTCTTCATTTTGCGTTGGCTGTAGTACCTGCGTTTCTGAACGGTTATTACAGCCAAAAAGCGCGAACAGGCTTGTCACGGCCAGCGCTGATAATAATGCTTTTTTCACAATACTTTCCTTATGAAAAAGGGTATCCCTTTCGTCACATTATGGGTGACGGACTTTGCCACGCAGTGATTTTACAGTGGATTTCTGCGCCTTCGATGACAACCGACGTTCTTTCGATGCCCGCGTTGGACGTGTTGCCCGGCGACTTTTTTGTACAGCCGTCAGCTCTTTGATGACCGCGACCAGCCGGGCTATTGCCGCTTCCCGGTTAAGCTCCTGGCTGCGATACTCCTGCGCTTTAATCACCATCACACCCTCGCTGGTGATCAGGTGATGGCTGGCGGCAAGCAGGCTTTCTTTATAATACTCTGGCAGGCTGGAGGCCCGAATGTCAAAGCGCAAATGGATAGCCGTTGAGGCCTTGTTAACGTGCTGTCCCCCTGCTCCCTGGGCCCGGATGGCGGTGATCTCCAGCTCGTTATCAGGGATGCTGACGTTTCGGGACAATACAATCATGATGCGGGCTGCCAGGCCGTGAGATGAATTTCCAGATTATTCTGAGAATCGGAAAGCCAGATGGCGCCGTCCTGAATCGTCGCCTGTAGCGCCATCGTCCGGCTGGCGAACGCACTCAGCTGCGCCAGCTGTTCATCATCCAGATACCAGACGGTAAGATTTTTGAACTGCGCACATTTATTTTTATTTTGTTGCCACCAGATCTCCGCCGCTCTCTGGTTGTAGGCAAACAACGCCACTTCAGCAGACTGGGTGCAGGCCTTTTTGATCCGGCGTTCATCCGGCAGGCCAAGCTCAATCCATAAATCGATACCCAGATGATCGTTGCGCAGCCAGGCTTCCGGTTCATCTTCCGCGCTTAAACCACGGGTAAATTGCAGACGCTCGTCGGCATACTTAATCCACGCCAGCAGGCGCAGCATCATGCGCTCCTGGGTTTCAGAAGGATGACGCGCCAGCGTCAATGACGCATCCAGAAACTGGTTACGGTCAAGATCCGCCACATTGACCACAGCTTTATAAATTGTCGCTTTCAGCGCCATGAGAGAACTCCTTTCGAATCAGGCGTACATTGTAGCGAAAACCGCGACAAAAGGCTGTTACGAGGTGGTGGCTCCCTCTTATCAAGGCGCTGATATTGCTTAAATGAGTATGGTATAGTCACCTTGCTAAACCGAGTTTAACTTCGTAGGCTTAATGATATCTCACAGTAAGTCAGTACGCTGGCAGGAGGTGATGTGAATAATTATTGTGAGTTGATTCGCAGACGGTATGCGGAGATCGCCAGCGGAGATCTGGGGTACATTCCGGATGCGTTGGGCTGTGTTTTGAACGTGCTAAATGAAGTGGCCTCTGATGAGAGCCTTTCTGAATCGGTCAGGGAAAAAGCAGCGTATGCTGCGGCGAATTTACTGGTGAGCGATTATGTCGATGAATGATACCTATCAACCCATCAATTGTGATGACTATGACAACCTCGAACTCGCCTGCCAGCATCATTTAATACTGACGCTGGAGCTAAAAGATGGCGAAGTGCTAAAGGCAAAGGCCAGCGATCTGGTTTCCCGTAAAAATGTGGAATACCTGGTTGTGGAAGATGCAGGTGCAACGCGTGAGCTACGCCTCGACAAAATTGCCAGTTTCAGCCATCCGGAAATCGGCACCGTTGTGGTGAGCGAATCCTGATAACCAACGGGCAGCCAGGCTGCCCGTTACGCTTTCCATTCAAAATTAACTCCCGCTTCAGCCCACCCCTCTTCAGTGATGAACACCCCTGCCGCCGCGATGAGCGTGTCGCCGTAAAACAGAAGCGGCGTGGTATCACGTCGCCAGGGCGGAACGTTCTGTTCCTGCCAGATTTTCTTCAGCTTACGCCCGCCGTTACGTCCGACGATATGCAGCATGCCGCTGGCCCTGAAGCGTATAGTGACGTTCTCGTCCGGCTCAGGTAGACGCACATTGCCCGAATGGCTTAACGCAACGACACCGCCATTCATCGGTAGCGTTAATGCTTTTTCCGGCGACGGCCAGTCGAGCACAACGTCAGCCAGCGACGGCACAGATTTTACCCACCAGAGTTGCCCTTTATAGCGCCTGACGTCATAACCATTCAGGTGTATACACGGGGCAGCATCTTCCCTCGCCTGTGCAACTTCCTCCCAGATACGGTTGAGCATCGCCCGGGACGGCATAACCGCACGGTGGTAAGCCAGCCAGCGACGAATCAGAGCAGCCCGGCGCACGGGGCTCATCACCTTCAACGGCGCAATGTTCAGGGCACCGTCAGCGGTAGTCAGCGTATCCAGCTCCTCGCTCAGCAACTCATCCAGCAAGCTTTCCTGTTCAGCACACAGCATGGCGCTTCTGGCCGCCGCTTCGGAAAAATGCGCCCAGCGCTCACTCAGCAGCGGTAAGACGCGCAGGCGCAGGAAGTTACGGTCGTAACTGTCGTCCTGATTGCTCTCGTCTTCAATCCAGCACAGATGATGCTGCTGCGCCCAGGCTTCCAGTGATGCGCGCGTCTCACCTAGCAGCGGGCGGATGAGCTCTGTTTCAGCAAAATCTGCGCGCTCAGGCATGGCAGATAACCCCGCAGGCCCGCTGCCCCTCTTGAGCGCCAGTAAAAACGTCTCGCACTGGTCGTCCAGATGCTGCGCGGTGACCAACGCTTCCCCTTGCTGTAATGCGCCGGAAAACGCGGCGTAGCGGGCTTTCCGCGCCTGCGCCTCAATACCCAGCCCCTCATCCTCAAGCGTGACGCGTTCAACGATCAGCGGGATCGCCCACCCTGAGCACACCGCTTCGCAGTGCGCCACCCAGTCGTCGGCATGGGGGCTTAAGCCGTGATGGATATGCATCGCCCGCAGCTGGACGTCAGGCTCACGGTCGCGCCAGAGCTTAAGGCGGTGCAGCAAAACGGTGGAATCCAGGCCACCGCTGAACCCCACCAGCAGCTGGCGGTAGGGTGAAACGGCGTGCGCGATAGCAGGTAAGGTCATAGGAAATTACACATAAAAAATGCCCGAACTGAACGGGCATTATCACACATGACGGCGATTACTGCTGGTAAAGCTCCAGCGGCAGCCCGTCCGGATCGTTGAAAAAAGTGAAACGTTTATCGGTAAAGGGATCGACACGAATCGCTTCACAGGCCACGCCGTGGGCTTCCAGATGTTTTACCGCGCTGTCCAGGTCATCGACGCTGAAGGCCAGGTGGCGCAGGCCGCAGGCTTCCGGGCGCGAAGGACGCGCTGGCGGGAAAGGAAAAGAGAACAGTTCAATCACATATTGACCGTTTAACGCCAGATCGCCTTTCCAGGAGTCGCGCTCCTCTCGGTAGGCCTCGCTTAACAGCGTAAAGCCGAGAACGTCGCAGTAGAATGCCTTACTTTTCGCGTAATCGGTGGCAATGATCGCAATATGATGAACCGCTTTTAAACCCAGCATAGTTTCTCCTTTTTATGATGCCCTGAACGTTACAACCGACAACCCGCCCCTGGCAAGCAGACCCTTTTATTTTAGGACTCTCACCCAGTACACGCCGTTATCATCGCGTTTCGCGCCATGAATGTCCGTTTCAAAGCCCGGATAGTGGCGCCCTACCGAACAGAGCATCAGCAGGAAATCGAGCACCGCCCGGCTCTCCTCGGTGATCATTTCACCCGGCATCAGCAGCGGCACGCCCGGCGGATAAGGCAGGATCATGTTGGCCGATACCCGCCCGACCAGGTTCTCCAGCTCAACGGTTTCAACCTCCCCTTTCACCTGGCGCTGCCACGCCCAGTGCGGCGTCAGCTTCATTTCAGGCAGAACATCAAATGCCTGCAACATCAGGCGCGGCAGATCGTGCTGGCGGATCAGCCTGTGGATCCCCTGGGCCAGATCCTGAATACGCATATTGCGATAGAAGTCAGGATCTTCCGCGTAGAGATCCGGCAGCATATTCTTCACCCGCAGGTTCAGATCATATGCACGCTTAAACTCCATCAGTCCGCGCAACAGCCCCATCGCGCGGGTTTTATCGATCCCGATGCTGAACAGGAACAGCAAATTATAGGGGCCGGTTTTCTCCACCACCACGCCGCGCTCATCAAGGAACTTCGCCACCAGCGCAGCCGGGATCCCTTCCTCACCCATCACGCCCTGCTCATCCATGCCCGGCGTCAGGATCGTCACCTTAACCGGATCGAGGAACATGTGGTCCGCATCGGCATCCCGAAAACCGTGCCAGCTCTCCCCCGGCGCGACGGGCCAGCATTCTGCCTCATCAATCTCTTCCGGCTGCCAGATATCAAAGAACCAGCCGTCCGCTTCATCTTTAAGTCGCTGAACCTCTTTTCGGAAATGCAGCGCCCGTTCCACCGAACGATTGATCAGGCGTTTACCCGGATTACCGCGCAGCATCGCCGCCGCCGTTTCGATGGACGCCACCAGCGGGTAGCTCGGCGACGTGGTCGTGTGCATCATAAAGGCTTCGTTGAAGGTGTCCTCGTCGTACTCGCCCTTGATGTGAATAAGAGACGCCTGGGAAAACGCGGCCAGCATTTTGTGCGTCGACTGCGTTTCGAAGAACACCTTGCCCGGCACCCGCTCGCCGCTCATCCCACTTTTACCCGAGTAAATCGGGTGGAAATTGGTGTAAGGCACCCACGCGGAGTCAAAGTGGATCGACGGCACGTCCAACGTCTGCTTGATCCAGTTCGTGTTGTAAAGCAGCCCGTCATAGGTGGAGTTGGTGATCACCGCATGCACAGGCCAGCTTGCCTCGGGGATCGCCGCAATCTTATTTTCAATGGCTTCATGCGCGAATTCACGGCGAGGAATGCCGCCGAGAATACCCAGCGCATTACGCGTAGGCGACAGCCAGAGCGGCACCACGTCGCTCATCATCAGCAAATGCGCCAGTGATTTATGGCAGTTGCGGTCAATCAGCAGCGTACTGCCGGCAGGCGCGGCGTACATCCCGACGATTTTGTTCGAGGTTGAGGTACCGTTGGTCACCATGTAGCTTTGCTCGGCGCCAAAGGTCCGGGCGATGTACTCTTCGGCTTCCAGATGCGGGCCGGTATGATCCAGCAGAGAGCCTAACTCGGTGACCGAAATCGACACATCCGCCTTCAGCGTGTTACCGCCAAAGAAATCGTAGAACAGACATCCCACCGGGCTTTTTTGATAGGCTGTTCCCGCCATGTGGCCTGGCGTACAGAAGGTGTACTTCCCTTCATTCACATAGGTGAACAGCGCGCGCGTGAACGGCGGTGTGATGTTATCGAGGTATTCACCGGTGTACTGCTGAATGCGGGTCGCAATGTCCTCGGCAACGCCGAGTGAGTATTCGAAGAACCACAGCGCCATACGCATATCATGCGCGCTCACGTCCATGGTCGAGTGAGTGTTGATAAACGCGTACAGCGGAAGATATTCGTTGAGCTTATTGATATCGCTGCACAACTCCATGTCGTATTCGTCCCAGTCGAATATCACGCCACAGATGCGCGGATTGTGTTCGATAAATTTCAGCAGGTCGGCGCTGTTTTGCGGCCAGATCAGCTGGTATCCGCGTGCTTTAAGGGCTTGCTCCAGCTCCTTGATGGGTTCGTCTTTATAAAAGACGCCGTGTGGCCCCATGATGGCAATGATGTTCATGGTTTACCTCCTTGAAAAACATCAGATAAGCATAGTTAAGGTAAACGGCAGGTATAAAAAAAGCCGCAACAATGTGCGGCTTTTAGGATAATTGTGAGGCTTACGCGTAACCGTAGGTCATCAGACGCTGATAACGACGGTTGAGCAGATCTTCTGTGCTCAGCACGTCCAGGTCCGCCAGGTCTGCCAGCAGCTGCGCTTTCAGGGAAGCAGCCATCACTTCCGGCTTACGGTGCGCGCCACCCAGCGGTTCAGGGATAACGGTGTCGATCAGCTTCAGCTCTTTCAGACGTGGGGCAATAATGCCCATCGCTTCGGCAGCCAGCGGCGCTTTATCGGCACTTTTCCACAGAATGGAGGCACAGCCTTCCGGAGAGATAACGGAATAGGTACTGTATTGTAGCATATTCACTTTATCGCCCACGCCAATTGCCAGCGCACCGCCGGACCCACCTTCACCGATAACGGTACAGATGACCGGCACTTTCAGACGAGACATCTCGCGCAGGTTGCGTGCGATAGCTTCAGACTGACCGCGCTCTTCAGCGCCAACACCCGGGTAAGCACCCGGCGTGTCGATGAAGGTGATGATAGGCATATTGAAACGCTCAGCCATCTCCATCAGACGCAGGGCCTTACGGTAGCCTTCTGGCGCTGGCATACCGAAGTTACGACGGATTTTCTCTTTGGTTTCACGGCCTTTCTGATGACCAATAATCATCACCGGACGTCCATCCAGACGCGCGATACCGCCGACGATAGCTTTATCGTCAGCGTATGCGCGGTCGCCTGCCAGTTCGTCAAATTCGTCAAACGCCAGGCGGACATAATCCAGGGTGTACGGACGCTGTGGATGACGCGCCAGCTGGGCGATCTGCCATGCGCCGAGATCGGCAAAGATTTTGCGCGTCAGTTCTACGCTTTTTTCGCGCAGACGATGCACTTCTTCGTCGATGTTAATATCCAGTTTTTCATCCTGACGGCTCACGGCTGTCAGAGAATCGATTTTCGCTTCCAGCTCTGCAATCGGCTGTTCGAAATCAAGGAAATTCAGACTCATAGTATTCCTGTATTAGTCAAACTCCAGTTCCACCTGCTCCGAACCAATGAGGCCACGGAGATCGTTCAGTAAACGATCGCTCGGAGAGACACGCCACGTTGCACCAAAGCGCAACCGCGCACGTGCATCCGCCCTCTGATAGTAGAGATGTACTGGAATGGTCCCCGAGCGGTGGGGTTCCAGAGACTGACGGAGTCGGTTTAAAAGCTGGTCATCAATTTGCCTGTCCGTCAGCGAGATAGCAAGCCCGCGAGCATATTTTTCCCGGGCTTCGTCAATGTCCATCACTTCGCGGGCGGTCATTTTAAGCCCCCCGCTGAAGTCATCAAAGCTGACCTGTCCGCTGACGATAAGTATGCGGTCTTTTTCCAGCAATTGCTGGTATTTATCCAGCGCGTCGGTGAACAACATCACCTCCAGACGCCCGGAACGGTCATCCAGGGTACAGATGCCGATACGATTGCCGCGCTTGGTGACCATTACCCTTGCAGCAATCACGAGCCCCGCAGCCGTGGTGATTTTACCACGTTCTGTCGGATGCATGTCTTTAAGCCTGTGGCCGCCGACATAGCGCTCAATTTCTTTCAGATACTGGTTGATCGGGTGCCCCGTCAGGTACAGGCCTAACGTCTCACGCTCCCCATCCAGCACCACCTGTTCTGGCCAGGGCTGGCAGTTGGAATAAGACTGCTCAATCTGCTCTGGCTCTTCCGCCAGCACGCCGAACATATCCGCCTGGCCAATGGCTTCCGCTTTCGCGTGCTGATCGGCTGCTTTCAGCGCATCGCCGAGCGAGTTCATCAGCGCGGCGCGGTGTGGCCCCAGCCGGTCAAACGCGCCGGACATGATCAGTTTTTCCAGCACCCGGCGGTTCAGTTTTTTGGTATCGGTGCGGGCGCACAGATCGAACAGCTCGCGGAAATAGCCGCCGTTGTTACGCGCTTCGATGATCGCCTCGATCGGCCCCTCACCTACGCCCTTGATCGCGCCGATCCCATAGACGATTTCCCCGTCATCGTTAACGTGGAAATGGTACAGGCCAGAGTTAATATCCGGCGGCAGGATCTTCAGCCCCATGCGCCAGCACTCGTCCACCAGACCAACCACCTTCTCGGTGTTGTCCATATCGGCGGTCATTACCGCCGCCATAAATTCAGCGGGATAGTGAGCCTTCAGCCACAGCGTTTGATACGAAACCAAAGCATAGGCGGCGGAGTGGGATTTGTTAAATCCGTACCCGGCGAATTTCTCCACCAGGTCGAAGATTTTCATCGCCAGTTCGCCATCGACGCCGTTTTTCTTCGCCCCATCCTCAAAGATGGAACGCTGCTTGGCCATCTCTTCCGGCTTTTTCTTACCCATCGCACGACGCAGCATGTCTGCGCCGCCAAGGGTATAACCAGAAAGCACCTGGGCGATCTGCATGACTTGTTCCTGATACAGGATGATGCCATAGGTTGGCTCCAGTACCGGTTTCAGGCTTTCATGCTGCCACTGCACGTCCGGGTAGGAAATCTCTTCGCGCCCGTGTTTACGGTCGATAAAGTTATCTACCATCCCCGACTGCAACGGCCCCGGACGGAACAGGGCCACCAGCGCGATCATATCTTCGAAGCAGTCTGGTTGCAGACGCTTAATCAAATCTTTCATGCCGCGGGATTCAAGCTGGAAGACGGCTGTCGTCTCCGAGCGTTGCAGCATGTCGAAACTTTTCTTGTCATCAAGCGGGATAGCCGCGATATCCAGCGGAGGCTCGCCGTTCTTCTCGCGACGGGCGTTGATCATCTCCAGGGCCCAGTTGATGATGGTCAGCGTACGCAGGCCGAGGAAGTCGAACTTCACCAGCCCGGCGTATTCTACGTCGTTCTTGTCGAACTGGGTGACCGGATGCTGGCCCGCTTCATCGCAGTACAGCGGCGCAAAGTCGGTGATTTTGGTCGGGGCGATAACCACACCCCCCGCATGCTTACCGGCGTTACGCGTGACGCCTTCCAGCTTGCGCGCCATGTCGATCAGCGCTTTGACCTCTTCGTCGGCTTCGTAGATTTCCGGCAGCTGAGGTTCAGCTTCAAAGGCTTTCGCCAGAGTCATGCCCGGATCGGGCGGCACCAGCTTAGAGATACGATCGACAAAACCGTACGGGTGGCCCAGAACGCGGCCCACATCGCGGATAACCGCTTTCGCGGCCATCGTACCGAAGGTGATGATCTGCGAAACCGCATCACGACCATACATATCGGCCACGTGCTCAATCACCTGGTCGCGTTTTTCCATGCAGAAGTCGACGTCAAAGTCGGGCATGGAGACACGTTCCGGGTTGAGGAAACGTTCGAACAGCAGGTCAAATTCCAGCGGATCGAGATCGGTAATTTTCAGGGCATACGCCACCAGCGAGCCGGCACCAGAACCACGGCCCGGACCTACCGGCACGCCGTTATCCTTCGACCACTGGATGAACTCCATCACGATTAGGAAGTAGCCTGGGAACCCCATCTGGTTGATCACCTGGAGTTCAATATCCAGGCGCTCGTCATATTCAGGACGTTTCTCTTTACGGACCGCTTCATCCGGGAAGAGGAATTCCAGACGCTCTTCCAGACCCTCTTTCGATTTCATGACCAGGAAATCTTCGGTGGTCATGTCTCCCGTCGGGAACTGCGGCAGGAAGTATTCGCCGAGACGCACGGTGACGTTACAGCGCTTGGCAATCTCTACGCTGTTTTCCAGCGCTTCCGGGATGTCCGAGAAGAGCTCACACATCTCCTCTTCGCTGCGCATGTACTGCTGCGATGAGTAGTTGCGCGGACGTTTCGGATCGTCGAGGGTGAAGCCGTCGTGGATGGCGACGCGAATTTCATGCGCGTCAAAATCACCCGCCTCAAGGAAGCGCACATCGTTGGTGGCCACCACAGGCAGGCCACGCGCTTCCGCGAGGGCGACGGCCGCATGCAGGTAGCTCTCTTCATCCGCACGCCCGGTACGGATCAGCTCCAGGTAATAACGATCCGGGAAATACTCTTCGTAGAACGAGACGCACTGATCCACCAGCGCGTTGTTACCGCGCAGCAGACATTTGCCGACATCCCCCATACGGCCACCGGAGATCAGCAGCAGACCTTCGTTCAGCTCCGCCAGCCAGTCGCGGTCAATCCATGGACCCAGTGCGCCGTAACCGCGTTGGTAGGCTTTTGAGATCAGCAGAGTGAGGTTCTGATAACCCGTGTTATTCATGGCTAACACGGAAATTTGCGTCATCTCATCGCCGAGCAGGTCGCTCTGCACATGAAAATCCGCGCCGACGATGGGCTTTAATCCTGCGCCATGCGCCGTTCCGTAGAACTTCACCAGGCCACACAGGTTGGTAAAATCGGTGATCGCCAGCGCAGGCATGCCAAGCGAGGCCGCCTTTTTTACCAGCGGCCCGGTCTTTGCCAGCCCATCGATCATGGAGTAGTCGCTATGCACCCGCAGGTGTACGAAACGTGGTTCAGCCATCTTCAGATCCCGCGTTACTTAATTGCTTGCGTCTTGATTCAGGACACCAGTCCCAGCGCGCGTTTCACCGGGCCAAAGCTGCGCCGATGATGTTCAGTTGCGCCATGTTCAGCCAGCTTTTCCAGATGGAAAGCCGTTGGATATCCCTTGTGCTGGGCGAAACCATACGCGGGATAAGTGAGGTCCAGCGCGGCCATTTCGGCATCGCGCGTCACTTTGGCAATGATTGACGCCGCACTGATTTCTGCGACGCGGCTATCGCCTTTAACAACAGCCATGGAAGGCATCGGCAGCGCCGGGCAACGGTTACCGTCGATCAGCACATACTCAGGCACAATCTTCAGGCCAGCGACGGCACGCTGCATCGCCAGCATGGTGGCGTGCAGAATGTTCAGATCGTCGATCTCATCCGGCTCTGCGCGCCCGAGACTCCAGGCCAGTGCCTTTTCATTAATTTCATCGAACAGCGCCAGGCGACGCTTTTCACTCAGTTTTTTCGAGTCGTTCAGGCCAACGATCGGGCGGGCTGGATCGAGGATCACCGCCGCGGTCACAACGGCACCCACTAACGGGCCACGACCGACTTCATCCACACCGGCAACGAGGTGGGTATGGGGATAAATAAATTCCATCATTGTGCTAACTCCAGCACCGCATCGGCCGCCTGCTCATCAGCATTACAGCGGATCAGTTGATGCAGTTCACGGAAGGTATCATGCATCTGGTGGCTGGTTTTACCGTTGGCCAGCAGCGGCAGTAATGCATCAGCCAGCGCCTGCGGCTGGCATTCATCCTGCAAGAGCTCTTTCACCAGCTCGCGACCCGCAAGCAGGTTTGGCAGGGATACGTAATCTGTTTTTACCAGACGTTTTGCCAGCCAGAAGGTAAACGGCTTCATGCGATAACCGACCACCATTGGGCATTTTGCCAGCATACACTCCAGCGCAGCCGTGCCGGAAGCCAGTAGTGCGGCATCGCTCGCAAACATGGCTTGCCGCCCTTTCCCGTCCAGCAGGCGGACGTGAAGATCCGGGGCGACGTCAGCTTTGATACGCTCAAACTGCTCGCGGCGTTTGGCATTCACCAGCGGCACGACCACTTCAAGATCGGGATAAGTCTTGCGAAGAATTTGCGCCGTTTTCAGGAAATCGGCACTGAGCATTTCAACTTCCGCACCCCGGCTCCCTGGCAGCAGCGCCAGACAGTGCACATCATGCGGGATGCCCAGTTCGTCACGCGCCGCGTTTTTATCCGGATCCAGCGGCATGGCATCCGCCATGGTATGACCGATAAAACGGCACGGGACATTAAATCTGTCGTAAAACGCTTTTTCGAAAGGCAGAAAAGCCAGCACCAGATTAGTGGATCGTCCGATTTTGAAAACGCGTTTCTGTCGCCACGCCCACACGGACGGACTGACGTAATGGATAGTTTTGATCCCCTGCTTTTTCAGGTTCCCTTCAAGGGTAATATTGAAATCAGGCGCATCAATGCCGACAAAAACATCGGGCTTGAGGTCGGTAAAGCGGCGGGTAAGGTCGGCGCGAATATGCAGCAGGCGACGCAAGCGCCCCAACACCTCGACGATGCCCATCACAGCCAGCTCTTCCATTTCATACCAGGCTTCACAGCCTTCGGCCTGCATCAGCGGCCCAGCCACGCCCACAAAGCGAGCATTGGGTACACGGGCTTTAAGCGCGCGGATAAGACCTGCACCAAGAATATCGCCGGAGGTTTCTCCGGCGACCAGGGCGATGGTAAGCGGACGACTGTCGACCATTAACGAATCAGACCACGGGTTGAACGTTCAAAGAATTCCATGAACGTTTTCACTTCAGGGTGCTTATTCGCCAGCTCGGCAATTTCCGGCTTAGCCTCTTCCAGCGTTTTACCGCTACGGTACAGCAGTTTGTACGCGTTGCGGATCGCAGTAATCGCTTCGCGACTAAAACCACGACGCTTGAGACCTTCGATGTTCACGCCAAACGGCGTGGCATGGTTGCCCTGCGCAATCACAAACGGTGGGACGTCCTGCGCCACACCGGAGCATCCGCCGACCATCACGTGTGCACCAATGATGCAGAACTGATGGACTGCGGTCATGCCGCCAATAATGGCGAAATCATCAACCGATACGTGTCCCGCCAGCGTTGCGTTGTTGGCGAGAATACAGCGGCTACCCACGGTACAGTCGTGCGCAATATGCGCATTAACCATAAACAGGTTGTCGCTGCCCACCTTCGTCAATCCACCGCCTTGCGTTGTACCACGATGAATGGTGACGCTTTCGCGAATGCGGTTACGATCGCCGATTTCCACGCGGGTCGGTTCGCCAGCATACTTGAGATCCTGGTTAACTTCGCCGATGGAGGCGAACTGATAGATCTCATTGTTGCAGCCAATGGTGGTATGACCATTCACGACAACGTGAGATTTCAGTACTGTACCCTCACCAATTTCGACATGGGGTCCAACAATACAAAACGGGCCAATGTGGACGTTGGCACCAATGATGGCACCCGTTTCCACAATGGCGGTAGGATGAATAAAGGCGGATTTATCAATCACGTATCAGGCCTCCCGGCTACGCGCACACATCATTGTCGCTTCGCAAACAACTTTGCCGTCAACCATAGCTACGCCTTTGAAGCGAGTCAGGCCGCGACGCGTTTTTTCAAAAGTGACTTCCATGATCATTTGATCACCAGGCACGACCGGACGCTTGAAGCGCGCTTCATCGATACCCGCGAAGTAATAGAGTTCACCCGGTTCCAGTTTACCTACGCTTTTAAACGCCAGAATACCGGTAGCCTGTGCCATCGCTTCCAGGATCAATACACCCGGGAAGATAGGCTTACCAGGGAAGTGCCCCTGGAAGAACGGCTCGTTAACGGAGACATTTTTCACTGCGCGCAGAAAACGACCTTCTTCAAAATCCAGCACACGGTCTACCAGTAAAAACGGATAGCGGTGCGGCAGAAGTTCTAAAATCTCTTCAATATGCAGAGTATGAGTGTCAGTAGTCAAAATACTCTTCCTGTCAAATGTACTAAGTAGCAATAATAACACGGCCTGCCGGTTTATAAACAAAGCCGACAGGCCGGGAAATTTAGCGTTAAACGGATGAACGCTTAGTCTTGTTGATCGATTTTGCGCTCAATCGCTTTGAGTCGCTTGCTCATATCATCAATATTCATCACCAGTGCAGCTGTTTTACGCCAGACCTTGTTCGGTTGCAGCGGAATACCTGAGGAATAAACGCCAGGCTCAGTGATTGGACGCATCACCATACCCATCCCCGTCACCGTGACTTTGTCGCATATTTCCATATGGCCATTGATCACGCTGGCACCGCCAATCATGCAGTAACGGCCAATTTTCAGGCTGCCTGCCATGATAACACCACCCGCAACTGCGGTATTGTCGCCAATCACAACGTTATGTGCAATCTGGCACTGGTTGTCTATGATAACACCGTTACCAATAATGGTGTCGTCAAGCGCACCGCGGTCGATAGTTGTACAAGCGCCGATCTCCACACGATCGCCGATAATCACGCGACCCAGCTGAGGGATCTTAACCCAGTTACCCCGATCGTTGGCGTAACCAAATCCGTCAGAACCAATCACCGTGCTGGACTGTACGAGACAATTCTCGCCAATCTCAACCTCATGGTAGACAGAGACATTGGCCCACAGACGAGTCCCTGCGCCAATTTTCGTATTTTTTCCAACAAAGCAGCCAGGGCCAATCACCACGTTATCACCCAAAACAACGCCGGATTCGATAACGGCGTTTGCGCCGACTGATACGTTGTTACCCAACTGAGCCGTCGGATCAATCGCAGCACTGGCTGCAATGTTCTGTGCCGGCTGCGGCGTGGTATCAAGAATTTGGGCCATGCGCGCATAGGTCAGGTAGGGATTTTTCACTACCAGTGCAGCGCTAGTGGCAAACGGAAGATCGTCCTGCGTCAGCACAACGGCAGACGCCTGGCACTGGGCCAGGTGTTCACGGTACTTAGGGCTTACCATGAAGGTAATAGTGCCTGCTTTAGCAGATTGCATGGACGCAACAGCGGTGATGACGATATCGCCATCACCGTGTAATTCTGCATCCAACTGCTGAGCTAAATCAGCCAGTCGAATTGAAGGCATTACTTATTTAACCTGTTTCAGAACATCAGCGGTGATGTCTTTAACATCGCTGCTGTTGAATGCAACGGCGTTCGCATCAACAACCAGATCGATGCTCTGATCGGCTGCTACTGCTTTAACGGCAGACTGAATACGCGTCACCAGTTTGCCACGCTCTTCGTTAGAACGACGCTGACGATCCTGCTCGAAAGCCTGTGCTTTCTGAGAGAAGGTCTGGCGCTGAGACATGACGTCTTTTTCCAGTTTGCTGCGCTCGCTCGCTTTCATGGTAGAACCATCACGCTGAAGACGCTGCATCTTGGACTGAAGATCACCTTCCATACGTTGCAGTTCGCTCGCACGGCCTTTGAATTCGTTTTCCAGCGTTGCAGAAACACCGGTTTTCTGTGCAACCTGCTGGAACAAATTACCCATGTTGACGATTGCAATTTTATCCGCTGCCTGAGCAGAAGTTGCCATCGCTAAACCGAGACCTGCAGCTAATAACCACTTTTTCACAATTAACTCCTTACCATCCCATTGGCACCCGAGGGGTACCGTTCTTTGCGTGGCAAGGCGACCGTGTTACCGATCGCCGGTTGTCAGCGCTACACTGCCAACGCATTCCATTGCAGCGGATTATTACCAGGTTTTACCAATGTTAAACTGGAACTGCTCCGCTTTGTCTCCATCGTATTTCTTAAACGGCTGGGCGTAAGAGAAGACCAACGGCCCCAGCGGTGACATCCATTGTAATGCGATACCTGCGGACATGCGAATGTTGCTCGGATCGCTGTAGTCCGGAACCCCCGCCGCACGCATCTGGGCGGTGTTCTCCCAGTTGGTGTCCCACACCGTACCTGCATCCATAAAGAAGGAGGTACGCACGGAGTTCGCATACTTATCACTGATAAACGGCGTAGGCGTGATGAACTCGAGGCTCGCCACGGCCATAGCGTTACCACCTACTGCGTCATCAGAGCTACATACTTGCTTAGGATCACGGCTTGCGCAGTTATCTTCGTCATTACCGCCGTAATAAACCGCTTTCGGACCAATGTTATTGGACTGGAAGCCACGCACGGTGCTTGAACCACCGGCGTAGAAGTTTTCATAGAACGGCAGTTCTTTGCTTCCAATACCGTCACCATAACCCCAACGGGTACGACCCAGAACGACCCACTTGTGATCTTCATCAATTGGGAAGTAGGACGCCGTATCCAGCGTGACCTTGTAGAACTCGTTATCCGAGCCCGGGATAGTCACTTTACCGTTCAGGTTGACGCGTGAACCTTCCGTCGGGAAGTAGCCACGGTCAAGACGGTTGTAGGTCCAACCGTAGTTGAAGGTGAAGTCATCCGCGGCGAAACCGTTGTCATCGCTGGACGTACTCGCCGACTGACCGATGGAGTCCAGGTAACGCCACATCGCCACCTGCGGTTGCATGTTGGACAGGTCGTTATGCACGTACCCTAAACCTGCGCGCAAGGTGTTGTATTCGTTAACCGGGAAGCCAAGCGTACCATCCAGACCGTAACTCTTGTTGGTATACGAGGAGAGGTCCGCGTCGTCCGCTTTAAAGTCGTTATAGAAGATACGACCGCCCAGGCTTACACCGTCAACGGTGAAGTATGGGTTGGTAACGGAGAACTCAGAGTAGGTCTGGTAGTCGTTTTTCGTCCCGTTGATACCGACAGAGTAGCCCGTACCCAGCCAGTTATCCTGCTGAACACCGACCTGGAAGCTCACGCCACTTTCAGTACCGTAACCAATACCGAAGTTGAAGCTACCGGTATTACGTTCTTTAACTTTATAAACAACATCAACCTGATCCGGACGACCTGGTACACGCTGAGTATCGGTATCGACCGTTTCGAAGTAGCCCAGACGGTTCAGACGCTCTTTACCCTGATCTACCAGATCGCTTCCCAGCCATGCCCCTTCCATCTGGCGCATTTCACGGCGCAGAACGGAGTCTTTAGAGGTATCGTTACCTTCGAAGCGGATCTTACGCACGTAGAAGCGGTTGCCCGCATCAACGTTAACGTGCAGCTTAACGGTTTTATCCGTGTCGTTAATTTCCGGCTGCGTTTGCACACGCGGATACGCATAACCATAACGGCCGAGCAGCTTCTTAATGCTGTCTTCCATTTTGGTGACTTTAGATCCGCTGTACAGATCGCCCGGCTGAATTTTGGTCAGAGATTCAATTTCAGCTGAATGTCCTGCCAGGTTGCCGCTGACTTCAACACCCGAAAGCGTGTACTTATCGCCTTCTGTGATGTTAACGGTAATGTAGATACCTTTCTTGTCCGGAGTCAGACTCACCTGAGTTGAATCGATGTTGAAACGGGCGTAACCGCGATCCAGATAGTAGCTGCGCAGGGTTTCAAGGTCACCCGCCAGTTTCTGCTTCTGGTATTTACGATCGCCTACCACGTTCCACCACGGCACTTCGTCACGCAGCTGGAAGTTGGAGATCAGTTCGTCGGTGCTGAACGCGTGGTTACCCACGATGTTGATCTGCTGGATCTTCGCAGAAACACCTTCCTGGAAGACCAGTTTCAGGTCAACACGGTTACGTGGCAGCGGTGTAACAACCGCTTTAACGCTCGCGCTGTATTTACCGACGCTGTAGTAGAAATCTTCCAGACCTTTTTCAATGTCTGCAAGGGTTGTGCGGTCCAGAGATTCCCCCACACGAACACCCGATGCCTCAAGGTTCTGCTTGAGCATGTCGTCTTTCACCGATTTGTTACCGGAGAAAGTGATGCTGGCAATCGTTGGACGTTCTTTTACCTGAACCACCAGCGTATCACCATCGCGCAGGACGCGGACGTCCTCAAAGTTGCCAGTGGCAAACAGAGCACGGATGGTGTTACTGATATCTTCATCATTAACCGTATCGCCGGGGCGCACAGGCATACTGAGGAGGGCCGCACCAACGGCGACACGCTGAAGGCCTTCGAAATGAATATCTTTCACTACGAACCCGTCAGCACCGTATACGGTCGCGCTGCTAAACAGCAGCGACGCTATGAGCAACTTTTTCATCGCCATCGTTATTATGCGTTCTTCCTAACTAACTCTCTTACAACCGAGAGAAATCATTGAAAAGTGCAAGCCCCATTAACAGCACCAGCAAAATCGAGCCAATGCGATAACTAAAGTCTTGAACTCGCTCGGATACCGGTCCGCCTTTTAGCTTTTCAATCGCTAAAAACAGCAGATGGCCCCCATCTAATACGGGAAGCGGGAACAGGTTGATTATCCCCAGGTTCACGCTAATCAGTGCAAGGAACATGAGATAGTAAATCACCCCGAACTCCGCTGACATCCCAGCCCCCTGAGCAATCGAAATTGGCCCACTGAGGTTGTTCAGTTTCACATCACCGGTTATCAATTTCCCCAACATGTTGACCGTAAGCTTCATCAGCTGCCATGTTTTATCCGTGGCCTCAACGATGGCGCTAAACGGCCCATACTGGCGTATTGTCTTGTACTCATCTGGCAGTGGGATCACTTTCGGCACAACGCCTGCAAACCCTTCCGCCTTACCGCCGCCCGATTTGGTATCCGGGGTGAGAGTCAGTGAGAGCGAACTCCCCTGCCTTTCAACTTCCAGCGCGAGCGGCTTGCCTGGATTATCGCGCACCAGAGTAACAAAGGTCATCCATTGTGTTAATGGCTGACCATCGACTTTAACGATCCTGTCACCCGCTTGTAAACCTGCTTTACTCGCTGCCGATTTGGCCTGTACTTCGGCTAATACCGGCTCGATCTGCGCGCCGCGCGGTCGAATCCCGAGTGCGGCGACAGGGTCCTCTTTGTCTGGCTCAAAGCGCCAGTGGCGTAAATCCAGCACTTTTTCCTGCCACTGGTCGGAACCAAATGGCGATACGCTGACGGTTGTCTGCTCATCACCAATTTTGGCAACCAGTTGTAACCTCACGGCATCCCAATCAGGGGTTTCGATACCATCAATCGCTTTAAGTTCCATTCCCGGTGTAATTTGCGCCGTTGCCGCAATAGAACCCGTAGTGATTTCGCCCACGACCGGGCGCACGCCAGGCACGCCGATGATAAACACCAGCCAGTAAGCGAAGATAGCGAAGATGAAATTGGCTACCGGGCCGGCAGCGATGATGGCAGCACGTTGTCCAACAGTTTTATTGTTAAACGCGCTATGGCGAAGTTCCGGGGCGACAGGCTCAACGCGTTCGTCGAGCATTTTGACATAGCCGCCCAGGGGAATCAGAGCAATGACAAACTCGGTGCCATGCTTATCGGTGCGCTTCCAGAGCGATTTGCCAAAGCCAATCGAGAATCGCTCCACCCGCACACCACAGCGCCGGGCAACCCAGAAATGGCCAAATTCATGCACGGTAATCAGTACACCCAGTGCAACAATGAACGCCGCCAGATTCCAGAGAATGCTCAGCATAAAACCTTCCGTTATATCGTCCCAAACACCAGTAAAAGCAGGCAAGCAAATACGGGAACAGCCGCGGTAAGGCTGTCAATGCGATCCAGTATTCCGCCATGTCCTGGAATCAGGTGACCACTGTCCTTAATCCCTGCTTCACGCTTAAACATACTCTCGGTTAAATCACCCAGCACCGATGCCAGCGCCGCGAAAATCGAACATACCAGCAGCGTGGAGGGGGCAACCTCAAGATTCGCCCAGACGCCATAGCCCCAGGAGATAATCGCTGCCGTAAACAGGCCGCCGATGAAGCCTTGCCAGGTTTTGCCCGGAGAAACCTTTGGCGCCAGTTTATGTTTGCCGAACAGTTTACCAAACATATAGGCTCCGGAGTCAGCCCCCCAGACGAGAATCATCACATAAAGCAGCCATATCGCGCCGCTGTAGTGGTTTTCGTCATAGTGCCAGGCGCGCAACGCAACCATCCCCCAGAAAAACGGAACAATCGTGAGCAGACCAAAAATAAGGCGCAACACTTTAGAGTTACGCCAGATCGCCGCAGAGCCCGGATAGAAAAGCACTAAAACAAGCGCAGCAATCCACCAGGCCAGCGATATCCATAAGGATCCGGCAACCAGCGGCTGGTGAACATCATGATGATATTCAGGCAAGGTATACAGCATCAGGGCCAGTAAAAAACCACAGAGTACCGCCAGCCATACCCGCTGAGTGCGCGAGGTAAAGCCGCTAAGCTGCCCCCATTCCCACGCGGCGAGCATACACACCACCAGCGTAACAATAGCGAATCCCACCGGAGGCAGTAAAAACAGCGCTGCGATGACGACGGGTATTAATACAAAAGCGGAAATCAGGCGATACTTCAGCAAAAGCTACCCCCATCAGGCGTTATCGCCACCAGGCTCGGTGCCGCCGAAACGACGCTCTCGATTGGCAAAGGCATGCAGCGCACCTTCAAAGTCTTGTTCATCAAAATCTGGCCAAAGAACATCCGTAAAGTAAAGTTCGGCGTAGGCAATTTGCCACAGCAAAAAGTTACTTATGCGATGTTCCCCCCCTGTCCTTATAACCAAATCCACGGGTGCCAGTTCATTCATGCAGATTTGCTGACTCAGCGCCTCTTCATCAATCTGGTCGGGTCTTAACAGCCCTTCCTGAACCTGCTCAGCCAAATGCCGAACCCCCTGGATAATATCCCAGCGTCCGCCGTAATTCGCCGCGATATTGAGCGTCAGGCCGGTATTATTTTCCGTCAGCGCTTCTGCTTTGCGAATCCGTTCCTGCAAACGTGAGTTAAAGCGACTGGTTTCGCCAATAATACGCAAGCGGACGTTGTGGCGGTGCAGGCTTTTTACTTCACTATCGAGCGCCCACACGAACAGTTCCATCAACGCAGTCACTTCCTGCGCAGGTCGATTCCAGTTCTCACTGCTAAAAGCATAGAGCGTTAACGCATCAATGCCGTTATTGGCGGCAAAAGAGACGGCGCGGCGAACAGATTTCGCCCCAGCTTTATGCCCAAAGGCTCGTATCTTCCCTTGTCTTTTCGCCCAGCGGCCATTGCCATCCATGATGATTGCAACATGGCGACAGCCATGTGCTGGCAAGTTTTCGCTTATTGGTTGATTCGCAGACAACATAACGCGTTTTTAGTCCCTGAAAGGATTTAACGGTACACAGGAATACTGAAGCCTATACATAAAAAAGCCGTGTCAAACCACGGCTTACCTGACCACTTAAAGCCAAATACCTGCGATCAGGTGGCGCAGACTATATCACTGAAGCCCAACGCTAACAAATAGCACGACGACTAGTGCTTGCTTTATCACCAGCTTGCGAGACGTGTCACCTGTTTACGCGCAACAATGCGTGCCTGTTCATCCACGGCCAGCACCTCTTCCACGCTCTGCGGCTCACGCAAATCCATTATCTCCAGCACGGATAAATTCAACGCGGCGATGTCAGTAAAGCGGATCTGCTGATTCAGGAATGCTTCAACGGTCACTTCATTGGCTGCATTAAGCGCCGTTGTCGCCGCCTGCCCCTGATCGAAGGCCGTCATCGCCAGTTTCAGGCAGGGATAACGGTCGTAATCAGGCTCGCTAAACGTCAGTGAACTCAGCTTACAAAAATCGAGAGGCTTAACGCCCGATTTTACGCGGTTTGGCCACGCCATCGTATGAGCAATAGGCGTACGCATATCCGGTTCGCCCAGTTGGGCCAGCACGCTGCCGTCCTGATAGCGCACCATCGAGTGAATCACCGACTGCGGGTGGATCAGCACTTCCATCTGTTTCGCCGACGCATTGAACAGCCAGCGAGCTTCAATGTATTCCAGACCTTTGTTCATCATGGTGGCCGAATCGACGGAGATCTTACGCCCCATTGACCAGTTCGGATGACGACACGCCTGATCCGGCGTCATTGCGCTCAATTCAGACAGTGGCGTTTCACGGAACGGGCCACCAGACCCGGTAAGCAGAATCGACACAACGCCATTCTGCTCCAGGTCAGCGTACCCCAGGTTTTGTTGAAAAGGTTGAGGCAAACTCTGAAAAATCGCGTTGTGTTCGCTATCGACCGGCAAAAGACGCGCCCCACGCTGTTTTACCGCTTCCATAAAGAGGCGTCCGCAGGTGACGAGCGACTCTTTGTTCGCAAGCAGGACATCTTTACCCGCATCAATAGCGGCAAGCGTCGGCAGAAGACCCGCCGCCCCGACGATTGCCGCCATGACCTGATCAACTTCATCAAGCGCGGCCATATCGCAAGCCGCCTGTTGCCCGCTGAGTACCTCGGTACGGCAGCCCTTCTCCTGCAACAGCGCTTTCACCTGGCGGGCGCTCTCTTCGTCATCCATCACCGCAAATCGGGGGGTAAACTCCAGGCACTGTTCGACCATTCGCTGCACGTTTTTTCCGGCCACAAGCGCGGCCACGGTGTAGCTGTCAGGATTATGACGTACAACGTCGAGAGTGCTGCAACCGATAGAGCCGGTCGAGCCGAGGAGAGTGAGATGCTTCATGAGATGCCCAAAAGTTAGACCAGATAAAAGCAAAACGCCGCCAGCAAGACTCAATGTCCTTCTGAACGGCGTTTATCAGTGTACAGCGAAAATCAGAACTGCATCAGTTCCGCTTCTTTTTCTGCCAGCGCCGCATCAATTTTCTTGATGGCCGCGTCGGTCATTTTCTGAATGTCGTCCTGAGAACGACGATCGTCGTCTTCGCTGATCTCTTTTTCTTTCAGCAGGGCTTTCACTTTATCGTTCGCATCGCGACGCACGTTACGTACGGAAACACGACCCTGCTCAGCTTCACCACGAACTACTTTGATCAGGTCTTTACGACGCTCTTCCGTCAGCGGAGGCAGTGGAACGCGAATATCCGCGCCGGCTGAGCTTGGGTTCAGACCCAGGTCAGATGCCATGATCGCTTTTTCAACGGCCGGGCTCATTGAGCGGTCGAACACGTTGATTTTCAGGGTACGGGTATCTTCTACCGTCACGCTCGCCAGCTGACGCAGAGGCGTTGGCGTACCGTAATATTCTACGATGATGCCATCCAGCAGGCTTGGGGAAGCACGGCCAGTACGGATTTTGCTGATTTGGTTTTTGAACGCTTCTACGCATTTTTCCATGCGTACTTCAGCATCTTTTCTGATGTCGTTAATCACGTTACGGATCCTTGAAAACTTGTCTCAGGCAGACTATCCGCCAGCACAGCGCTACAGGTGTGCTAAGTATAGTCGCGTTTAATTCATGACAACGCCAAAGGCGCGCCCGGGTAAGATACCACGTCGAAATAAAGCGGAATCTTACCTGTATTTATCGCCGACGGAAATTATTCCGTGATCAAAGTGCCTTCTTTTTCGCCCATAACAACGCGACGCAGCGCGCCAGGCTTGTTCATGTTGAAGACACGGATCGGTAGTTTGTGGTCACGAGCCAGCGTAAAGGCGGCAAGATCCATCACTTTCAGCTCTTTTTCCAGCACTTCGCTGTAGGTCAGCTGATCGTACATGGTCGCTGAAGGATCTTTTGCCGGGTCGGCAGTAAACACGCCATCTACTTTGGTCGCTTTCAGCACCACATCGGCTTCGATTTCGATACCGCGCAGGCAGGCTGCGGAATCGGTGGTAAAGAACGGGTTACCCGTACCGGCGGAGAGGATCACCACGCGGTTGTTGCGCAGCAGGCTGATGGCCTCTGCCCAGCTGTAGTTATCGCATACGCCATTCAAAGGAATAGCGGACATCAGACGAGCGTTCACATAGGCGCGATGAAGCGCATCACGCATCGCCAGGCCATTCATCACGGTTGCCAGCATACCCATGTGGTCGCCCACTACGCGGTTCATCCCCGCTTTCGCCAGACCAGCACCACGGAAAAGGTTGCCACCGCCAATGACCACGCCAACCTGAATACCCAGTTCGACCAGTTCTTTGATTTCCTGTGCCATGCGATCAAGGATGCTTGCGTCAATACCGAAGCCTTCCGATCCTTGCAGCGCTTCGCCACTCAGCTTAAGCAGAATGCGTTTGTACACGGGTTTTGCATTGGTAGCCATGTTTCTTTCCTGAGACTGTCAACGATTAAGATGGGGTTAATTCTGGCGACATGATATGTCGCAAATCAGCACAGCGATACTGGAGCCTGTCTGATTTCGTGAGACGGGTGACAAAAAGAAGCCGCCCTCAGGCGGCTCCTTTTCAATCATTAAGACTGCTTGGACATTGCAGCAACTTCTGCTGCGAAGTCAGTCTCAACTTTCTCGATGCCTTCGCCCACTTCGAAGCGGATGAAGCCAGTTACATCAGCGTTGTGCTCTTTCAGCAGCTGAGCAACAGACTTGCTTGGATCCATTACGAAAGGCTGGCCAGTCAGAGAAACTTCGCCAGTGAATTTCTTCATGCGGCCTTCAACCATTTTCTCTGCGATTTCTTTTGGCTTACCAGACTGCATCGCGATGTCCAGCTGAACCTGGTACTCTTTCTCTACCACTTCAGCAGACACGTCTTCTGGCTTAACGAATTCTGGTTTGCTTGCAGCGATGTGCATTGCCAGCTGTTTAACCAGCTCTTCGTCAGCGCCTTTAGCCGCAACCAGAACACCGATACGCGCGCCGTGCTGGTAAGAGCCCAGAACATCGCCTTCCAGGGAAGAAACGCGACGGATGTTGATGTTCTCACCGATTTTAGCAACCAGCGCTACACGCTCTTCTTCGAACTGTGCTTTCAGAACTTCAACGTCAGTGATTTTGCCTGCAACCGCTGCGTCCAGAACTTTGTTAGCAAATGCCTGGAAACCAGCATCTTTAGCAACGAAGTCAGTCTGGCAGTTAACTTCCAGAATGATGCCGTAGTTGCCGTCGATTTTGGTGATGATCACGCCGTCAGCAGCAACGTTGCCTGCTTTCTTAGCTGCTTTGATCGCACCGGATTTACGCATGTTTTCGATTGCCAGCTCGATGTCGCCGTTCGCTTCGGTCAGCGCTTTTTTGCAATCCATCATGCCTGCGCCAGTACGCTCACGCAGCTCTTTTACCAGGGATGCGGTAATTTCAGCCATTCTTAAATCCTCGGGAGATGTGAACTGCCCGGCCGGGAGCCAAACAGTATAAATTGAAAAAAGGGGCCGATAATGGGCCCCTATTCATACACGGTACTAATAAGGGGTAAAACCTTATTATTCAGCTTCTACGAAGCTTTCTTCCGCCTGAGAAGCCAGATCCTGGGAACGGCCTTCACGAACGGTAGCAGCTACAGCGCTCAGGTACAGGCTAACAGCACGGATTGCGTCGTCGTTACCCGGGATAACGAAGTCAACACCGTCCGGATCGGAGTTGGTATCAACGATAGCGAATACCGGGATACCCAGGTTGTTAGCTTCTTTGATTGCGATGTGCTCGTGGTCTGCATCGATTACGAACAGCGCGTCTGGCAGGCCGCCCATATCTTTGATACCGCCCAGGCTGTTTTCCAGCTTGTCCAGTTCACGAGTACGCATCAGCGCTTCTTTCTTAGTCAGCTTATCGAAAGTACCGTCCTGAGACTGGGTTTCCAGATCTTTCAGGCGCTTGATGGACTGACGAACAGTTTTCCAGTTGGTCAGCATGCCGCCCAACCAGCGATGGTTCACGAAGAACTGGTCGCAGCTGTTAGCAGCATCTTTCACAGCTTCGCTTGCAGCGCGCTTAGTACCAACGAACAGAATCTTACCTTTACGGGAAGAGATCTTGTTCAGCTCAGCCAGGGCTTCGTTGAACATTGGTACAGTCTTCTCAAGGTTGATGATGTGAACTTTGTTACGTGCGCCGAAGATGAAAGGCTTCATTTTCGGGTTCCAGTAACGGGTCTGGTGACCGAAGTGAACACCAGCCTTGAGCATGTCGCGCATGGAAACAGTTGCCATGTTTAAAACCTCTATATTGAAAGTTGGGGTTATGCCTCCACGTATCCCATATTACCGACCCCGAAGGGCACCCCGGAATATGTGCCGATACGTGTGTGTTGTTACACAAAGTGAGATTTGTCGCTCCCGTCCAGCCTGTGTATCTGAGATGGATCGGAAGTCCGGCGCGCTTTATATCACAAAACACGGCCAGAAACCAATAATTGTTGGCGGAGTGTGCTGTTAATGATTCTCAATTTGGCACGGGGTGCGCCTGACTGATACCATTGACAACACTTACACTAGTATTGTCGAAAAAATCGACACCGATGGACAGATTACATGGCTATCTCTATTAAGACACCTGAAGAAATTGAAAAGATGCGCGTCGCCGGTCGTCTGGCCGCGGACGTGCTGGAAATGATCGAGCCGTTTGTGAAGCCGGGCGTCAGCACTGGCGAACTGGATCGCATCTGTAACGACTATATCGTCAACGAGCAGCACGCGGTCTCCGCCTGCCTTGGCTATCACGGTTTCCCGAAATCCGTCTGCATCTCTATTAATGAAGTGGTTTGCCACGGCATTCCGGATGACGAGAAGCTGCTGAAAGATGGCGACATCGTCAACATCGACGTGACCGTGATTAAAGACGAGTACCACGGCGACACTTCTAAGATGTTCATCGTTGGCAAGCCAACGATTCTGGGCGAGCGTCTGTGCAAAGTGACGCAAGAGAGCCTCTACCTGGCGCTGAAAATGGTGAAGCCGGGCATCCGCCTGCGCACCATCGGCGCCGCAATCCAGAAATTTGTGGAAGCGGAAGGTTTCTCCGTGGTGCGCGAATATTGCGGTCACGGTATTGGTCGTGTGTTCCATGAAGAACCGCAGGTTCTGCACTACGATGCAGACGACGGCGGCGTAGTGCTGCAAAAGGGCATGACCTTCACTATCGAACCAATGGTCAACGCGGGTGATTACCGCATCCGTACCATGAAAGATGGCTGGACGGTAAAAACCAAAGACAGAAGCTTGTCTGCCCAGTACGAGCATACTATTGTGGTTACAGACAACGGCTGCGAAATTATGACGTTGCGCAAGGATGACACCATCCCGGCGATACTGACGAACATTGAGTGATAAGAAGCCGGCGAATGCCGGCTTTTTTAATGGCGATAGCTTTTTCTAATGGGTGGCGCACGATGAGTAATCTCTTACCCGAACAGTATGCTAATACAGCACTTCCCACCCTCCCCGACCAGCCTGATAACCCGGGCGTCTGGCCACCGCATGAGCTGACCTGCGCGCATATCAAAGCCCACATGGAGGTTTTCCATCGCTGGCTGGGTAACGCATTTGACGCAGGCGTTTCGGCCGAGCAGCTCATTGAAGCGCGCACCGAATTTATCGACCAGCTCCTGCAACGTCTGTGGATCGACTACGGTTTCGGACAGGTGAGCGACGTCGCGCTGGTTGCGGTCGGCGGCTATGGCCGGGGTGAACTGCATCCGCTCTCTGATATCGACCTGCTGATCTTAAGCCGTAAAAAACTGCCGGACGATCGGGCGCAGAAAATCGGTGAACTGTTGACCCTGCTCTGGGACGTAAAGCTGGAAGTGGGCCACAGCGTACGCACGCTGGAAGAGTGTCTGCTGGAAGGGTTATCTGACCTGACCGTCGCCACCAACCTGATTGAAACCCGCCTGCTGATTGGCGACGTTGCGCTGTTCCTCGAACTGCAAAAGCACATCTTTAGCGACGGCTTCTGGCCTTCGGAAAAATTCTTCGCCGCGAAAGTCGAAGAACAAAACCAGCGCCACCAGCGCTATCACGGTACCAGCTATAATCTCGAACCGGATATTAAAAGCAGCCCCGGTGGCCTGCGCGATATCCACACGCTGCAATGGGTCGCCCGTCGACATTTTGGAGCAACATCGCTGGACGAAATGGTCGGGTTTGGTTTTCTGACCGAAGCCGAACGTAACGAACTCAATGAGTGTCTGCATCTGCTGTGGCGCATCCGTTTTGCCCTGCACCTGGAAGTCACCCGCTACGATAACCGCCTGCTGTTTGACCGACAGCTCAGCGTGGCGCAGCGCCTGAATTACCAGGGCGAGGGCAACGAGCCGGTCGAGCAAATGATGAAGGATTTCTTCCGCGTCACCCGCCGCGTCTCTGAGCTAAACCAGATGCTGTTACAGCTGTTCGATGAGGCGATCCTCGCGCTGACGGCAGACGAAAAACCGCGTCCGATTGATGACGAATTTCAGCTGCGCGGCACGCTTATCGATCTACGCGACGAAACGTTGTTCATTCGCGAACCGGAAGCGATCCTGCGAATGTTCTACACCATGGTGCGCAACAGCACGATCACCGGGATCTACTCCACCACCCTGCGTCATCTGCGCCATGCACGGCGTCATCTGAAGCAGCCGCTGTGTTACATCCCGGAGGCGCGCTCGCTGTTCCTGAGCATGCTTCGTCATCCGGGCGCCGTCAGCCGCGGTCTGCTGCCGATGCACCGTCACAGCGTATTGTGGGCCTATATGCCCCAGTGGTCGCATATTGTCGGGCAGATGCAGTTCGACCTGTTTCACGCCTATACGGTAGATGAGCACACGATCCGCGTCATGCTGAAGCTGGAAAGCTTCGCTAAAGAAGAGACGCGATCCCGCCATCCGCTGTGCGTTGATCTGTGGCCACGTCTGGCGCACCCGGAGCTGATCCTGATCGCCGCCCTGTTCCATGATATCGCCAAAGGTCGCGGCGGCGACCACTCCGTACTCGGTGCCCAGGACGTGCTGAAATTTGCCGAGCTGCACGGCCTGAACTCGCGTGAAACGCAGCTTATCGCCTGGCTGGTTCGCCATCATCTGCTGATGTCAGTTACCGCTCAGCGTCGTGATATTCAGGATCCGGAAGTGATCAAGCAGTTCGCCGAGGAAGTGCAAACGGAGAACCGCCTGCGCTACCTGGTCTGCCTGACGGTAGCCGATATCTGCGCCACCAACGAAACCCTGTGGAACAGCTGGAAGCAGAGCCTGCTGCGCGAACTCTACTTCGCCACCGAAAAACAGCTGCGTCGCGGGATGCAGAACACCCCCGACATGCGCGAGCGTGTGCGCCACCATCAGTTGCAGGCGCTGGCTCTGCTGCGCATGGATAACATCAACGAAGAGGCGCTGCATCAGATTTGGGCGCGCTGTCGCGCCAACTACTTTGTGCGCCACAGCCCAAACCAGCTTGCCTGGCACGCCCGGCATCTGCTGAAGCACGACCTGACAAAACCGATGATTCTGCTCAGCCCGCAGGCCACGCGCGGCGGGACAGAGATCTTTATCTGGAGTCCGGACCGGCCTTATTTGTTTGCAGCGGTCTGTGCCGAGCTGGACAGGCGTAACCTGAGCGTTCACGACGCGCAGATTTTTACCACCCGCGACGGCATGGCGATGGACACCTTTATTGTGCTGGAGCCGGACGGCAGCCCGCTGTCGTCGGACAGGCATGAGGGGATACGCTTTGGCCTCGAGCAGGCGATTACGCAGCGCAGCTGGCAACCTCCGCAGCCGCGTCGTCAGGCGGCAAAACTGCGCCACTTTACCGTCGATACCGAGGTCAATTTCCTGCCGACCCATACCGACCGTAAATCGTTCCTTGAGCTGATTGCGCTCGACCAGCCAGGGCTCCTCGCCCGCGTCGGCCAGGTTTTTGCCGATCTGGGAATTTCGCTTCACGGCGCCCGAATTACAACCATTGGCGAACGAGTAGAAGATTTATTTATAATCGCGACGGCCGACCGGTGTGCCCTTAATAATGACCTGCAACTTGAAGTGCAACAACGGTTGACAGCAGCCCTCAATCCAAACGATAAAGGGTGACGTGTTTTTTAGTGAAATGGAAAGAGTAAACAATGCAGCAGTTACAGAACGTTATTGAGTCCGCTTTTGAGCGTCGCGCCGACATCACTCCGGCAAATGTGGATACCGTGACCCGTGAAGCGGTAAACCAGGTTATTTCCCTGCTGGATTCCGGCGCGCTGCGCGTGGCAGAAAAAATCGACGGTCAGTGGGTTACTCATCAATGGCTGAAGAAAGCTGTGCTGCTCTCTTTCCGCATCAACGATAACCAGGTTATCGACGGAGCAGAAAGCCGCTACTTCGATAAAGTGCCAATGAAATTTGCGGATTACGACGAAGCGCGCTTCCAGAAAGAGGGCTTCCGCGTAGTACCTCCGGCGGCCGTTCGTCAGGGTGCCTTCATCGCACGCAACACCGTGCTGATGCCATCCTACGTGAACATCGGCGCCTACGTTGACGAAGGCACCATGGTGGACACCTGGGCTACTGTCGGCTCCTGCGCGCAGATCGGTAAAAACGTTCACCTGTCCGGCGGTGTGGGCATCGGTGGCGTTCTTGAGCCACTTCAGGCTAACCCAACCATCATCGAAGACAACTGCTTCATCGGCGCACGTTCCGAAGTGGTTGAAGGCGTGATCGTCGAAGAAGGTTCTGTGATCTCCATGGGCGTTTATATTGGCCAGAGCACCCGTATTTACGATCGCGAAACCGGTGAAATTCACTACGGCCGCGTTCCAGCCGGTTCCGTTGTGGTTTCCGGCAACCTGCCGTCTAAAGATGGCAAATACAGCCTGTATTGCGCGGTCATCGTGAAAAAAGTGGACGCGAAAACGCGCGGTAAAGTGGGCATCAATGAACTGCTGCGCACCATCGATTAATCGGGTATAACAAAAAGCGGGGGCAACCCCGCTTTTTTTATATCCGAAGGTGGCGAAAATAGATTTTTTCGTTAATTATTCATAGGTTATGTTGAGATCAAGGGTACCGCTATGTACGATAATCTGAAAAGTCTGGGCATTACCAATCCTGATGAAATTGATCGTTATAGTCTCCGCCAGGAAGCCAATAACGATATTTTGAAAATCTATTTTCACAAGGACAAAGGAGAGTTCTTCGCCAAAAGCGTGAAGTTTAAATACCCTCGCCAGCGTAAGACCGTTGTCGCTGACGGTATCGGTCAGGGATATAAAGAAGTACAGGAAATCAGCCCTAACCTGCGCTACGTGATCGACGAACTCGATCAAATCTGCCAGCGCGATCGCAGCGAAGTCGATCTGAAACGTAAGATCCTTGACGACCTGCGTCACCTGGAAAGCGTAGTCACCAATAAGATCAGCGAGATTGAAGCGGATCTTGAGAAATTGACGCGTAACAAATGAGCCGTTTTATTGCCCGGTGGCGCTTCGCTTACCGGGCCTATGAACGCATGTAGGCCGGGTAAGGCGAAGCCGCCACCCGGCAAACAGCATCATCTCTGTTCATCCAGCTGCAACGCCACATACAGCAGTAGCCGGTCGTCAAAATTCCCTAAATCCAGCCCCGTCAGTTCCGAGATCCGGTTTAGCCTATACTCCAGCGTATTACGGTGAATAAACAGCGCTTTTGACGTTGCCAGCGGCTGCACGTTATGCCGGAACCACGCCTGCAACGTGCGGCGCAGCAGCCCGTTGTTGTCCATTGCTTTCAGACGCACCAGCGGACGCGCCAGCTCGTTGGCCTGCCAGCCGCCGCGCAGGCTGTCGAGCAGGACCGGCAGCATCAGATCCTGATAGAAATAACTGCGGCTCTCCGGCATGCGCTGTTTACCCACCATCATGGTGGTGCGCGCCGTTCGCCATGAACGAGCGATGCTTCCCGGCCCGGTAAAGTAATTTCCCAGCGCGACGCGAAAACGGAGCTGTCCGTTCTCCTTCATACGCTCGATGAGCAGCTCAACGCGGCGACGATGATCTTCCGCGTCCCAGCGACCAAACTGATTAAGCGCAGGCTTGAGCACCACCATTTCCGTCAAAGAGACAATCGCCACCAGGTTGTTACGCTCCGGCGTCGCCAGCATGTTTTGCAGCTGCTGTAGCTCCACCATGGCGCTGTCCACACCAAGCTGGCCGCTATCCACCTCAATAACGGCGACTACGCGCGGCTGATTCAGGTCGATACCCAGACGCTGCGCCCATTCGCTCAGGGCAGGCGTGTGCTCCTCCGCCTGAATCAAATTCATCACCAGCTCTTCACGCAGGCGGCTGTCCTGGGCGAGCAGATGCATCAGACGCGACTGCTCCAGCATCATCTCCGCCGTCATGCAGACCAGCTCGCCGTATTTACGCAGCGATTCAGGATCGCCTGTCAGACCGATAACGCCAACAATCTCTCCTTCCAGACGCAGCGGCAGGTTGATCCCCTGACGGACCCCGTGCAGATGTTTCGCCACGGCGTCATCGATATCGACCACGCGCCCCTGAGAGAGCACCAGCAACGCCCCTTCGTGCAATTCCCCAATACGCTCACGATCGCCGCTGCCGATAATGCGCCCGCGGGCATCCATTACGTTGATATTGGTATCAATGATGCGCATGGTTCGCGCCACGATATCCTGCGCCATTTTGGTATCAAGATGCCAGCCAGCCATATAACCCTCCCGTGAGCAGAGCTCAAGCATAGGGAAGTTCAGCTAAGGCTGCATTGTGCAGATGCCCAAAGGCAGAGAGAGATGTATGGAGTTGTGGGAAAGGTCACAGAAAAGAGAAAGCCCCTGCGAACAGGGGCTTAAGAAGATTATTGCATCAGGAGATAAATAGAGGTATCACCACGCTGAATATTCAGTGCCAGCACAGAAGGCTTGCTGTCGAGAATTTTGCGCAGTTCAGCGATGTTTTTCACCGGCTGCTGGTTAGCGCCCATGATCACATCACCTTTTTTCAGGCCGATACGGGCAGCAGGTGAGTTCGCTTTCACGTTGTTCACCACCACGCCTTTATCTGCCCCTTTGTTGCTCATCTCGGCACCTTCAATACCGCTGAAGATGGTACTGGAATCGACCTGATTCTGACTGCTTTGTTGCAGTTCCAGGCTCACGTTAACCGGCTTACCTTCACGCAGCAGGCCGAGGGTCACTTTACTGCCGATTGGCATAGAACCCACTTCCGCACGCAGGGCGGCAAAGCTGCTGATCGGCTTACCGTTCAAAGAGGTGATGACGTCACCCGCTTTAATGCCGGCTTTCGCCGCCGAAGAGTTCGGCATGACCTGGCTTACGAATGCGCCGCGCTGAGCGTCCACTTTCATCGCTTTCGCCAGCTCGGAGTTCAGTTCGGTACCCATGATCCCCAGCTCACCGCGTTTCACCTGTCCATATTGCACCATCTGCGCAGTCAGGTTTTTCACCATATTGCTCGGGATAGCAAAGCCGATACCGATGTTGCCACCGTCCGGTGCCAGGATAGCGGTGTTGATACCGATCAGCTCACCGTTCAGGTTAACCAGCGCACCGCCGGAGTTACCACGGTTAATGGCCGCATCCGTCTGAATGAAGTTTTCATAGTTTTCCGCATTCAGGCCGCTACGTCCCAGCGCAGAGACGATACCCGAGGTCACGGTTTCGCCCAGACCAAATGGGTTACCGATGGCGACGGTGTAGTCACCCACGCGCAGCGCGTCAGAGTCGGCAAGCTTAATCGCCGTCAGGTTCTTCGGATCCTGAATCTGAATCAGCGCGATATCAGAGCGCGGATCTTTACCGACCACTTTGGCATCGAATTTACGGCCATCGCTCATCTGCACCTTAATGGTGTTAGCATTATCTACCACGTGGTTATTGGTCACCACGTAGCCTTTCGCTGCATCAATAATCACGCCCGAGCCGAGTGCCATGAATTTCTGCTGCTGGCCGCCGCCCTGACCGTCATCCCCTGCGCCGCCGCCCTGACAGAACGGAGAACTCTGGAATGGCGAACCGTCCTGGCAGAATGGCGAATTATCGCCGAAGAACTGCTGGAAATTACGCGGCATACGCGGCGTATTGACGGTCGTGCTGCCCTCAACGTTAATACTCACCACCGATGGCATCACTTTTTCGAGCATCGGGGCCAGGCTTGGCATCTGCTGCGCAGTCGCTGCCGAGGAAGCTGTCTCGGCCGCCATCGCCAGAGGGGATAGCGCTAAACCTAAACTCAGAGCCAGTGCACTCATTGCTAATGTGGTTTTTTTCATGTTTCTCAATCTCGATTTACCAGATAACGCAAAATTGCTGTGTAACTCAGATTCGTTTTATACCGCTTAGTTCCGGGATTAAGTTTATGGAAAAAGTAAAAATTTATTGGTCGTCTTTACAAAACTCATGGCTTATTCAACGGCCATAAGCTTGCGGTATTCATCCCAGGCATACAAATCTGTCATCCCGCTGATATAGTCCTGGATAAGACGACAGCGATAATAATATTCCATGACTGGCCATTGGGAAGAATGGCGTTCTATTTTACTGACGGCTTCAATGTATGCCAGCCGGTGGCGGGTTGAAAGCTTCTGATAGAGACGAGATTCAATCGGCAGGCGGCGAACACGTTCATTTTCGACCAGCTCACTGAACTCATCGACCGTCAGCTGGAGCAGCGGGCCATAAATCTCCAGTAACCCGCTGATAACCCGGTATCCTTGCAGCTCCAGCTGCTCGACATCCGGGTGGCTGAAAACATGGCGAACAGCCACGTTTTTATATAATTCAAGAAGCTGACTAAAACTGCTCTCATCTTCCAGCAGGGCGTGATTAAATTCCCCGCTAAATATCATCGGCAAATTATCAATGAAACGGGCGGCCGCATACGGCACCAGTTTATTCAGCGTGTTCACCCGCAAATACATAAAGAACTGATCTTCGGTACTGCGGCTCAGCGAATTTGAACGCGATTTATCCCAGGCATTCTCGACGACCTGCGCAAACAGAGAACCTTTTTCATGCTCTCCCCAGGCATCATGAAGATGCTGATACAGCTCCTCGACGCTGAATATTCTTTTTTCCACCGCGTCTTCCAGATCGGCCACGCAATAAGAAATGTCATCAGCCGCTTCCATAATCCATGTCAATGGAAAACGGCCATTAGGGGTCAGAGACAGTTCTTTACGCAACCGCGCGATGTATGCTTCTTCCGATAAGTAATAGCCCGGTTTTTTCATCAGGTAGCTATGCGTGGCGGGCGTTTCTCCGGTCCACCATGCGGGACGCGTGTATTTAAGAATACAGCCCACCTGGGCCCAGGTCAGATTCATCCGCATCAGGGAGTGCACCAGACGGATCCCCTGCGCGTTACCTTCGAAATGACACAGATCCTGGCGCACCTTACGGCGCAGATCGTTCAGGCTATCTTCGCCTTCACGCAGGCATAAATCGCGTACCACACAGCGGTCATCGCTGAGCGGCTGGCTTATGGCGTCAGAGGGAAAAAGCCGCTGTTTAAACCAGTCATTGATGGCGGCCTCGCCGAAATGACCAAAGGGAGGATTGCCGATATCGTGCATCAGGCAGGCCATCTCAACGATGCTTTCGAACGGCCCGGTCAGTTCATCCAGTCCGTAGGTTTCCAGCAGACGTTGCTCTTTGAGACGGCTGAGGATCTCTTTCGCAATGTAGCGCCCCACCTGCTGCACTTCCATGGAGTGCGTTAACCGCGTACGCACCGCGGCGTTACGCTCCAGCGGGAACACCTGGGTTTTTTGCTGTAACCGACGGATGGCGGGCGAGTTGATGATGCGTCCGCGATCGCTTTCGAAAATGCGCAGGATCTCATGTTCGCTCTTATCGCCCTGTGGCGAACGGAAACGTCGGTGCCAGTTAATTTTGGTGCGAAAATCGATTGGTGCCATGTGCTCCCCCGCGTGAGAATGCGTTTCCCCTTAACCGCATGATAGACTATGCATCTTAACAAGGCACATCGCGAGTAAATCTATGAAAATCGGCATTATTGGTGCAATGGAAGAAGAAGTTACGCTGCTGCGTGACAAAATTGAGAACCGTCAGACCCTCTCCCTCGGTGGCTGTGAGATCTACACCGGCCAGTTGAACGGTGTTGACGTGGCTCTGCTGAAATCAGGCATCGGTAAAGTTGCAGCGGCACTGGGCGCGACCCTGCTGCTTGAGCGCTGCAAGCCTGACGTTATCATTAATACGGGTTCTGCGGGCGGTCTGGCGCCGACGCTGAAAGTGGGCGATATCGTGGTTTCCGACGAAGCGCGTTATCACGATGCAGATGTCACCGCATTCGGCTACGAATATGGTCAGCTTCCGGGCTGCCCGGCCGGGTTTAAAGCGGATGATAAGCTGATTGCCGCCGCTGAAAGCTGCATTAACGAGCTGAACCTCAATGCGGTGCGTGGCCTGATCGTCAGCGGCGATGCCTTTATCAACGGCTCTGTCGGTCTGGCGAAAATCCGTCATAACTTCCCGCAGGCTGTGGCCGTGGAGATGGAAGCCACAGCCATCGCGCACGTATGCCATAACTTCAGCGTGCCGTTCGTGGTCGTTCGCGCGATCTCTGACGTGGCGGACCAGCAGTCCCACATCAGCTTCGACGAATTCCTGGCCGTTGCGGCCAAACAGTCCACCGTGATGGTGGAAACCCTGGTGCAGAAACTGGCGCGTGGGTAAGGTGTCATTCAGGGCGCTGGTCGCCCTGCTTCTGCTCGCTCCGGCCTGGCTCATCGCCGCGCCGCGGGTGATCACTCTCTCCCCTGCCAATACGGAACTGGCGTTTGCCGCCGGGATCACGCCCGTTGCGGTGAGCAGCTTTTCCGATTATCCACCGCAGGCCGCCCATATCGAACAGGTTGCCACCTGGCAGGGAATGAACCTGGAACGCATCGTGGCGCTGAAGCCCGATCTGGTCCTCGCCTGGCGCGGCGGTAATGCCGAACGGCAGGTAAACCAGCTCTCTTCGCTGGGAATAACGGTGAAATGGGTGGACGCGGTGAGCATCGAACAGGTGGCGCAAACCCTCCGTGACCTCGCGCCCTTCAGCCCTACCCCCCAACGCGCCGGGCAGGCTGCACAGCAGATGCTCAACGACTATGCCGCGCTAAAAGCCCGATACGGCACGCAACCGAAACAACGCGTTTTTCTGCAATTTGGCAGTCAGCCGCTGTTCACTACCGGGAAAGGCTCGATCCAGAACCAGGTGCTTGAAACCTGTGGAGGTGAAAATATCTTTGCCGAAAGCCGGGTTCCCTGGCCCCAGGTCAGTCGTGAGCAGGTTCTGGCACGACAACCGCAGGCCATTGTGGTGGTCGGAAATGCGAGCGAGATTCCTAAAATAGAACAATTCTGGCATCGGCAGCTTAAAATTCCGGTCATCGCACTCAACAGCGACTGGTTTGAACGCGCCAGCCCGCGTATTATCCTCGCCGCAAAACAACTCTGCGCCGAACTGGCAGAGAGTCACTCAAACAGATAAATACCCCCTTCGAGGATTTAACGATGCTCGTGTATTGGCTGGATATTCTTGGCACAGCCGTTTTTGCTATCTCCGGCGTTTTGCTTGCCGGAAAACTGCGCATGGACCCTTTTGGCGTACTGGTACTCGGCGTTGTTACGGCGGTGGGAGGCGGAACGATCCGCGATATGGCGCTGGCAAATGGCCCGGTATTTTGGGTAAAAGATCCCACGGATCTGGTGGTGGCGATGGTCACCTGCCTGTTAACCATCGTGCTGGTTCGTCAGCCTCGCAGACTGCCAAAATGGATATTGCCGGTGCTGGATGCCGTCGGTCTGGCGGTCTTTGTGGGAATAGGCGTGAATAAAGCCTTTATTGCCGGGACTGGCCCGCTGGTGGCGATCTGTATGGGCGTGTTAACCGGCGTGGGCGGAGGGATTATTCGCGACATACTGGCGCGAGAAGTCCCGATGATCCTGCGAACGGAAATCTACGCGACGGCCTGTATCATCGGGGGGATTGTTCACGCCACGGCGTATTACACCTTTGCTGTCCCGCTGGAGAATGCGGCGATGCTGGGGATGGTGGTCACGCTGGTGATCCGTTTAGCGGCGATACGCTGGCACCTGAAGCTGCCGACGTTTGCGCTGGATGAAAATTCAAGATAGGCGTCGTTTATAAGCCCGGTAGCGCTTCGCTTACCGGGCCTACAATCTGCATTCAGGCTTAAATACTGAACGAAGAACCACACCCGCAGGTGCTGGTCGCATTCGGGTTAGTCACCACAAAGCGCGAACCTTCCAGACCTTCAGTGTAGTCCACTGAACCGCCCACCAGATATTGCAGGCTCATCGGGTCAACCACCAGCGCGACGCCCTGTTTCTCGATAGTCATATCACCATCGTTAACCTGATCGTCAAAGGTAAAACCATACTGGAAGCCACTACAGCCGCCGCCGGTAATATAAACACGCAGTTTCAGATCCGGATTGTCCTCGTCGGCAATCAGGGTTTTCACTTTTTTCGCTGCTGCTTCGGTAAATTCCAGCGGCAACGCTACGTCATCACTCATCTTATGCTCCCATGAATACTGCGACTGCTATTGGGCAAAAATCACCCAATTCTTTTTGTCATTATCTAATACCCTGGTAATTCATTCAAGTATTCTGCTTCAGGGCCTGTTCAGCTTCCTGTTTCGCCAGGGTACGGGCAAGAATGGTGGAGTATAGCGGTTTTCCACCCAGGAATTGGGCTAATAGTGTCGCGCCGAGACAGGTAATGATCATTGGCAAAATGAGCTGGTAATTGTCGGTCATTTCCAGCACCAGTACGATCCCGGTCAGCGGCGCGCGCAGGGAGGCCGCCAGCAGCGCCCCCATTCCCGCAACCGCAAACGTCCCCGCCTCCAGATGGTAGGCCGGGAAACCTGCCGCCGCCGCCATCCCGAACGCCGTACCCAGCAGCGTCCCCAGTGCCAGCATCGGAGCAAAAATGCCGCCCGGGGCGCCAGAGGAGAAGCATAATACCGTGGTGATGACGCGTGAAATAAACATAAACAGCAGCAGGCCTACGCTGAAATTCCCCGCCGCGGCAATGGGAATCAGGCCGAAACCGCCGCCTGCCGCATTCGGTTCAATGAAACCGAGGATCCCGCACACGCCGCCAAGCAGGCCTCCCACCAGCACCCATTTCGTGGTATTTCCGCCATGGATGCGCTGAAACATATCCTGCGCCCGTAAAATCAGGGTGTTAAAAAGCGGGCCGACGACGCCAAAAATCATCCCAAGAACCAGATACAGCCATAAAGTATTGACCGGCGCATTGGTCAGCTTGCCAACTTCAATCACCGCTCCTTCGCCGTTAAAGACGCGAAAGACAATGCTCGACATAATCACGCCGGTAAACACCGCTTTAATGGAGATCAGGTTGTAGCGGAACTGGGCGCGCATCTCTTCAATGATAAACAGGATACCCGCCAGCGGCGCGTTAAACGCCGCAGACAGCCCCGCTGCGGCCCCCGTCGCCAGCAGTGTATGTCGTGCTTCGGCGCTGCGCATACGGAACAGATCGCCGACCATGCGCCCGACGTTACCGCCCAGCTGTACCGTTGGCCCTTCCCGACCGAGCACCATGCCCGCCCCGAGGGTTCCCATCCCGCCGATAAATTTCACAGGAAGCACCCGCCACCAGCGAACCGGGCGTAGTTCCTCCAGCGCCCCCTCAATTTCAGGGATCCCCGAGCCACCTGCTTCAGGTGCGAATTTACGCACCAGAAAATACCCCACCATGGCAAACAGCGCCGAAAGGCCAAAGGCCCACACCCAGACCAGCCATTCCCGATCGGCAAAGCTGGCGACGGTACCTATGCGCCAGTTGAGCACCGCGTTGACCGCTTTCTCGAATGCGACCCCCACCAGCCCGGCCAGCGTACCGACCACGGCGGCTGCCAGCAGAATGGCTAACGGGGTTTTGTCACGGTTGAGCAGCCGCCGGATACTGACCCGGTGCTTCGCGCGCGTAAACTGTTGTTGTTCAAAAGAAGGTGTGTTCTCGTTCATTACCTGTTCTGTTTCGTCATACAAATGGCCGCAGGGATTCTACCAGAGACAATCCCCTCGTCCCCTGAAAAATACTTAACAATTGTTAAGCCTTCTGAGGGGCAAAAATTTTATAACCTCTTCCGAATCACTTAGAATAGTTGCCTTAACTTATTTCTACGAACCAGGAACGACGCCATGAGCAAGTCTGAAAACCTCTACAGCGCAGCCCGCGAGCTTATCCCAGGCGGCGTGAATTCACCCGTGCGCGCCTTTACCGGCGTGGGTGGCACCCCGCTGTTTATCGAACGTGCGGATGGGGCATATCTGTATGATGTGGATGGTAAAGCCTATGTCGATTACGTCGGCTCCTGGGGCCCGATGGTACTGGGGCACAACCACCCGGCGATCCGCAACGCGGTGATTGAAGCCGCTCAGCGCGGCCTGAGCTTCGGCGCGCCAACCGAGATGGAAGTCAAAATGGCGGAGTTGGTCACCGAGCTGGTGCCAACGATGGACATGGTGCGTATGGTGAACTCCGGTACCGAAGCGACCATGAGCGCTATCCGTCTGGCGCGCGGTTTTACCGGTCGTGACAAGATCATCAAGTTCGAAGGTTGTTATCACGGCCACGCCGACTGCCTGCTGGTAAAAGCCGGTTCCGGCGCGCTGACGCTCGGTCAACCGAACTCCCCGGGGGTGCCGGCTGATTTCGCGAAACACACGCTGACCTGCACCTATAACGATCTGAACACCGTTCGCGCCGCGTTCGAGCAGTATCCGCAGGAGATCGCCTGCATCATCGTTGAACCGGTGGCGGGCAACATGAACTGTATTCCACCGCAGCCGGATTTCCTGCCGGGCCTGCGCGCGCTGTGCGATGAGTTCGGCGCGCTGCTGATCATCGACGAAGTGATGACCGGTTTCCGCGTCGCGCTGGCGGGGGCGCAGTCATACTACGGCGTTGAGCCGGATCTGACCTGCCTCGGCAAAATCATTGGCGGCGGCATGCCTGTCGGCGCGTTTGGCGGCCGTAAGGACGTGATGGACGCGCTGGCGCCAACCGGTCCGGTTTACCAGGCGGGTACGCTCTCCGGTAACCCGATTGCGATGGCGGCGGGCTTTGCCTGTCTGACCGAAGTGGCGCAGCCGGGTATCCACGAAACCCTGACGGACCGGACGACGCAGCTGGCAAACGGCCTGCTGGAAGCCGCAGAAGACGCGGGTATTCCGCTGGTGGTAAACCACGTCGGCGGGATGTTCGGGATTTTCTTCACCGATGCGAAAACCGTGACCTGCTATCAGGACGTGGTGAAATGCGACGTGGAACGCTTCAAACGCTTCTTCCATCTGATGCTGGAAGAAGGCGTGTATCTTGCGCCGTCAGCGTTTGAAGCGGGCTTTATGTCCGTGGCGCACAGCGAAGAAGATATCAATAACACCATCGACGCAGCGCGTAAGGTGTTTGCGAAGCTGTAAAATGTGCGGCTTGATGCCCTCATCCCAACCCTCTCCCACAGGGGAGAGGGTTCCCCAGTAATTTGAAAGCAAAAGCGATAACGTTGCCTCAGAATAACTGAGGACTTTCAGCGATGCCTCGGTCCGGCTGTAAATCGCTGAGGCGTTTCCTGTAGGTCGGGGCGAGGCGCAGGGATGCGCCGAGAGGGCGGGCTTTACAGGGACGTTTCCTCCGCCCGTACCCGATTAGCCGGAAGGAATAAGCCGAAGGTACCGCGAAGCGGCGATTTTCCGCCGGAAGCCCGGGTCGCCAGGGTGGTGGCGACTGAGCCACCCTGGCACGTTCACCGGTCATGTCGTGACAGAGTAGCAAGGAACATAACGTGAACGGAATGACCACCAGAGCCGTATGTTCCCCCTCACCCCAGCCCTCTCCCTCAAGGGAGAGGGGGCCGTCTGTGCAGGCATTATTTTGTGGGGAACCCTCAGCCCACAGGGGAGAGGGAGCAAACACGAAAACGGCAATCTAAGGATTGCCGTTTACTTTTATTACCGACTCTGCTTTCTCAACAGATATATAAAGTACGGCGCGCCGATAAAGGTCGACAGCAGGCCCGCCGGGATCTGATACGGGAACAGCACCATCCTTCCGCACCAGTCAGCAAAAACCAGGATCGCTCCGCCCGTCAGCGCAGAGATCACGATATGCGGCAAAGTCCTGCGGAAGCCCATCATACGGGCGATGTGCGGCGCCATTAATCCGACAAAACTGAGCGGGCCGATAGTCATGGTGGCCGTCGCCGTCAGGCACGCGGCCAGCAGCAACAGGGCGATACGCGTTGGCGTCAGCGCCACCCCGACCGCGCGGGCGGTATCCCCACCCAGCGGCAGAATGGTCATCCAGCGACGGCACAGCGGCACAATCGCCAGCAGTACGATCATCACAATCCCGGTATGCACCACCTGACTGCCGGTGGCGTTGTACGTTGAACCGGAAATCCAGGTCAGGATCTGCGCCATGCGCGGATCGCCGCTCGCCTGCAACATCATCAGCAGCATAGTAAACGCGGTGCTGAGCGCCATCCCGGCCAGCAGCATGCGGTGAGGTGAGAACCCCCCTCGCCCGGAGGCGATCAGGATAATCATCAGCGTGACTGCCGCGCCGATACTCCCGGCAGGCATCAGCCAGCCGAACGCATTTCCCGGCACGAGGAACAACATCAACACTACGCCAAACGCGGCCCCGGAGCTGATCCCTAATACTTCCGGGCTTGCCATCGGGTTGCCGGTGAGACGCTGGATAATACAGCCCGCCACCGCCAGCATGACGCCCGCAATCAGCGCGGAGAAGATCCGCGGCCAGCGCCACTGCATGAGTTCATGCAGCAAATCCCCCGTCGCCCAGTGCCAGCCTGTGGCGTCGCGTCCCAGCGAGAGTGCGGCAAACGAGGCGATAACCAGCACCGCCAGTCCGGCAAGGCTGAACCACACCACCGACTGACGTTCGGCATGTACTTTATCGCCAGCATCCATTGCCGGGGCGCTAATGCTGCGCAGGCGCGGCAACAGCCACAGCAGCAGCGGCGCGCCGATCAGGGCCGTCACCGAGCCCGTGGAAACTTCCATCCAGACGCGCGCCAGCCAGAGAATGAGTTGATCGGAAAGCCAGAGGATCAGCGCGCCAATCAGCGGAGCCAGCATCAGACGCGCCAGCAGACGGCGCGCGCCGAGCATTTTTGCCAGCAATGGCGCAAACAGGCCGATAAACCCGATGATGCCGACGGCGTTAACCAGTAACGCGCTCAGCACAATCGCCAGGGTCAGGGCCGCCAGACGCGCCAGCGACAGCGCCAGCCCCAGATTGCGCGCCACGCCGTCATCGAGGCCCATCAACGTCAGCGGACGCAGCAGCAGCAGCGTCAGCACTACGCCGCCGAACAGCTGCGGCCACAGGCGCTGGACGATACTCCAGTCGGTCTGGGTGAGCGTGCCGGTACTCCACATAAACATGCTTTGCAGCTGGTCGTGGTGAAACAGCACCAGCAGCTGGTTGATCGCCCCACAGTAGAGGCTGACGACCAGCCCCGCGAGGATCAGCGTGACCGGCGAGAGACGTTTTCCCCAGGCCACGCCAAAGACCAGCGCACCGACCACACATGCGCCTGCCAGCGCGGCAAACTGCGAGGTTAACGCTCCCGGCAGGGTCCAGAGAGTGGTGATGGTGATCCCCAGCTGAGCCCCCGTCGCCACGCCCAGCGTGGTCGGCTCTGCAAGCGGGTTACGCAGCACCTGCTGAAACAGTACGCCCACCAGTCCCAGCCCCGCCCCGACCAGCAGGGAGATAGCCAGACGCGGCAGCAGGCTGTAGTGGAACAGCATTTGCTGAATATTATCGATATCCGGTGCGGCAAACGCGGCTGCCCATTGATCGCGCGGTAACGCCGTGCTCAGGTTAAAGCCGGTTAACATCAGGGCAGCCAGAAAAATGAGCGCTAACAGCAACATTGGGAAACGGGCCATACGCGTGCTCATGCCTTGCCTCCCAGTGCATTGTCCAGCACGCGGGCAAAATGCATTGCCGACAGCGTCGCGCCGTAGAACCATACCGCTGGCGCGCGCAGGAAGCGCTGCTCGCGGACGAACGGCATTGCCTGCCAGAGCGGGGTCGCCATCAGGGTTTGCATCTCGCGCTCGTTCCCGTGATCGAAGCACAGCACGTCCACATCACGAAACGCCGCCAGACGGTCAATACCCACGGCGGTACTGCCCCAGAATGTCATCTCGCCTTCCCAGGCATTGCGAATGCCAAAGCTGTCGAGCACTTCCTGGAACAGACAGTTATTTCCAAAGACCAGCATATGGCGGGCATCCAGCAGGGTTACCATCAGCAAAGGCCGATCGCCACGATGGGCAAAGCGCGGCTTGAGGGAATCAATCAGCGCATCAAATTCATCGAGATGTTTTTTCGCCTGAGCCTCACGGTTGAGAAACTGCGCCATCTCGTGGATGGAATTTTTTGCCATGGTCAGCGGCTTTTTGCCGTCGCTAAAGGAAAAGCCCCGCCCTGGCGCAATCTTCGCCATGGTCTCTTCCGACGGGCCATACCCCGCAGACCAGAATAAATAAGACGGTTTCATCTGGGTGAGAAGCTCAAGGTTCGGCTCCGTACGCAGGCCAATGTCGATGACGGAGTCCGGCAGTTTTGGCTCATTCACCCACAGGGTGTAGTTGGGAATATCGGCCACGCCGTAAGGCGTCACGCCAAGCGCCATCATCAGTTCGACGGGCAACCACTCCAGCGCCACGATGCGGTGCGGATCGATAGCCGCAGCGCGGGCCGGGCCCATCTTTAACAGCAGCGGTGAGAGCGCCATGGCCGTCAGCAGGCGACGGCGGCTAATGAATGTTGAATCCAGCATCAGTAGACAAAGCTCACGGGTGCAGCCCCGGCTGGGTGAGGCAGGATGCCCATAGGAATACCGTAGATATGTTCCAGCGTTTCGCTGCGCATCAGTTCGGCAGGCGTACCCTGAGCGATCATTTCACCGCCGCGCAGCGCTACCAGGTAGTCGCAATAGCGTGCCGCCATGTTGATATCATGCAGAACGGCAATCACCGTCAGGCCGCGCTGCTGACTTAAGCGATGCACCAGCGCCAGGACGTCAACCTGATGAGCAATATCCAGCGCCGAAGTGGGTTCGTCGAGCAGCAGGCAGCGGCTGTCCTGCGCCACCAGCATCGCGATCCATGCGCGCTGACGCTCGCCACCGGACAGGCTATCCACCAGACGGTGCGCCAGCGGTTTTAACCCAACCAGCGCGATCGCCTCTTCCACTTTCTCCCTGTCAGCGACGCCAAAACGCCCGAGCGCACCGTGCCACGGATAACGTCCAATCGCCACCAGCTCGCGCACCGTCATCCCCTCCGCCTGCGGCAACTGCTGCGGCAGATAGGCCACCTTGCGGGCAAAGGCCTTACTGCTCCAGCTCGCCAGCGGCTGGTCATCCAGCAATATGTCGCCCTCGGACGGCGGCTGATGACGACCCAGCATCTTCAGCAGCGTCGATTTACCGGAACCATTGTGCCCGATTAAACCGGTCACTTTACCTGCGGGAAACGTCAAAGAGAGCGGATGCAGCAAGGTGCGCCCGGGTACGCGAAAGGAGAGATTGTTAAGCGTGAAGGTTGTGTCGGATTGCGTTTTATTATCCTGCATGTCAGCCAACTTAAATAAAAAGGGCACGGCGAACCGTGCCCCTAAAGAGGTTAGAAGCGGAAGGTCGCGGTGGCAACAACCTGGCGTCCTGCTCCCCAGTAGCATGCATACTCGCTGTAGCAGCTGGAGACGTATTCACGGTCAAAGATGTTGTTCACGTTGACGCCGACGGAAGATCCCGGCAGACCGAAGCGCGCCAGATCGTATTTCACGGTCGCATCCGCCAGGGCATAACCCGCGACGTTAAAGGACTCATAGGCTTTAGGCGACGCTGAGGAGTAGTACGTCACCGTGTTACCGATGTAACGCGCGCCCGCACCGACGGTCAGGCCACTCAGCGCCGTCTCGTGGAAGGTGTAATCCGCCCACAGGGATGCCATGTTGCGCGGTACTTCTGCCGGACGACGACCTTCATACCAGGTATCGTGGGTATATTCCGCATCTGTGTAGCTGTAGGCCGCCGTTACGTTCACGTTAGCCGACACCGCCGCTTTCGCTTCCAGCTCAAAGCCACGGGAGCGAATTTCACCGCCCTGCACGCTAAAGCCGCTGGTCGGGTTCGCCGGATCGGCGGTCAGGTTGTTGTTCTTGGTCAGCTGGTATACCGCGGCCGTCACCACAACAGGCAGATCTTTCGGAACATACTTCACGCCCGCTTCATACTGCTTGCCGCGCGCCGGATCGAACGGTTTGCCGCCCTGGGTGGTGCCAGAGAGCGGTTCAAAGGATTCACTGTAGCTGAAGTATGGGGTAATCCCGTTGTCGAACAGGTAGTTAATCCCCCCGCGCCAGGTAAATGCCTGATCGTTAATTTCCGCGGTGGTCCCGTTATTACGGTTAAAGGCAGACGTTTTTGCAAAGTCATAGCGGCCACCCATGGTGAGTACCCACTTATCCCATTCCGCCTGATCCTGCGCATAGAGCCCGGTCTGCTCCTGACGATTGAGCATGGCATACGGGAAGTTCACATTGACGTTCGCATTGCCGTGTTGCGGATTGTTCATGCTGATCGGATCGGCGGTACCGTAGTCAGCATCAATATCATTGCGCATACGAAGGTAATCCACCCCCGTCAGCAGCGTATGGTCAACGGCACCGGTCGCGAATTTCGACTGGAGCTGTGTATCAACCGTGAACGAGTTGAGGTCTTCATCTGAGCGCACGTACGCACGGCTGATCTGGGCCGGAGCGATATAGCCATTACCGTAAACTGAACGGTAAAGCGTATTGATTTTGGTATAACGCAGATTCTGACGCACGGTGAAGGTGTCGTTGAATTCATGCGCGAAGCTGTAACCCACCATTTTCTGACGACGGGAGATCTTATTGTCTTCATCGCCTTCGTTGAAATCGGTCGGCAGTTTGTGCGCCTTTCCGTTAGCATCATAGTAAGGCACAACGGTACCTTCACGCGGCAGCCAGCCGTAGTAACCCGCATCCGGATCGCTCTGGAAGTTGCTCAGGAAAGTGAAATCGGTTTTATCATCAGGACGCCAGCTGAAAGACGGCGCAATCGCGTAACGAGTAGACTTCACCATCTCCTGCTGCGCATTTTCACTGCGTCCCAGGCCGGTCAGACGGTAGGACCACACGCCGTTATCATCAATCGCGTCGCTGAAGTCAAACCCAGTCTGCCACAGGTTATCCGTCCCCATTTTGAACTGAATTTCTTTTAACGGTTCCGTGGTTGGACGCTTGCTGACCATACTCACTACGCCGCCAGGGTGGCTTTTTCCATACAGTACGGACGTCGGGCCTCGCAGCAGCTCTACGCGCTCCAGGAAGTATGGGTCCATCGACGCTTCAGAGTAGTTATCCCCTTGCAGCTTCATACCATCCAGATACTGGTTGGTATTCACGGTGCTGGAGGTGGTGAACCCACGAATCGAAACCACATCATAGGTCGTTGAGGCGCCGCGCGTTGCGAAAACGCTCGGCGTGTAGGCCAGCGCCTGTTTAACCGTCCCCGGCTGTTTCATGTCCATCTCTTCACGTGTGACCACGGAAATGGACTGCGGGGTTTTCTCGATCGGTGTATCGGTTTTCGTCGCCGTTGCAGTGCGCTTTGCTGCAATCGTCGGTGCAGGCCCCCAGGCACTCTCCTGCGCAGCCGGTGCGGCAGTAACAGTAATGGTTTCTTCTTTTTTCGGGGTTTCGGCGGCATGAGCATAAGCAGACATGCCGGCAACCGCTGTGGCTACGACGACCGCGATTTTACGCAGCGACGTGTTAATTGGCTGAGCAGTATTGGAAAGCGCCATGATGGATCTCTGATGGAAAAGTGAATGATAACGTAAACGAGAATTATTATTATGACCGCAGAATAATATGCGAAACGTTGGCTGCATAGCAAGCAGTATGCGGCCCTACAAGATATAAGGGTTTAAGAATTAACCAGATGAAAATAGAGGGTTAATGAAGTTAGCGAAATGATCGCTAAAGCCCGCCGAAACGGGCCGGAGGGCTTAACGATAGAAGAGTTCGAAAGTCGCGACGGCGTCGACTTTCCCGGCTTTAACCTCTCCCGTTTTGATGTAACGGGCTTTGAGTGGGATCTCAACCGGGACGTTGTCCTGGGTACGGGTTATTGCCGTGTAGCTCTGGTCGAACTGTAACACCGCATCGTTCTTGTCGAGGATTTGAATGCCTACGCCGCTTGCAGCGTTGTCTCCGGTAGCAATATTGAGGATATTGCCATCCGTTACGCCAGTCGACCCTGCACTGGTGAACTGATAATCAATTTTTGTCCCGGCGGCGCAGTCCGTAATATCAATCCTGAAACGACTGTCGGTCAGGATGTCAGAATACTGACCGTTAAAATCGTGCGCATTGACCGTTTCCAGAGGCACGTAGATGTTTTTATCCGCCAGGTTACAGGTGTTTGTCGTGATGTGCACACTGGTTGGTGAAAAGCGAATTTCGCCTATCACGTCGTTATCGTAAGTTTCATGTGAGGTTAACAGGGACGTATTAAGATCGCCCTCTTCGACTTCACCAATAACGATCAACTGAGCGGTAGCCCGGAAATTGTAATTCGTTGAAAAGCTTCTGATCGTGCCAAGATAAGTTTCCGGCCTGATAATGTCTTCTTCGGTATAGCTGGGGAACTGGGTTGTAGACGCTGCAACGCGAATGCCAATCCCGGCCACGTTGGTTTTATACACTCCGGGTAAAACATCTTCACGTGCATCAGCATCACTCAATGAGAGATAGCCTCTACGTACCCGAACGGAATCACCATCACATCTTTGCGCAATTTCACCTGATTCCACGCTGGCGTCATAAATAATGGTACCGACCTGAACGTCTGGCTCAAGCTGGATGACAGCGGGAATGTTGAAGGTAACAATTCCCCCGCTACTTCCGCCTCCCGTAAATGTACAAGTTGCGAAGGCCGGAGCTGAAAACAGCATGATTAGGCCAGCCATTGCGCTGATGAATAGTTCTTTGCTACGCCTCATTGGCAATTTACCGTCATTTTCAAAATAGTTGCTGAGCGCCCGGGAGGGAGATCCCCCGCCCACGCACACCGTTGATCGCGCCCGTCACCCCACTGCACATTCAGGGAAACCGCTTCATGCAGACCGGTAAGCCAGACTTCTCCTTCATCACCGACGATAGCCGTTGCACTTTCCTGCGTGACAATGGCGCCGAAAGGTACCGGCTTGCCGTGGAAAAGCAGCGTGATAAGCGCACGCTTCCCCACTCGTGCATCAAAATTCGCTGAGATGGCCGCGCCTTTTGTTGGGACAACATCCTGGGTAGCGGCGGCAATTTCAATATCTTCACGATCCTGGGTGTTGACCGTAATACCGTTTTTCCGGTAGGCCGTCAGGGAAGGGACAATCGCGTTACCAAAGCGATCGGTGTAGATCCCTCGCCCGTTCTGTACTTTGACGTTATCGCCATCTTTGATATGGACAATGGCAAAGGCGTCGCGGACGGATTGCCCCAGGGTTACTCCATGTTCATGCGCAACAATTGAACCCTGCGCGCTGTAGTTCCACTGTCGGTTATCGCCCCCGTAGTTATACCCCAGCCCGACATCACCGGCAGATCCCCGGTAGCGCCCGGATACACTGCCGCCATAGCCAGTATCTTGACTGGCATAGGTCTGCTGGAGGTTATAGCTGAGGTTATTGTTCTCAAGTGCCGTGCCGCCGATCCCTACCTGATGCGAAACGAATCCACCGCTGGCAGTGTTGGCGCTGTAAGTTGACCATGCGTTCGCTAGCCAGCGTGAAAGAGGTACGTTGACCATCAACGCCATTTGCCGATCGGTATTGGCGTCCGGCGTACGCGTCAGGCTGTAGCTTACCGACCAGGTTATACCGCGCCAGCCGGAGCTTAGCCCCGCACTGACGCTGCGCTCGTGTCCCGCCATGTTCCAGTAATCCTGCTGATAACCATTAAGGTAAGCCGATCCCCAGTCCGAAACGCGTTGGGAAAGATTAACCTGCATGCGGCTGCGCCGATTATTGGTTCGCCGATAGGTATAAATCCCATCGTCAATCTCGCTGTCACGCTGGTCGACAGCTTCCTGAAAGGTATAAAACCCTGAGGTGGAATAACGGTAGCTGGCAAGCGTCACGGTGGTGTCTGTATCCGGAATATCCCTGGAATACTGCGCACGCCATGACATCCCGCGGGCATCATCTCGTCCATCATCAAAAGCCGTACGGGCGGCGGTCACATCCACGGATGCCGATCCGAAACGGCCAAGATCGGCCCCTGTTCCCGCCAGCATAGCCTGATACGACGATGCAACGAGCGCGCCGGCGTATGTTGTTACGCCATAAGGCAGGCCGTAAATGACCGTCCCTTGCAGAAAAGGGGGCTCGTCCTCACCTTCATTACCGCGATAACGCCCTGCTGCCAGCGAATATTTAAATGCTCCTTCCCGCTGTAGCACCGGAACCGATGCACTGGCCTGGATGAAGCTGTGTTCGCTGCCGTCGGCCTCTTCCACCGTCACCTCCAGATCCGCGCCGGATGTGACCTGGCTTAAATCGCGGATCTCAAATGGCCCCGGAGAGACGTTGCTTTGATAAATGGTGTAGCCGTTTTGCCTGATGGTGACTTTTGCATCGCTATTTGCGATACCACGCACCACGGGGGCAAACCCCTGCTGGCTGGTGGGCAGCATGGAAGTATCCGTTTCCAGCTTCACGCCGGTCATTTGGACGCTGTCGAAAAGCTCGCCGTTAGTGTACGTCTGGCCTATCTCAAGCTGGCTTTGCAGGGTTTTGATATCACGTTGCAGCGTACTGGCGATTGCATCCCAACCGGCGTTGTCACTCCAGGTGCTGTTGTTACGCAACCGCCACGCCCCGAGGTTGATCCCCGACTCCAGACCAAGCCATACAGATGACGTTTCACCAGAACGGTAGTGCTGCTGAGAGCCGCTAAACTGGTAGCTTGTCCAGGCGGCGGGAGCACCGTCATCCCAGAATTTAGGCTCGATAGCCCCGGCCGCAGCCTGATCGCGGTATTTTTGCGGGATCACCAGCTTGAGGGTCTGATTATCCTGGTCGTAATCGTAGCGGGCATTATCAATAAAATGGGAGATGTCATCGATTATCACCGCATCATCCAGATCTTTCATGTCCGGGATCGTGTCGACTTTTACCCCTAATGCACGCAGATCCGCTTTGGTCAGCTCCGGTAACAGGCGCTGCTTATCGTCAGACAAGATCCAACTCACCGTGCGTTTATCCAGAACATCCCGATCCCACATAATGGTCGTCAGAAAGTTTCCGGGCAGTAAGCCATTATCATTGATGAAATTTTTTAGCGTTGAGGTGTTTTCCAGCGGAGTGTCCATCTCGAGGATCCGCAGGTTAAATTCGTCATCTGCACTCACAGGCTGGATCATCGCGAGCAGCGCTAACGCGATTCCCTTCAGAACCTGTTTGTAGAGTGGAGATGACGACATAGGGTACCAGCATTGTGTGTTTAAAGAGCCTGCTTGCGCTGGGAGGTTTGCGCGCCGAAATCGCTAATAGCAGTCCACGTCACGGGCCCGTTTGCAGATTGAGGCACAGAAAAATATTGCTCGCTGAAAGGTGCGACCATCATTGAAATCGCCCCCGGCGTGGTTTTTGTGTCAGTCACAGGGACACTTTTCCCGCCCACGGCCAGCTCGCCAAAGGAGACGTAAAACGGCGTTGGGTTTTTCGCAATGAGCTTGTTCCCCTGGCGGCGGAAGGTGATTTTTTCATAGGCTTGTAGCGCATCGGCTTCTTTCAAATCAGCAGGGCGCCAGAACAGCTTCAGACGCGTTTTCATCGCGAATTGCAGCGTATTCTTGTCTTTTAAGTCAGGTGATAACGCCGAGACGGATTTCACATTCGCCAGAAATAAAGATTCGCGATCTGCGGGCAGATTTTTTTTATCGCCGGTAAAAATGATGTGCAAAAGGGTCTGACGATTTTCCTGTAATTTATAGACAGGCGGCGTAATGATGAAAGGTGCTTTTGCATCGTTGGGGTAACTCACCCAGCTTTGCACCAGATATCGAGTATGAGGGTCTTTATTTTTGAGTGCTATTTGTACTTCGGATTTATTCGATGGATAAATAATTCGCGTGTCACCGAGAACCACACTTGCCTGTACTGAACAGCAAGAGATAATCAAACATCCACCTAACAATTTTAATAAATAATTCATACTACGTTCCAGAAGGCAGCCCTTTCAGGCTGCCAAAATAGATTTAGCGATAAACAACCTCGAACGTTGCAGATGAGGAGTAGTGACCTGCTGTTGGTTTGTTATCACCAACCTGAATAACTTTCGCGGTGTAATTAAAGACAGATGCTGTGGTGCCAGTGGCATCGTTCGCAACATCGGTACCGGCTTCCGGTTCTGATCCGTTGAAAACCACGTCCCCCTTAGTCCCATTTTCATTACTGACAATGATGCCAACGTTGGTCGCATTGCCAGCGCCGGAAAGATCGTTCTTCAGGCGCTTGTATTCCGCATCCGTTGTGGTGCCGCTGAACTTGAGGTTCAGTTTGGCAACCAGCGGATCACATTTTTTCACTTCAATCTTAAAGGCCTTCGACGTCCCGACCTGACCGTCAGTGCCAAAATCAGAAGGATAAGTATCTGCAAATGTGACGGTGGAAGTATTGGACCCCGAGCCATCAACATCAATTTCACAGGTATCCGCCACAATTTTTCCGGCGAAATTTACCGTACCAGAATCATTCGCTGCAAATACCGGCAGAGAGAGTGCAGCCATAAGCGTGCTGGCCAACACCGTTGAAACAACATATTTACTCATAACAATATCCTTATATGTGATGATGAAGATATCCATTCTTGATATATACAAAAATGTTGGGAAGTCCTCTAAGGAATATCCTGTGAGGTCAGTAAATTTCTGGAGAGGATTTAATCAGATTATTCTTCATCACGTCTAGATCGCAAAATGATAACACCCGAATAATCGGACACAACTTTCTGTTTTAGATGAAAAAAAGCAAAAATTAATAATTCTACATTTTAAATTTAATAATTTTAAATATAAATGAATGTAAACATAAAAAAAGGCCGCTTAATCATTAAGCGGCCTTTTATTCAGGAAACTAATTAGTTTCCGCCAAACATGTCCTTGATCCAGCCGGCGACACCGTCGCTGTCTTTCTTCTCATTCTGCTGCTGCGGCTGTTGCTGCTGCGGCTGCTGAGGTTGAGAAGACTGATCGAACGGGTTACCTGTCGGTTCTTCTGGCTGACTTTGCTGACACAGCGCATCCGGGTTAGTCGTCCAGACCGGCAGCGTACGCATCCCGCCACCGCAGATAAAGTTGCCCGATGCGTCCACGCCCATATCAACGATATCTTCCGGGGCAACCAGGTTCAGCGGCACCGGAGACTGGTTGGCCAGGTAGCGCTGGTAAATCGACATCGCACCGCTCGCGCCATACAGTTTGGTCGGCTGGTTGTTATCGCGCCCCACCCAGGTGATGACCACTTCACGGCCATCAATACCGGCGAACCAGGTATCGACGTTGTTGTTGGTGGTCCCGGTTTTACCCGCCAGATGCAGGCCCGGATACTTCGCTCCCAGCTGACGGCCTGTACCGCGCTGGACAACCTGCTGCATGGTCCACAGCGTCATATAGGCCGCCTGCGCCGGAACTGCACGTTCTGCCTGCGGGAAGCTCTGATACAGCACGGAGCCATCTTCGGCAATCACCGAACGCAGAGCGGAAAGCGGAGCACGGTTACCGCCGCTGGCGATGGTCTGGAACGCCTGCGCCACTTCGATTGGCGTCAGGTTAAGCGCCCCCAGAATCATCGCTGGCACCGGGTGCAGCTGATCTTTCGGTACCCCCAGCTTCTGCCAGGTGTCGGTAATGGCCAGCAGGCCCAGCGCCATTCCGAGGTTAACCGTTGGCACGTTCATCGAGCGGGTTAACGCATCCACCAGCATGACCTGGCCGCTGAACTGTCTGTCATCGTTCTGCGGTGACCAAACCTGGCCGTTAGGCTGGCGCAGGGAAATTGGCGCATCGGCAATCCAGGTATTCAGGCGATAAAGATTCGGCTGGCTCAGCGCGGTCAGATAGGTCGCCGGTTTTGCCAGTGAACCAATTGAACGACGCGCCTGCATGGCACGGTTATAGCCCGCAAACTGCGGCTCAGCACCGCCCACCATGGCACGAACTTCGCCGGTGTTACGGTCAACCACTACCATCGCGGTTTCCAGATCGCTCAGCTTACGCTGCTTTTTCAGCGCCGGAATACCTTCTACCGCCGCTTTTTCTGCGGCGTCCTGTGCCACGGAGTCAAAGGTGGTAAAGATCTTCACGCCGGAGAGATCTTTCACTTTATCCCCGAGCTTAGACTGCAACTCCTGACGCACCATCTGCATAAAGGCAGGCTGCGGAGAGATCACCCCACCACGCGGCTGAACGCCCAGCGGACGCGCGCTCAGCATGTCGTACAGCTCCTGGTCAATCACCTGCTGTTGTTGCAGCAGACGCAGCACCAGGTTACGACGCTCCAGCGCCAGTTTCGGGTTACGCCACGGGTTGTAGATCGACGCGCCTTTCACCATGCCCACCAGCAGCGCCTGCTGGTCAAGGCTCAGCTCTTCTACCGGACGACCAAAGTAGTACAGGCTCGCCAGCGGGAAGCCGCGGATCTCGTTGTCACCGCTCTGACCGAGGTACACCTCGTTCATGTACAGCTCAAGAATACGATCCTTGCTGTAGCGCGCATCCATCAGCACGGCCATGTACGCTTCGTTGGCTTTACGCCAGTAAGAGCGCTCGCTGGAGAGGAACAGGTTTTTCACCAGCTGCTGGGTCAGGGTACTTGCCCCCTGCACCGTACGCCCGGCAGTCAGGTTCGCCAGTACCGCACGACCAATGGAGTAAAGGCTAATACCGTCGTGCTCGTAGAAGTGGCGGTCTTCGGTTGCCAGCAGGGTATCTACCAGCAGATCCGGGAAGCCGTTACGCGCCACGAACAGGCGCTGTTCGCCGTTTGCGGACGACAGCATGGTGATGAGACGCGGATCGAGACGGAAGAAACCGAACTGGCGATCGTTATCCATGTTCTCAATGGTTTCCAGACGATCGCCGTCAAAGGTCAGACGCGCGCGCACCTGCCCTTCTTTACTGTCCGGGAAGTCGAACGGACGGCGGATCATCTCAATGCTTTTCGCCTGGACGGTAAATTCACCCGGACGGGTCATTTTCGTGACCTGACGATACTGCGTGGCTTGCAGCAGCTTCACCATCTCGTTCTTGCTGATGGACATGTCCGGCTCAAGGTTCACCATGCGGCCGTACACTGCCGCAGGCAATTGCCAGACTTTCCCGTCGATACGGCTGCGGATCTTCTGATCCAGATAAACGCCGTAAATCGCGATCAGGACAACAAAAACAATGAACAGCTTCAGCAGCAACCAGAACCAGCCGCGCTTACCACGAGGCTTACGCCCTTTGCCTTTCCCTTTACGTGGCATCGGTTCTTCATCCTCATAATCGTCTTCATAGTCATCGTCATACTCCTCATCTCTGAGGCGACGATGGCTTACCTTTTCTTTCGCCGGACGCGTCGGCTTTCCCTTACGTCCTATTGGCTCGCGGTCATTCCCCGCCATGCTTTTTCTCCGCAACATTCAGGCGCAAAGGCCAGATTTTCTTATCTTGCACAGGTCAGTGAAAGAAGAAATCTCTCAAAGTTTGTTTATCCCTTTCCCCGTGGGAGAGGGCCGGGGTGAGGGCATCAGGCCGCACTCCCCTTTTCGATCCATTACGAATATTTCTTCGTGCGCCGTGTCGGCGCGGTATTCGCCGGATCGTCCGGCCAGACGTGTTTGGGATATCGCCCTTTCATCTCTTTCTGCACTTCACGATAGCTCCCCGCCCAGAACGCCCCCAGATCGCGGGTGATCTGCAAGGGACGATGCGCAGGCGAAAGCAGCTCAAGCACTAACGGCACGCGCCCTTCAGCGATGGACGGCGTGGTGGCCTCACCAAACATCTCCTGCATCCGAACCGCCAGCGCCGGCGGATTATCCTCATGATAACGAATGGCAATCCGGCTCCCGGTTGGCACAGTGTAATGCCCAGGCAGTTCACTATCCAGACGTTGACGTAACGACCAGTCCAGTAAATTCTGTAACGCTGCCTTAACATCAAGCGCCTTCAGGGCGCGCAGCGAGTGTACGCCGTTCATCTGCGGCAACAGCCACTGTTCAAGCGTCGCGAGCAGCGTCTCATCATCCACCGCTGGCCACCCCTGTTCCGGCAGCCACTTCGCGGCGCAATGCAGGCGAATGCGATACTGTTCGGCCTCCGGCGTCCAGTTCAGTACGCTCAGCCCTTTTTCCCGAATGCCGTTCAGCATCGCCTGGTGTAACTCTTCCTCCGACGGCTTCGCCAGCGGTTTCGTCTCGAGCGTCAGTTTGCCAATCTGGCTACGACGGAACGCCTTCAGCGTGCCCTGGGCATCATCCCATTCCAAGATGTCAGATTGCTGAAGCAGCTGCGGGCAGGCACGCGTCAGCGCGTCAATATCCACGGCAACCGCCTGTAAAATACGCGCGTCCGGGGAGTGGCTGCCCTGGAGCAAGAGCGGCGCGATCAGCCATTCGTGACGCGTCAGGGCGTCATCGCTGTCCAGCATCGCGCCCATCCCATTTGCCAGCTGATAGCGACCATCCAGCCCGCGACGGCGAGCGATCCTGTCCGGGAAGGCCTGGGCCAGCAGAGGGATAACTTTATCGCTGTCAGGCGAACCGCCCCGGCAATTCAGGCGTTTACACAGCTGCTGCGCGCGTTGTTGCCAGTTTCCCTGATGGCGAGAAAAGGCCTGTCCCAGATCGCTGCTGCCACCGCGCGGCGGCTCCTCAAGAATAGCCGCCAGTTTTGCCGCCGTGGCAATTTCATCGTCGCCCTGTGCTGCCACCAGCATTGCCGCCAGACGCGGATCGTTGCCCAGCGCCGCCATTTTCTGGCCGCGCGCCGTCAGTCGCTCGCCTTCCAGCGCGCCAAGCTGGGTCAGCAGGCTGCGCGCAGCGGAAAGGTTCACGACAGGCGGAGGATTAAGCCAGGTGAGCTGGTCAGGGTCCGGGCAGCCCCACTGCATCAGATCCATCACCAGCCCGGAGAGATCGCTTTGTAAAATCTCAGGCGTGCTCTGCAATGCCGCACGCTCCGCCTGCTCGGCGCTGGTTAAATGCAGGCAAATACCCGGCTCAAGACGCCCTGCTCGCCCTGCGCGCTGCACCATCGAGGCCTGGCTGATGCGCTGCGTCAGTAGCCTGGTCAGCCCGGTACGCGGATCAAAACTGGCCACCCTCTCCTGCGTACTGTCCACCACCAGGCGAATGCCTTCGATGGTCAAACTGGTTTCCGCGATATTGGTTGCCAGCACCACTTTGCGCTGCCCCGCCGGTGCGGGAAGGATCGCCTTGCGCTGGTCAGCCAACGGCAGCGCGCCGTAGAGCGGGCACAGCATAACGTCACTGTTCACCCGGGATGCCAACTGCTCCTGTACGCGCTGGATTTCGCCTACGCCGGGTAAAAACAGCAGCAGCGAGCCGGGCTCCTGGCGGAGCAATTCGGCGGTGGCGATGGCAACCGCTTCGTCAAAACGCTGATGGGCAGGCAGCGGCTGATAGCGGCGCTCGACCGGGAACGCACGCCCTTCAGAGGAGATCATCGGCGCGTCAGGGAGCGTCTGCCGGAGCCGCTCGTTATCCAGCGTCGCCGACATAATCAGCAGCCGAAGGTCGTCGCGCAGCCCCTGCTGAACGTCGAGCAGCAGCGCAAGGGCCAGATCGGCCTGGAGGCTACGCTCGTGAAATTCATCAAGGATCACCAGCCCGACGCCGGTCAGCTCCGGATCGTTTTGCAGCATACGGGTGAGAATGCCTTCGGTGACCACTTCCAGCCGCGTGGATGGTCCAACGCAGGTTTCGGCGCGCATCCGGTACCCTACCGTCTCGCCCGGTTTTTCATTCAGCAGTTCCGCCAAGCGCTGCGCCACATTGCGCGCGGCCAGCCTGCGCGGCTCCAGCAGGATAATTTTCCCGCTGATGCTCCCCTCACGCAGAATTTGCAGGGGCAGCCAGGTGGATTTACCCGCCCCGGTGGGCGCGCTGAGCAAAACCTGTGGCGCATGTTCTAAGGCTGCGAGTAGCTCAGGAAGGACGACGGCGACGGGCAAAGAGGACACTTACGGCTCCAGAGGGTTAACATTAATCGGCGTACATTGTAGCATCGGCGCATATCATTACCGAGTCTTGCGCATGTCTGAGTCAAAACGGCTATTCTTCGCCATTGAATTACCCACCACGCTTCAACGGCAGATTGTTCGCTGGCGCGCCAGCCACTTCCCCGCGGAAGCGGGCCGCCCCGTCGTCGCCGCCAATATGCACCTGACGTTAGCCTTTCTTGGTGAAGTAAGCGCTGAAAAGCAGCGCGCGTTAAGCGCAATGGCCGGACGCATTTCGCAGCCGGGGTTTACGCTGCATCTTGACGATGCCGGGCAATGGCTGCGCTCTCGGGTGGTCTGGCTGGGGACGCGGCAGCCCCCTCGCGGACTGCTACAGCTCGCCAACATGCTGCGGGCGCAGGCCGCGCGCAGCGGCTGTTATCAGAGCCCGCAGCCGTTTCATCCCCACATTACCCTGCTGCGCGACGCGGGTCAGGCCGTTGCCATCCCGCCACCGGGCTTTCACTGGTCCTTTCAGGTGAATGAATTTGCGCTGTACGAATCTGCCTTTGTACAAGGACGCACCCGCTATACTCCGCTCCAGCGCTGGACGCTGGGCGACACGTTAAGGAATCCTGATGAAGTTTAGCCCTGCACTCCAGCCCGCCACGCTGATCCAGCGTTACAAACGCTTTCTCGCTGACGTGATCACCCCTGAGGGCGAAACGCTCACGCTGCACTGCCCTAACACCGGCGCCATGACCGGTTGCGCCACGCCGGGTGACACGGTCTGGTATTCCACATCAGAAAATACTAAACGCAAATATCCTCATACCTGGGAAATGACCGAGACGCAAAGCGGGGCATTTATTTGCGTGAATACCCTGCGCGCAAATCAGCTGGTTAAGGAAGCCCTGACAAATGGAATGCTTCCTGAACTGGTGGGTTACGGCACGCAAAAAAGCGAAGTGAAATATGGCGATGAAGGCAGCAGAATTGATTTTATGTTACAGGCGGAAGACCGCCCTGAGTGCTATATTGAAGTGAAATCAGTGACGTTAGCGGAACAGGAAAACGGCTTCTTTCCGGATGCGGTAACGCTACGTGGCCAGAAGCATCTGCGAGAGCTAATGAGTGTAGCGGCGGCGGGCAAGCGCGCCGTGTTGCTGTTTGCGGTTCTGCATTCAGCCATTGAACGGTTTTCCCCGGCCCGTCATATTGATCCTAAATACGCGCAATTGTTGAATGAGGCACAAAAGCAGGGGGTAGAGATTTTCGCTTATAAAGCGGAACTTTCTGCCGATAATATGACTCTGAGATCCTCTCTTCCCATTGTCTTATAAGGGATTAGACGATTGACTAATAAGTGTTCTGGCCGCGTGCGCAAATACGCTTTTCCTCACAGGGTTGTCAAGTGTTACGTTTAGATAATTGCCATACGGAAAAGCATCTGCTATTTATAGCGACCTGATTTTTCCCCCAACACGGGGATCGATAGTGCGTGTTAAGGAGAAGCAACATGCAAGAAGGGCAAAACCGTAAAACATCGTCCCTGAGTATTCTCGCCATCGCTGGGGTGGAGCCGTATCAAGAGAAGCCGGGCGAAGAGTATATGAACGAAGCCCAGCTGTCGCACTTCAAGCGTATTCTTGAAGCATGGCGTAATCAACTCAGGGATGAAGTCGATCGCACCGTTACACATATGCAGGATGAAGCTGCTAACTTCCCGGACCCGGTTGACCGTGCCGCTCAGGAAGAAGAGTTCAGCCTCGAACTGCGTAACCGTGACCGCGAGCGCAAACTGATCAAAAAGATCGAAAAAACGCTGAAGAAGGTCGAGGACGAAGATTTTGGCTACTGCGAATCCTGCGGTGTTGAAATCGGTATTCGTCGCCTGGAAGCGCGTCCAACAGCCGATCTGTGCATCGACTGTAAAACGCTGGCAGAAATCCGCGAAAAACAGATGGCTGGCTAACGCCTGCCCTCTCACTACTCTGCTAAGGCGGGAGTCTCTCCCGCCTTGTTACCGTTGATATGTCTGAATCTCACTATATCGGGCGCTTTGCGCCATCTCCCTCCGGTGAATTACACTTCGGCTCATTAATTGCCGCGCTTGGCAGCTACCTACAGGCTCGCGCCCGTCAGGGTAAATGGCTGGTCCGCATTGAAGATATCGATCCTCCGCGTGAAGTTCCCGGTGCAGCAGAAACTATTCTGCGTCAGCTGGAACATTACGGTCTTCACTGGGACGACGACGTACTCTGGCAGTCTCAACGCCATGATGCCTACCGTGAACGTCTGGCGTGGCTTGCTGAACAGGGCCTTTCCTATAACTGCACCTGCACGCGGGCGCGTATTCAGAGCGTAGGTGGCGTTTATGACGGCCACTGCCGCACGCGGCACAACGGTCCTGAGAATGCCGCCGTACGGCTAATACAGCGTTCTCCGGTGACGCAGTTTACCGACGTTCTCTCAGGAACAATTCAGGCGGATGAACGCCTGGCGCGTGAAGATTTTATTATTCACCGTCGTGATGGTTTGTTTGCCTATAACCTGGCGGTGGTTGTCGATGACCATTTCCAGGGCGTCACGGAAATCGTACGCGGGGCGGATCTGGTTGAGCCTACCGTGCGGCAAATATCGCTTTACCAGCAGTTTGGCTGGGCGGTGCCGGATTACATCCATCTGCCGCTGGCAGTCAATGAACGGGGAAATAAGCTATCGAAACAGAATCATGCCCCGGCGCTGCCTGAGGGCGATCCGCGCCCGGTTTTGATCGACGCGCTGCGATTTCTCAACCAGAATGTAACGCAGGAATGGCAGGATCTGAGTCTGGATGAATTGCTGAAAACGGCCATTGCTGACTGGGCGCTTATGGCCGTGCCAAAAATCCAGCATTCTCAAATGCGTTGCGCTGAGCTATGATTAGCCGCTTTTTTGATAACAAAACACACTACGAGGTGTACTATTTTTACCCGAGTCGCTAATTTTTGCCGTAAAGTGCTGAGCCGCGAAGAGAGCATGGCGAACGACGCTATTGCACAGCCACACATGTCGGTCATTCCGCGTGAGCAGCACAATATTTCCCGCAAAGATATCAGTGAAAATGCCCTCAAGGTGCTCTATCGTCTGAATAAAGCAGGCTACGAGGCCTATCTCGTCGGCGGCGGGGTGCGCGATTTACTGCTGGGCAAAAAACCAAAAGATTTCGACGTGACGACCAGCGCCACGCCTGAGCAGGTGCGTAAATTATTCCGCAACTGCCGTCTGGTTGGCCGCCGTTTCCGTCTGGCGCACGTGATGTTTGGACCGGAAATTATTGAAGTGGCGACCTTCCGCGGTCACCACGAAGCGGGCGTTAACGATCGCACGACTTCCCAGCGCGGCCAAAACGGCATGCTGCTGCGTGACAACATCTTCGGCTCTATTGAAGAAGATGCTCAGCGTCGCGATTTCACCATCAACAGCCTTTACTACAGCGTGGCGGATTTTACCGTGCGCGATTACGTCGGCGGTATGCAGGATCTGAAAGACGGCCTGATTCGCCTGATCGGCACGCCGGAAACGCGCTATCGCGAAGATCCGGTCCGAATGCTGCGCGCCGTGCGTTTCGCCGCCAAGCTGAACATGCGTATCAGCCCGGAAACCGCAGAGCCGATCCCGCGCCTGGCGACGCTGATCAACGACGTACCCCCTGCCCGTCTGTTTGAGGAGTCGTTAAAGCTGCTCCAGGCAGGCTACGGGTTTGAAACCTACAACCTGCTGCGTGAATACAACCTGTTCCAGCCGTTGTTCCCGACCATTACCCGCTACTTCACCGAAAACGGTGACAGCGCAATGGAGCGGATAATTGCGCAGGTGCTGAAGAACACCGATACCCGTATTCATAACGATATGCGCGTGAATCCGGCGTTCCTGTTCGCGGCCATGTTCTGGTATCCGCTGCTGGAAACGGCGCAGCGCATTACCCAGGAGAGCGGTCTCGCCTATTATGATGCGTTCGCGCTGGCGGCAAACGACGTGCTGGACGAAGGCTGTCGCACGCTGGCGATCCCGAAACGTATTACCACGCTGGTGCGTGATATCTGGCAGCTTCAGCTGCGTATGTCCCGCCGTCAGGGTAAACGCGCCTGGAAGCTGATGGAGCATCCTAAGTTCCGCGCCGCGTTCGATCTGCTCTCTCTGCGTGCTGAAGTTGAAAGGAACCCGGAACTACAGCGCCTGGCGCAGTGGTGGGGCGAGTTTCAGGTTTCTGCGCCACCGGAGCAAAAAGATATGCTTACGGATCTGGATGATGAACCGGCACCGCGCCGTCGTCACCGTCGCCCGCGCAAACGCGCACCGCGTCGTGAAGGCACGGCATGACCCTTGCGTATATCGCCATCGGCAGCAATCTGGCCTCTCCGCTGGAGCAGGTTAACGCTGCCGTGCAGGCTCTGGGAGAGATCCCCCAAAGCCGCATCGTCGCGCTGTCCTCATTTTACCGTACGCCGCCGCTTGGCCCGCAGGATCAGCCTGATTATCTGAACGCCGCCGTGGTGCTGGAAACGACCCTTGACGCAGAAACGCTGCTGGATAATACCCAGCGTATTGAGCTACAGCAGGGTCGCGTCCGCAAAGCCGAACGCTGGGGACCGCGCACGCTCGATCTCGATATTATGCTTTTCGGTCACGAGGTGATTAACACCGAACGCCTCACCGTTCCGCATTACGACATGAAAAACCGTGGGTTTATGCTCTGGCCGCTGTTTGAAGTCGCGCCCGATCTCACCTTCCCTGACGGCTCCTCACTGCAAGCCGTTCTGCAAAATCTCAACGCGGATAAACCGGCCCGCTGGTAATCCCGCCTCCGCATCGATTAACCATTCCTTATTTGCGGTTAATCGATTGCCTAAAATCATTGTTCCCTCAAATGTTACTGTTAGAATGCGCAAAGATTCGCTTTTGGGCCATCAGGAAACAGTATGAAACCAACCACCATCTCCTTATTGCAGAAATGCAAACAGGAAAAAAAACGCTTCGCCACTATCACCGCGTATGACTACAGCTTCGCAAAACTGTTTGCCGAAGAAGGGATCAACGTCATGCTGGTCGGAGACTCGTTAGGGATGACGGTACAAGGACATGATTCCACTCTGCCGGTCACGGTCGAGGATATTGCTTACCATACCCGCGCCGTGCGCCGGGGTGCCCCCGCCTGCCTGCTGCTTTCCGATCTGCCGTTTATGGCGTATGCCACCCCGGAGCAGGCCTTCGAAAATGCGGCGACAGTGATGCGCGCCGGCGCCAATATGGTCAAAATCGAAGGCGGCGCCTGGCTGGTCGATACGGTGAAAATGCTCACCGACCGCGCCGTGCCGGTTTGTGGTCATTTGGGGCTGACGCCGCAGTCGGTCAACATCTTTGGCGGATATAAGGTGCAGGGCCGAGGCGATGCGGCGCAGACGCTGTTTGATGATGCCGTGGCGCTGGAAGCCGCGGGCGCGCAGCTGCTGGTGCTGGAGTGTGTGCCGGTTGAGCTGGCTAAGCGTATCACTGAGGCGCTGTCGATTCCGGTGATCGGCATCGGCGCGGGTAACGTCACCGATGGCCAGATTCTGGTCATGCACGACGCCTTCGGGATCACCGGCGGCCATATTCCAAAATTTGCTAAAAATTTCCTGTCAGAAGCAGGCGACATGCGTGCTGCTGTGCGGCAGTATATTGCCGAAGTTGAGTCCGGCGTTTATCCGGGCGAAGAACACAGTTTCCATTAAGGAGTCCAGGTGTGCTAATCATAGAAACTCTGCCGCTGCTACGTCAGCATATCCGCCGCGCACGTCAGGAAGGTAAACGTATTGCACTGGTCCCGACCATGGGCAACCTGCACGACGGCCATATGAAGCTGGTCGATGAAGCGAGAGCCCGGGCAGATATCGTGGTGGTCAGTATCTTCGTTAACCCGATGCAGTTCGATCGCGAAGACGATCTGGCGCGCTACCCACGTACCTTGCAGGAAGATTGCGAGAAGCTCAAAAAACGTCATGCGGATATCGTCTTCGCACCGGCACCCGCAGATGTGTATCCCCAGGGTACCACTGAATCGACCTACGTCGACGTGCCGGGTATTTCGACCATGCTGGAGGGCGCCAGCCGCCCGGGCCATTTCCGTGGCGTCTCCACCATCGTCAGCAAGCTGTTTAACCTTGTGCAGCCGGACATCGCCTGCTTTGGCGAGAAAGATTTCCAGCAGCTGGCGCTGATCCGCAAAATGGTTGCCGACATGGGCTACGACATCGAGATCGTCGGCGTGCCGATTGTACGCGCGAAAGATGGCCTGGCGCTCAGTTCCCGTAACGGCTATCTGACCGCCGAACAGCGTAAAATTGCGCCGGGCTTAAGCAAAGTCATGAATACGATGGCAGAGCAACTGCTGGCAAAAGAGTTAACAGCAGAAGAGATTATCGCCCTGGCTGAACAGGCGCTGAACGAGAAAGGTCTTCGTGCTGACGACGTTCAAATTCGGGATGCCGATACGCTTCTGGCACTTACAGAGACCAGCAAACGTGCGGTAATTCTGGTGGCGGCATGGCTCGGCCAGGCCCGCCTTATCGATAACAAAGTGGTTGAGCTGGCGTAGTTTTTCTACCCGGAAGATGAAAGGTAAACGTAATGATTCGCAAAATGCTGCAAGGTAAACTTCACCGTGTGAAAGTCACTCAGGCCGACCTGCATTATGAAGGCTCCTGCGCGATCGACCAGGATTTTCTCGACGCGGCGGGTATTCTCGAAAACGAAGCCATTGATATCTGGAACGTAAATAACGGCAAACGCTTCTCTACCTACGCCATTGCCGCTGAGCGCGGGTCCAAAATCATCTCCGTCAACGGGGCGGCGGCGCACTGCGCGGACGTAGGCGATATCGTGATTATCGCCAGCTTTGTCATGATGTCTGACGAAGAAGCGCGTCGCTGGCAGCCAAAAGTAGCCTACTTTGAAGGCGACAATGAGATGAAACGTACCGCGAAGGCGATTCCGGTGCAGGTTGCCTGATAATATTTATCCCACGACCCATTCCTGTGCATTTATTAAATGAATGGGTCTTTAAAAAGCATTTATTGAATTAATATCCAAACTCTCCCCGCACAACCAGACAAACACATCATATTGATAACAAATAATTTTAAATTTACTAAACTATTCATTTAGTTTAAATCACGCACAATATCTACATTTCATTGAGATTAACAATATAATTCGCCACGAAATTTAATTTCAAATAAAAGCTTTACGGGCACTTATTATTTACTCAACGAATATGGATATTGAAATGATTTCTAAAAAATATGGTTTGGCAATTGCTATGGCAAGCGTTCTGGCTGCGGGTTCAGCGGTAGCAGCAGATTCTGACACCGGGACTATTACTTTCCACGGCATGGTTTCTAACAACACTTGCCAGGTCTCCCTTGACCAGAAAATCAACCAAGACGGTAACGATTTTGACGTAACGCTGGACACCGTATTTGTGCGTGATTTCGCAAACGCACTGGGTAGCACCAGCACCCTGGGTGAAAAGAAATTCAGCCTTTCACTGACCGGTTGTGATACCGCAACTGTGAAGAAAGCATCTGCACAGTTCTCTTCCTGGGCTGGCTCCTCTTCTACCGAAGGCGGTCTGCTGGTTCCACCAAGCAATGCTCAGGGTTCAGCTAAGAACGTTAACCTGGTGCTGTCAAACGACGGTAACTCAGCTACCGATCAGATCAAAATTGACCAGACTAACAACTCCCAGAAAGCAACCATCGATGGAACTTCTGGCGCAGGAAACCTGTACTACCGCGTAGCGTACACGCAGGGTCAGGGTTGGGATGCAACAAGTAATCCAGTTTCTGCTGGTACCGTGCAGGCACAGGTTGCCTTCACCATGATTTACGAATAAGAGATTCGTAAACTTTAAATTAAGCAATCCTTCATGATGAGTGAGGGATTGCTTGTGTAATTCCAAAAGGAAGTGGAAAAATGTCTCATTCAGTCTGCATTAAAAGTTTTCAAGCCGTATTGCTCGCAACTGCCGTTTTGGCCACATCGAATGCAAGTGCGGATATTGTTATTTCCGGCACCCGTATTATCTATCCACAGTCATCGAAGGATGTTGTTGTTAATCTCGATAACCATGGAACCAAACCGCTTTTGGTTCAAACCTGGCTTGATGATGGGCGTGATGGCGTAAATCCGGAAGAGTTAAAGCTTCCTTTTATCATTACCCCTCCAGTATCCCGTATTGACCCGAAAAAAGGCCAATCCGTACGTATTACCTACACAGGTACACCTTTACCACAGGATCGTGAATCGCTTTTCTGGTTCAATGTCCTGGAGATTCCACCAAAATCAAAAGCTGCGGATAAAGAGAATCTTAACCAGCTTCAGCTGGCATTCAGAACACGTATAAAATTCTTTTACCGTCCTGACGGGTTAAAAGGCTCGGCAGGTGAAGCAGCTGAGCATTTGACATGGACGCAGAAAAAAGAAGGAAACGCGGTTAAGCTTGTTGCCCATAATAATTCACCGTATAACGTCTCCGTTTCGGCGGTAACCATTAAAGCCAGTCAAAAAACATACGACGTTGATCATAAGGCCGTTCCACCGTTCAGTGATACCACAATGACGGTTAAAGGTTTAGCTTCTGCCGTAAATGGTAAAGTAGAGTTTGATTCTATTAATGACTATGGCGGCACAGACCATCACGAAGCGGGACTAAAATAGAGCACCCTTTAATACATATAATAATTAATAGCATTAACTCTGTGGAGAGCACCCTCTCTGCACTGATTAAGTGGATGTGCCATGTTATTTAAACGTTCTCTTTTATGTCTTACGATAAGTGCAGCATTGCCTTTTTATGCCTGTGCAGAAAATATCACGCCAGCAAAAGATCTGCCTGATAATGAAGAAGAGGTCGAGTTTAACGATCAATTTCTTTTAAATGGCAGCGCTAATATTGATATTAATCGTTTTTCACATGGCAACCCGGTTTTACCGGGGACCTATCGCACTAAGATCAACCTGAACGGTAAACTGAAGTCCACCGTGGAGGTCACGTTTAAAGATAACGGAACACCTCGTGCGACCCCGTGCATAACAAAACTGCTGCTGTCACAATCGGGTGTCGACACCAGCACATTGCCTGACGGACCGGAAGACGATGAAACCTGCGTCGATATTAAAAAATCTTTCGCTGGCGCTACGGTTAGCTATGACAGTGGCAAGCAGGCTATGGATTTTAATTTTCCCCAGATTTATGTGCTGAAACGCCCGGCGGGCTATGTCGATCCATCGTTGTGGGATAACGGGATTCCTGCCGCTCTGCTCTCTTATGACATGAACGGCTGGCGTAGCGAGAACAACGGCAGTACATCAGAAAGTGCATATGTAGGGTTACGCTATGGCCTGAATATGGGGCCATGGCGCCTGCGCTCGCGTGGCAATTTTAACTGGGACAAAGATAGCGGCACAAAATACTCCAGTCAGGATGTCTATTTGCAGCGCGATATCACACCGTTGAGTGCCCAGTTTGTCATCGGCGACTCTTACACGCGTGGCGAGGCATTTAACTCTATGAGCCTGCGCGGCGCACGCATGTACAGTGACGATCGCATGCTGCCAATGGGGTCCACAGGCTACGCGCCTGTCATTCGGGGTGTCGCGAACAGTAACGCGAAGGTCAGCGTCACGCAGAGCGGCAATAAGATTTATGAAACCTCGGTGCCACCAGGCGCGTTTGAAATAAACGACCTGAGTACCACAGGTTACGGAAATGATTTACTGGTAACGATTGAAGAAGCTGATGGCAGCAAACGCTCCTTTACCGTACCCTTTTCATCCGTCACGCAGATGCTCCGTCCGGGAGCCTCTCGCTGGGACGTCGGTTTAGGTGAGTTAAATGATGAGTCACTTATTGATGCGCCTAAAGTGGGTTACGGTACGCTTTACTATGGCCTGAATAATACGTTCACGGGTTATATTGGCGCGCAATATACCGACATGGATTTTTATGCCGGTATTCTCGGCGTGGCAATGAACACCCCTGTTGGTGCGTTTGCATTCGACGTTACGCAATCTTATGCAGATATTGAGGGGCTGGATAAATTAAGCGGGCAAAGTTATCGTTTAACCTACAGCAAAATGATTGAGTCGACGAATACTTCCTTTAACGTTGCGGCTTATCGTTTCTCGACGGAAGACTACCTGACGCTTAACGATGCGGCGCAACTTCAGGACAGTATTAGGCACCAGAAGTACTCAAACCGTAGCTATGACTCAAACGAAGCGTTATATGCAGACTATCAGCGCACCAAAAACCAGGTGCAAATTAGTCTTAACCAACCGCTGACCTCCGGAGAAGACAATTTTGGCTCCCTGTATGTAAGCGGCACCTGGCAGGATTACTGGAACGCGACGGGCTCTACTTCCAATTACAATATTGGGTATAACAATAGCTTCACCTACGGCAGCTACAGCTTGTCAATACAGCGAACCTATGATCAGAACGGCAAGAAAGACGACAGCGTTTATTTAAGCCTAAGCATTCCATTAAGTGTATTCTCAAAAGATAGAGGGAATGCCGGTGGATTCTCGAACATCAATATGGGATTACGTTCCGACCTTAAAGGCGGCACAAGTTTTAACACGTCCGCGGGTGGAAATACGCAAGATAATAAGGTGAGTTATTCCGTTAGCGCCTCGTCAAACAGTGGTAATTATGGTGACCTGAATCAGATAAGCGGCTACGGGTCCTATAACAGTGAATATGGCCCGCTGGGTTTATCTGCCTCTTTTGGTGATGACAACAGTAAACAATATTCTGCCTCCTATAACGGTGGCATGGTCATCCATTCAGGAGGTATTGCATTTGCGCCAGGGAGTATTGGTGACAACGATGCGCTGGCACTGGTCAAAGCGAGTGGTGCGAAAGGCGCCGGTATCGGCTTTGGTAACAGCGAAATAGGCAGTTCCGGCTATGGCATTCTGCCTTATATGTCTGCCTACCGTGAAAACCGCGTATACCTTGATATCAGCACGCTGGAAAACGACGTTGAAATTAAAAACACCAGTGAAATTACGGTTCCCCGCAGTGGTTCCGTTGTGCTGGTTGATTTTGCAACCGATGAAGGTCGTTCATTAATTTTAGAACTTAAGCGCACCGATAACGGATTTATTCCTTTAGGCGCTGATGTTTTAAATGAAAAAAATGAATCTATTGGCACCGTGGGACAGGCGGGGCAAGCCTATGTCCGCGGCGTTGAGGATGAAGGCACGCTTCATGTTGTCTGGGGAAGCGATAAAGACAGTAAATGTGACGTGCATTATAACGTCTCATCACATGCTCAAAAAGTAGGACTTACAACGGTGCTCAGCAATCAAGTGTGCCAGATGTAATTATTCGGGAAAATAGACGAGAGTTTGTATGAAAAAAAATCTTTATAGCCTGTCAGTCGTTGCCGTAACGATGCTGGCGTTATCAGGTTCGGCGCTCGCCGAGGGCACGAATCTCGATGTTAACTTTACGGCCAATATCCGTGAAACCACTTGTGATATGAAACTGATGGGCGGTACGGGTTCCGATACGGATCAAACACTGCTCATTGGTAACGGCGGCCAGGTGCGTCTCGACGATGTCAAAGCTGGCACCGCAAATGCCAATTTCAAAATTGTGATTGTTGAATGCCCGGCCTCTCTGACCTCACTGAAAGCCACGGTAAAAGGAAGCCAATCGGGTTATTTGCTTAGCGGCCTTGTTAATCAAAAACCAAAAGCCGATGGAGGCGCAGATTTCTCTGCTGTTGAAATTGCCAGAGCCAGCGCACCGGAGGCCCCTTTTATCATCAACTCTGACGATGATGCTAAGCGACTGGTCTGGAGTGCAACAGAAATCCAGAATAAAGAAGTTCCTTTAGTAGCCACAATACGTGAAACCAAAGTTAATAGCATGACAGTTGGTGATTTTGAGGCTACTGCGACTTTTGAATTTAGCTACGAGTAATTGGTGCAGGAAAACGGAGCAACATTATGAAATTTGAATCTACTTTTATCGCCCTGTCCGTTTCTGCACTTCTGTATTCGGGAATGGCAAACGCAGCAATTACAGGTACTGACAGTGTTAAATTAACGATAAAATCAAAAATAGTCTCGGGCACGTGTACAGCAAAAGTGCTTAACGGTGCAGGAACTGCGTCCACTGAAATTGCGTTTGGCGACGTATATAAAACCGATCTGGTAAATAAGACTCGTGTCGAGCCGTTAAAAATTGCCTTTACAAACTGCTCTGGTGTAACTAAGGCAACGGTAGCCGCAGCGAGTGGTGCTGGTGGGGGATGCTCGGGTCCGAAAATGGACGGTGATTCTTATTCTGCTGGGTTAGCAACAGGCTTCGAAATCTGGTCAGGAGTTGTAGATACTGGCGTAATGTTGAGTTGCAAAAGGCCTCCGGCGGCACAGGAGGTCACCATTGCTGACGGTGTAGGCGAATTCCCGATGAACTCACGCATTGTGATTGCGAAAGACAGAAATATTGCCGATGTTGGCACAGGTGCCGTTACTGCGCCAGTAACCTTCACAGTCACCTATCAATAATTCCAGGAACCATTATGCAACAATCACCGTTTAATTTACACCAGCCCGGTCTTGTGTTGCTTATCGGTCTGGCTGGTAGCACTCTGCCTGGCGTAAGCCAGGCAGGTTCAGGTATGGATGTAAACCTGACAGCAAACATCGTTAATAATACCTGTCGGCTAAGCGTCGAAAACGGCGGAGAGATCACTTTGCCGACCGTGTCACGAGACTGGTTTTATAACAGCGACAAGAGCGATCGTTTATCGCCAAACGATGATGAAGCTGGAACGCCTTTTACCATCCACGTAGATGACTGCTATGCGAGCAGTACAGAAGGCGCAACGATTAACAAACTAAAATTTAGTTTTGCTCCGCAAAATGGTTTCTGGAGTAATCACAACCAGGTGTTTAAAAACGATGCCACAGCCGGTGCGGCTGAAAATGTGGGTATCGTTATTTTTTCAGATACGTTCAAAACTAACGTCCTGAACAGCGACGGGACATCAAACGTTATTTACGATGTCGGTGGAAGTAGTGAGAACTATATAAAGGATTATGGCTTTTACGCACGTTATCAGAATATTGGAACGATCACCAGCGGCGCTGTGATAAGTAATGTTCTGGTTAATGTCAGCTACGAATAAAGGGATTTAGGATGAAAAAATACCTCACTATATTAGCGTTCGCAGCGTTCGGGCTGTCTGGCGCAGCACGGGCTAATTTCGAGGAGTGCAAATTTTACGGTAATGATGACTTGCAGATTATGTCTCCAGGTGCACAACCAGTTATCACTCCTCTGCCTGTGGGTACAGTAACAACTCCCATACAGATCAGTAATACGATCATTATGGAAACAACGCCTGCGTTAAAATCTCACTGTGCTGGGGGAAATGACGGTGAAAACACCTATCAGATTACCGACAACTCAATGCTGGCAGGCTACATAGATAACAAAGCCACCTTCCGGACGAATATTCCGGGTATTGTCTATACCCTGGCGATGTATCCCGATGGTAACGGCGTCACCGCGTGGTTCCCGCCCAACGCAGGGTCCTGGTATATGACCGCACCTAATGACGATCACGAAGAGCTGCTTGACGAAAAAACCTGGCATGTGCGCATGGAAATCTATCAAACCAATGGATTTCAGGGTGTTCCTTCGGATGTTAATTTTTTAACGGCCGGTGCAGGCCCGATTGGTCAGATCATTCTGGGCGATCCAAGCGATCCGAAGACATCCGATCACCCTCGTCCCCATGTGAACATGAGCGAGATGTCATTTAGCATGCCATTAAATCGCCCGACCTGTGTCTTACGTGCGCCCACAACGGTAAATCTTGGTGACTGGTATCCCGCAGAAGTCGAAAACGGGAATACCAGCAAAGTCGAGTTCCATGTTACGGGTACATGTGTAAATACAACCGCGGTTTACTATACGTTATCCTCCACACATACCACCGCAGATAAAAAATATTTTACCAATACCGTCGAGAATACTGGTGGTGTTACTGCGGCAGGAGGCGTCGGCGTCATGATTACGGATTCTGAAAATGATCATTACCCCGTGCCGGCAGACAGTTACCAACGTGTCATTGCTATAGGAGAGGTTGTTGGGGATCCTGTTAGTATTATTGACAGATCACTTTGGGCCAGGTTGGTCAAAACCGGTAGCGATCCGGTAACCGTCGGTGTTTTCGGTACCACCGTGACCATTCAGACCACGTACGAATAACCTACCCCTGCGGCTGATTGCTGATCAGCCGCGACATTGTCTCCAGCGAATCCGTTCTCAGAATATACAGTCGCTTCAGTAAGAACGGATTATCCCCCGGCTTCACCTTCCCCTTCACCGTTGTCACTGCCAGATGAAAACCGGCATCATTCGCGGCTTTAATCGCTTTATTGTCATACCCGCCAAACGGGTACGAAACATACAGCACGCGCGGGTTGAACTGCGCCAGTGCACGCCGTGAGCGTTCAAAATCGAACAGGATCACGTGATAGCTGCGGCTCAATAAGATGGGGTGTTTATACCCATCCACGCGATGCAGGAAGTGGGTGTGAGACTGAATGTCGAACACATCCTGGATGCCCTTGATTTCCTGAACGCTCATAAACTGTAGCGATCGGGGATCCCACTTCTGCGGGTGACCTTTGATTCGGGATGAAATAATAAACGCCGTCGCGTTGAAGCCATACTCTTTCAGCACCGGATACGCGTAGCGGCTCACCGATTTCAGGCCATCATCAAAAGTGATCACCACCGCTTTCGCGGGGAGGTTCATCTTGTTACGCACGTACCCTTCAAGCTGGTACATTGTCAGCGTGGTATAGCCTTGATCGCGTAACCAGGCCATCTGATTATTAAACGCACGTACGCTGGTTGTCGTGGAGGTATGTCGAAAACGGGTGTTCTCTTCATCACGCAGGATATGGTGGTAGGTCAGAATCGGCAGTCCGTTATCTTCCTGTGCATCCAGGCTGCTGATCCACGCCAGACGATTGCCGATGCGGATCTGAAACCAGGTCTGGTTCAGGCGATCTTTCAGCTTATTCAGAATCGGATAGCGAAGATTGGCGCTTAAGGTGCCAAAGGGCGCGCTTCCGCTGCTGGGGGCATTATACACTGGCGTGTCTTTCCAGGTGATGAGGTTTTGATTGCTGAGCGGCTTGTTCAGATCGCCCAGGCTATCCTCGACGCGTTGCTTACCCTGCACTTTTTCCAGGTGCTCTTTATCAATAAACCCCGTACCGAATCCGAAACGAAATTCATAGTAATCCGCCGCGGCCGGAAAGACGGCGAGGATCTGCCCGGCGCGGACATTGCCCACGTTCACGACAGCATTTCCCACCTGCGCCCAGATGGCTGCATCTTCGGTGGTTTGCATATATTGGGCAGGAAGGCCTTGCTGACTGGTCAGGCTGGCAGACGCACCACCGGAGACCAGTAGCAGAAGGATAAAGATAACGCGCATGAGCATGGGATATAAATCGATACGGAAAATCAGTCGCCATTGTAGCAAAAGCGACATCAATACCAATGTTTAATGCTTATACAGATCGTGAAGCAGAACGAAAGGCGGATTCTTCTGCTGCTGGTGCCACAGGCTGCTCACGCCCGGCGAGCCCTGCGCCACAATGGCGTGACGAAACTCAGCGCTGCTCAACGTTGCGCGCAGCGGATACATCGCTTCGAGTAAAGGCAGGCTGATACCGGAGATCACTTCACAGTTATCATGCTTATGGCTCATTAACGCCGCTGAACGGTAAGGCGCCGCGCCCGATCTGTCGGTGAGAAAAATCACGCCATCACCGGTGTCGGTTTCATGCAGCGCGTCGCACATCATCCGGCTTAGCATATTGGTGCTCAGCCCTCGCCAGTAATTTACCGCACGACATTGCGCCAGAGGGCCAAATCGGGCCTCCAGCTTCAGGAGCATTTCCTGTGCCTCTTCATCGTGGCAGGTGATAACCCATCCCAGCATAACGTCTCTCCTTAGCAGGCGAGTAGTTTATCCAGGTGAAGGTTAGTTTACGGTGATAACTGTCAAAGAAAGTGCCCGGCAAACAGAACGTTGCCGGGCAGAAGATTAGCTACGCAGCCCACGTCCACGCTGGATCAGATACCAGCACAGCAGATAGAACGCCACGATAAATACCGCCAGCACCACAACGGTGGTGAACAGCGGGACATCGGTAATGCCGAGGAAACCAAAGCGGAAGCCGCTGATCATATAGACAATCGGGTTCAGGTGCGACAGCGCCTGCCAGAACGGCGGCAGCAGCGTCAGGGAGTAGAACACCCCGCCCAGATAGGTCAGCGGCGTCAGCACGAAGGTCGGGATCAGGCTGATGTCATCAAACGTTTTGGCGAACACGGCATTCAGCAAGCCAGCCAGTGAGAACAGGATCGCAGTAAGCAATAACGTGAGCGCGACGAATAGCCACGAGTGCACCTGGAACGGCACGAAGAACAGCGAAATCGCCGTCACCAGAATACCCACGCACAGCCCGCGCGCCACGCCGCCGCCCACGTAACCGGCGATAATGACGTGCGTCGGCACTGGCGCCACCAGCAGCTCTTCAATGTTGCGCTGGAACTTGGCGCTGAAGAATGAGGATGCCACGTTCGCGTAAGCGTTGGTGATCACTGCCATCATGATCAGGCCCGGCACGATAAACTGCATATAGGTAAAGCCGTGCATCTCACCAATGCGGGAGCCAATCAGGTTGCCGAAAATGATGAAGTAGAGCGTCATGGTGATCACCGGCGGCACCAGGGTTTGCACCCAGATGCGCATAAAGCGGTTAATCTCTTTCGCCCAGATGCTTTTCAGCGCGACCCAGTAAAGATGCGTCATGCCTTGTCTCCTTGTTTATCGTGCACCAGAGAGACAAACAGCTCTTCCAGTCGGTTCGCTTTGTTACGCATGCTTAATACCTGAACGCCCTGCGCGCTCAACTGGGAGAACACGCTGTTGATTCCCTGCTCGCGCAGCACTTCTACCTCCAGCGTCGAGGTATCGACCAGGCGATAATTATACCCCTCCAGCTTCGGCAGGGCGCTTTTCGCCGCCAGATCGAGGATAAAGGTCTCTGATTTTAGCTTGGAGAGCAGGTTCTTCATCGAGGTGTTTTCCACCAGCTCGCCGTGCTGAATGATGCCGATGTTGCGGCACAGCATCTCTGCCTCTTCAAGGTAGTGCGTGGTCAGAATGATGGTGGTGCCTTTGTCGTTCAGATCCTTCAGGAAGCCCCACATGGAACGACGCAGTTCAATATCCACGCCAGCGGTCGGTTCATCAAGAATGAGCAGCTTTGGCTCGTGCATCAGCGCGCGAGCAATCATCAGGCGGCGCTTCATCCCCCCGGACAACATCCGCGCGCGCTCGTTACGCTTCTCCCACAGGTCAAGCTGTTTGAGATACTTTTCGCTGCGCTCCAGCGCTTCTTTGCGCTCAACGCCATAGTAACCCGCCTGGTTAACAACAATCTGCTGTACCGTCTCAAACGGATTGAAGTTGAACTCCTGCGGCACCAGCCCCAGCTGGCGCTTGGCGTTGACCACGTCTTTTTGCAGGTCGTAGCCAAACACGCTAACGCGGCCAGACGTTTTATTGACCAGCGAGCTGATAATCCCGATGGTGGTCGATTTTCCCGCCCCGTTCGGCCCCAGAAGCGCGTAGAAATCTCCCGCTTCGACTTTAAGATCTATCCCGCGCAGCGCCTGGACGCCCCCCGGGTAGGTTTTTTTGAGCTGTTCAAGCTCCAGTGCAATCGCCATGAATTCAACTTACCTTAAGTTCTGACACACGTTGTGTGGTTTCATTAAAAGTCGGGTTACCCTATAGTAGCGCAACGCAATCACTTGGTTACAGGTCGCTAACCTCCATGAACGACATAGATACACTCATCAGCAACAATGCACTATGGTCAAAAATGCTGGTGGAGGAAGACCCCGGATTTTTTGGAAAACTGGCACAGGCGCAGAACCCGCGCTTTCTCTGGATTGGATGTTCCGACAGCCGCGTCCCCGCCGAACGTCTGACCGGTCTTGAACCGGGCGAACTGTTTGTTCACCGCAATGTTGCTAACCTCGTTATTCATACCGATCTCAACTGCCTTTCGGTTGTTCAGTATGCCGTTGACGTTCTGGAGGTTGAGCACATCATTATTTGTGGCCACTACGGCTGCGGCGGCGTACAGGCGGCGGTCGAAAATACAGAGCTGGGGTTAATCGATAACTGGCTGCTGCACATCCGTGATATCTGGTTCAAACATAGCTCACTGCTGGGCGAAATGCCGCAGGAGCGCCGTCTCGACACGCTGTGTGAGCTGAACGTGATGGAGCAGGTCTATAACCTGGGCCACTCGACGATTATGCAGTCTGCCTGGAAACGCGGACAGAAGGTCTCCATCCACGGCTGGGCGTACGGTATTCACGACGGCCTGCTACGCAATCTGGAAGTGACCGCCACCAACCGCGAAACGCTGGAACAGCGTTACCGCTCGGGAATTGCCAACCTCAAGCTTAAGCACGTTAACCATAAATAACAAAGCCGGGGGTTTTCACCCTCTCCCTGTGGGAGAGGGCTGGGGTGAGGGCATCAGCCCGCAATTATTCGTCCAGAATCACTACTTTCCCAACATACGGCAGATGGCGATAACGCTGCGCGTAATCAATGCCGTAACCCACCACGAATTCGTCCGGGATGGAGAAACCAACGAACTCCACCGGCACCTGCACTTCACGGCGCTCAGGCTTATCCAGCAGAGTACAAATCGCCAGTGATTTTGGTTCACGCAGGCTCAGGATCTCACGCACTTTAGAGAGCGTGTTGCCGGAGTCGATGATGTCCTCAACAATCAACACATCTTTGCCACGAATATCTTCATCCAGATCTTTCAGGATTTTCACATCACGGGTTGTGGACATGCCGCTGCCGTAGCTGGAGGCGGTCATAAAATCGACCTCGTGCGGCACCTGCACTTCACGGCACAGGTCTGCCATGAACATGAAAGAGCCACGCAACAGACCGACCAGCACCATTTCGCTGCCGCTGTCCTTGTAATGTTCGGTGATTTGACGACCCAGTTCGGCGATACGCGCTTTGATCTCGGCTTCCGGGATCATCACTTCAACAGTATGTTTCATATTACTAACCAAATGATTTTAGTGAAAATCTCTCAATGCGGATGACTCTCGCTCCGGCATCGATACGCAAGCCAGCCATTATACCAGTAAATGGATAAGCCTGGCGTATGAGTTATAAAAAGCAATATTTGTGATTCCGATCACAGTTGTTAATACCTATAATTAATTGCTAGCAAATAATTAACAAAACTGACGAGTACTTTTCTATGGCTGAAACAAAAACTAAACAGCCGCGTCTACTGGTGACATTAACAGCCGCGTTTGCCGCATTCTGCGCGCTGTATTTGTTAATCGGTGGCGTATGGCTGGTCGCGATTGGCGGCTCCTGGTACTACCCGATTGCGGGTCTGGTTATGGTTGGCGTAACCGTCCTGCTTTTACGCAGAAAACAATCTGCTCTGTGGCTGTACGCAGCGTTACTGCTCGCAACCATGATCTGGGGCGTCTGGGAAGTCGGGTTCGACTTCTGGGCGTTGACGCCGCGCAGCGACATTCTGGTCTTCTTCGGTATCTGGCTGATCCTGCCGTTTGTCTGGCGTCGTCTGATCGTCCCTTCCAGTGGCGCCGTGGCCGGTCTGGTCGTTGCCCTGCTGATTAGTGGCGGCATCCTGACCTGGGCCGGTTTTAACGACCCGCAGGAGATCAACGGTACGCTGAACGCGGAATCCACGCCGGCTGCGGCTATTTCGCAGGTGGCGGACGGTGACTGGCCTGCTTATGGTCGTAACCAGGAAGGTCAACGCTACTCCCCGCTGAAGCAGATCAACGCGGACAACGTGAAAAACCTGAAGGAAGCCTGGGTATTCCGTACCGGCGACCTGAAGATGCCAAACGATCCGGGTGAGCTGACCAACGAAGTGACCCCAATTAAAGTGGGCAACATGCTCTACCTGTGTACGGCGCACCAGCGTCTGTTCGCGCTCGACGCGGCTACCGGTAAAGAGAAATGGCACTTTGATCCACAGCTGAACTCCAACCCGTCGTTCCAGCACATTACCTGCCGCGGCGTCTCTTACCACGAAGCGCGCGCCGATAATGCCAGCCCGGAAGTCATTGCCGACTGTCCTCGCCGCATTATGCTGCCGGTGAACGATGGCCGCCTGTTTGCCATTAACGCTGAGACCGGCAAGCTGTGCGAAACCTTCGCCAATAAAGGCATTCTGAATCTTCAGACCAACATGCCGGACACCACGCCGGGCCTGTATGAGCCGACCTCCCCGCCAATCATCACCGACAAAACCATCGTGATTGCCGGTTCGGTAACGGATAACTTCTCTACCCGTGAAACCTCCGGCGTTATCCGTGGTTTCGACGTGAACACCGGTAAACTGCTGTGGGCCTTCGACCCGGGCGCGAAAGATCCTAACGCGATCCCATCGGATGAACACACCTTTACCTTTAACTCACCGAACTCCTGGGCACCGGCAGCGTATGACGCGAAGCTGGACCTGGTCTACCTGCCGATGGGCGTGACCACGCCGGATATCTGGGGCGGTAACCGTACGCCGGAGCAGGAACGTTACGCCAGCTCCATCGTGGCGCTGAACGCAACAACCGGTAAACTGGCATGGAGCTACCAGACCGTTCACCACGATCTGTGGGATATGGATATGCCGTCCCAGCCGACGCTGGCGGACATTACCGTTAACGGTAAAACCGTACCGGTGATTTACGCCCCGGCGAAAACCGGTAACATCTTCGTGCTTGATCGTAGCAACGGTAAGCTGGTTGTTCCTGCGCCGGAAAAACCGGTTCCGCAGGGTGCGGCCAAAGGCGACTACGTCACCAAAACGCAGCCGTTCTCTGACCTGAGCTTCCGTCCGAAGAAAGATCTCAGCGGTGCAGACATGTGGGGTGCCACCATGTTTGACCAGCTGGTATGCCGCGTGATGTTCCACCAGCTGCGCTACGAAGGGATTTTCACCCCGCCGTCAGAGCAGGGTACGCTGGTCTTCCCGGGTAACCTGGGGATGTTCGAATGGGGTGGGATCTCCGTTGACCCTAACCGTCAGGTCGCCATCGCTAACCCAATGGCGCTGCCGTTCGTTTCCCGCCTGATCCCTCGTGGTCCGGGTAACCCAATGGAGCAGCCGAAAGATGCGAAAGGCAGCGGTACCGAAGCCGGTATCCAGCCGCAGTATGGCGTTCCTTATGGTGTGACCCTGAATCCGTTCCTTTCTCCGTTCGGTCTGCCGTGTAAACAGCCTGCCTGGGGTTACATCTCCGGTCTGGATCTGAAGACCAACAAGATCGTCTGGAAGAAACGTATTGGTACGCCACAGGACAGCATGCCGTTCCCGATGCCTGTTCCAGTGCCTTTCAATATGGGTATGCCAATGCTGGGTGGCCCAATCTCCACCGCCGGTAACGTGCTGTTCATCGCGGCAACCGCAGATAACTACCTGCGCGCGTACAACATGACCAACGGTGAGAAACTGTGGCAAGGCCGTCTGCCAGCCGGTGGACAGGCAACGCCGATGACCTATGAAGTGAATGGCAAGCAGTACGTTGTCATCTCTGCGGGTGGTCACGGTTCGTTTGGCACGAAGATGGGCGACTATATTGTCGCGTATGCACTGCCTGACGACGCTAAGTAACGAAAAAGCCCGGTGGCGCTAACGCTTACCGGGCCTACGGGTGCCCTATGTAGGCCGGGTAAGGCGAAGCCGCCACCCGGCTTTTTTTATACGGTAAAACCGAGCATCATCCCCGTATCTTCATGCTCCAGCAGATGACAGTGGGCCATATAGGCAAACTCTTTCGGCGCCTCGTGGTCAAACTTCACCAGCACCTCGCTGACGCCGCCTTCCACTCTCACCGTATCTTTCCAGCCCGCACGATGCGCCTCCGGCGCTTTACCATTTTCAGACAGAATACGGAACTGCGTGCCGTGGATATGGAACGGGTGCAGCATCATGTCGCCTTCGCCTGAAATCACCCAGCGTTCAAACTGCCCTTTCATGGCGGCGAACATGGGCGTGTTCATATCGAACGCTTTGCCGTTGATGCGGTTGGCGTTGTGGAAATCGAAACCATGGCCGCCGTGATCCATGCCGCCCATTTTACCGTGGTCCATATTCATATGGCCCATCATCTGGCCGTGATGCATTCCCGCCATGGCCTGATTGCCGTACTTCTTCATCAGCGCCTGCATGCCCATCATGTCTAGCATCGGGTCCATAGAAAGCTGAAGTTTACGCTGCGTAAGCCCGTCCAGCGACGGGAGTGCTGGCAGCGTGGTGAGGGTCTCCGGCAGCGTACCGGAGGCGGTGATCTGTAGCGGCTGAATGCGCAGGACCGGATGCGGCTTATCAAACGGCGCAACGGCCATCCCCATCTGGCTGACCGGCAGGGTCACCAGGTCAAACGCTTTGCCATCGCTGATGTCCACCAGCACCTCGAAGCGCTCCCCCATCAGCATCGGCAGCTCGCTCACCTTCACCGGCTCCGGCAGCAGGCCGCCGTCGCTTGCCACCACGTAAAGCGGGCGTTTATCGCTGGTGGCGAAGTTCAGCGAGCGGGCGTTACAGCCGTTAAGCAGACGTAAGCGCAGCCAGCCTTTTGGCGCGGCATGCTGCGGGTAGATCGCGCCGTTGGTCAGGAGTGTATCGCCAAACCAGCCTACCGCCGCGCTCATTACGTCCAGCTGATAGTCAATTTGCCCGTCAGCGTTGAATTTTTTGTCCTGCACAATCACCGGGACATCGTCGATTCCCCACTGTTTTGGCAGGCGCAGCAGGCGGCTTTCATCGTCTTCAATCAGCACCAGGCCGGCCAGCCCCATCGCCACCTGATGGCCCGTTTTGCCATGCTGATGCGGGTGGAACCAGCAGGTCGCCGCGCGTTGTTCCGGAGTAAAGGTTACGCTGCGTTTACCACCAGGCCTGATAATGCCCTGAGGCCCTCCATCCACTTCGCCCGGGACTTCCAGCCCGTGCCAGTGCAGCGTGGTCTCTTCCGCAAGCGTGTTATGAATGTCTACGGTCACCGCCTTCCCTTTGCGTAACTGCAACGCCGGGCCGAGCAGATTGCCGTTATAGCCCCACGTCGTGGCGGCGTGCTGACCGAACGTGGTTTTACCGGCCTGCACCACAAGCTGAATGCGGCTCCGGGCATCTGCGGCGAGTAATTCAGGAATGGGTAAAGCCGGTCTGTCGGCGGCAAAAACGGCGCGGCTCCAGAGAGGTAACGCGCTGGCAACCCCCAGCGCGGCAGAAAATTTTAAAAAATCACGACGTTGCATGTGCATTTCCTTATTTCCAGCAGGCGATCTTTTGAGCATAAACCCTCCCCTTACCGGAAGGTCAAGCACGGCGGCAATAATAAAGATCGTCGGCCTGGCATCAAGTATGCTAACGTTAATTTTCCGTGATGCAGTGGTAAAGGCAATGAAGACGTTTTTCAGAACAATTTTGTTCGCCAGCCTGATGGCGATGTGTGCGAACAGTTACGCGCTAAGTGAAAACGAAGCGGAAGATATGGCCGATCTGACGGCAGTTTTTGTTTTTCTGAAAAACGATTGTGGTTACCAGAATTTACCCAATGGGCAAATTCGTCGCGCACTGGTCTTTTTTGCCCAGCAGAACCAATGGGACCTCAGCAACTACGACAGCTTCGACATGAAGGCGCTCGGTGAAGACAGCTACCGTGATTTAAGCGGTATTGGCATTCCCACTGCTAAAAAATGCAAAGCGCTGGCTCGCGATTCACTCAGCCTGCTCGCCTACGTGAAGTAACCTTCCCGACGCCCCTTGTTGACCCGCTTACCGCCTCACGGCGGTGTTGTGTTGCGCCCATCTGCCGGATGTAATGGATGTTAACGAAGGAGGTGCTCCCCATGACCGAAAAAACGGTATGGCAAGAAACGCTGCATGACCAGTTTGGTCAGTATTTTGCCGTGGATAACGTGCTCTATCATGAGAAAACCGATCATCAGGATTTGATAATCTTCGAAAACGCCGCCTTTGGCCGCGTGATGGCGCTGGACGGCGTGGTGCAAACCACCGAGCGCGACGAGTTTATCTATCACGAAATGATGACCCACGTCCCGCTGCTGGCCCACGGCCACGCGAAGGACGTGCTGATTATCGGCGGCGGCGACGGCGCGATGCTGCGTGAAGTCTCTCGCCATCAGAATGTCGAAACCATCACCATGGTGGAAATCGACGCCGGTGTGGTGTCGTTCTGCCGCCAGTATCTGCCCAACCATAATGCCGGCAGCTATGACGATCCGCGGTTTAATCTGGTTATCGACGATGGCGTCAATTTTGTTAACCAGACCACGCAAACGTTTGATGTCATTATCTCTGACTGTACCGACCCTATCGGTCCGGGCGCGTCGCTGTTTACCTCGTCGTTTTACGAAGGCTGCAAGCGCTGCCTGAAGCCTGGCGGAATTTTTGTGGCGCAAAACGGCGTTTGCTTCCTGCAACAGGATGAAGCACTTGATAGCCACCGTAAGCTGAGCACCTATTTTGCTGACGTCAGCTTCTACCAGGCGGCGATCCCCACTTACTACGGTGGGATCATGACCTTTGCCTGGGCGACGGATAACGACGTACTGCGCCATCTTTCTACCGAGATCGTGCAGGCCCGCTTCCACCAGGCCGGACTCCAGTGCCGGTACTACAACCCGGCGATCCACACCGCAGCCTTTGCGTTGCCTCAATATCTGCAAGACGCGCTGTCCTCAAAGGAGGTGAACTAATTGAAAAAGCTTAAACTGCATGGCTTTAACAATCTGACCAAAAGCCTGAGTTTTTGTATTTACGATATCTGCTACGCCAAAACAGCAGAAGAGCGCGATGGTTACATCGCCTATATCGATGAACTCTACAACGCCAACCGTCTGACCGAGATCCTGACAGAGACCTGCTCGATTATCGGCGCGAACATCCTGAATATCGCGCGCCAGGATTATGAGCCTCAGGGTGCGAGCGTCACCATTCTGGTGAGTGAAGAGCCGGTTGACCCGAAGCTTATCGACAAAACCGAGCACCCCGGCCCGCTGCCGGAAGTGGTAGTCGCCCACCTGGATAAAAGCCACATCTGCGTGCACACCTACCCGGAAAGCCACCCGGAAGGCGGGCTGTGTACCTTCCGCGCGGATATTGAAGTGTCGACCTGCGGCGTGATTTCACCGCTGAATGCGTTGAATTATTTAATCCACCAGCTGGAATCCGATATCGTCACTATTGATTATCGCGTGCGTGGTTTTACCCGTGATATCAACGGCATGAAGCACTTCATTGATCATGAGATCAACTCCATTCAGAACTTCATGTCCGAGGACATGAAGTCGCTGTACGACATGATGGATGTGAACGTCTATCAGGAGAATATCTTCCATACCAAGATGATGCTTAAAGAGTTCGATCTTAAGCACTATATGTTCCATACCAGGCCGGAAGATTTAAGTGACGAAGAGCGTAAGGTCATTACCGACCTGCTCTGGAAAGAGATGCGCGAAATTTACTACGGCCGTAACATTCCGACCGTGTAAACGTGATCCGGAGCAGGGACGCTTCGGGGAATTACTTCTGTTGCATAAAATCGCGGTAGGCGTTCAACACGCTCAGGAAGTCTTCCACGCCGCAAAGCGACAGGCTCTCTTCGTCGTAGTAGCTCATCCCCTCTTCCATCTCATCACCCGAGAACTCAAGTTGGTTGGCGCGCACCATCACCTCTTCGCCATCCATCCACAGCGTGTATTCGTGCCCGGCGCGTTGCCAGGAGCGTTCACTGCCTTTCACCGTTTCCGCCGCCTGTTCGACTTCATCCAGCAGCGCGAGGTTCTCTTTCACCTCTTCGTTAAACCAGTGTCCAACGGCTTCGTGCCCCATCGACATTCGCACTTTCACCACGCCGGTGATGTCGCGCAAAAATTCGTAATCCATAGCGTTTTCCTCTGCAAAGCCATTAGGGTAATTATCGCAGCAGAGAGGAAGAAAAAAAGCGGGAGAGGTGGGAGGAATGAAAATAAAAAACCCACCGACGTTGCGATGGGTTTTGTAGGCCCGGTAAGCGTAGCGCCACCGGGCAATGGGTCAGGTGCGGAGCGGTCTGGAGCCCTCACCCCCAGCCCCTCTCCCACGGGAGAGGGTAGCATTTATACTGCGGTCTGGAAGATCACCCCGTCAGCCTTCTCGGTGTACTGAGAGAGCTGGTCGAAGTTCAGATAACGATAAGTATCCACCGCCGTCTTATCTACCTGAGCCACAAAGGTCTGGTACTCTTCCGGCGTTGGCAGTTTGCCAATCAGCGCCGCAACCGCCGCCAGCTCCGCAGAGGCCAGGTAAACGTTCGCCCCGGTTCCTAAACGGTTAGGGAAGTTACGGGTTGAGGTGGAAACCACCGTCGCACCGTCGGCCACGCGCGCCTGGTTGCCCATACACAGGGAACAGCCAGGGATTTCAATACGCGCCCCGCTCTTACCAAACACGCTGTAGTAGCCCTCTTCGGTCAGCTGCGCCGCATCCATACGGGTTGGCGGCGCCACCCACAGACGGGTCGGCAGCTGGCCTTTGTGGGTATCCAGCAGCTTACCGGCAGCACGGAAGTGGCCGATGTTGGTCATACAGGAGCCGATGAACACTTCGTCGATCTTATCGCCCTGCACGTCAGAGAGCAGACGCGCATCGTCCGGATCGTTAGGCGCACACAGGATTGGCTCTTTGATATCCGCCAGATCGATCTCAATCACCGCCGCGTACTCTGCGTCAGCGTCGGCTTCCAGCAGCTGCGGATCCGCCAGCCATTTTTCCATGCCCTGAATACGACGCTCCAGCGTACGACGGTCGCCGTAGCCTTCCGCTATCATCCACTTCAGCAGCACGATGTTGGAGGTCAGATACTCAATAATCGGCTCTTTGTTCAGCTTGATGGTACAGCCCGCCGCAGAACGCTCGGCAGAGGCATCGGTCAGCTCGAACGCCTGCTCCACTTTCAGATCCGGCAGACCTTCAATTTCCAGAATGCGGCCAGAGAAGATGTTTTTCTTGCCTTTCTTCTCTACGGTCAGCAGACCCTGTTTAATGGCATACAGCGGGATCGCGTGCACCAGATCGCGCAGGGTAATGCCCGGCTGCATTTTACCTTTGAAGCGCACCAGCACCGACTCAGGCATGTCCAGCGGCATCACGCCGGTCGCCGCAGCAAACGCCACCAGACCGGAGCCCGCCGGGAAGGAGATACCGATTGGGAAACGGGTGTGGGAGTCACCGCCGGTACCGACGGTATCCGGCAGAAGCATGCGGTTCAGCCAGGAGTGAATCACGCCGTCACCCGGACGCAGGGAGACACCGCCACGGTTCATAATGAAGTCTGGCAGCGTGTGGTGCGTGGTTACGTCAACCGGCTTCGGATACGCCGCGGTGTGGCAGAAGGATTGCATCACCAGATCGGAAGAGAAGCCCAGGCACGCCAGGTCTTTCAGTTCATCACGGGTCATTGGGCCAGTGGTGTCCTGAGACCCCACGGAGGTCATTTTCGGTTCGCAGTACGCGCCAGGACGGATACCAGTGACGCCGCAGGCGCGACCCACCATTTTCTGCGCCAGAGAGTAACCGCGGTTGCTCTCGGCCACGTCTTTCGCCTGACGGAATACGTCACTGTGCGGCAGACCCAGCGCTTCACGCGCTTTGGTGGTCAGGCCACGGCCGATGATCAGCGGAATACGGCCACCGGCACGCACTTCGTCGATCAGCACGTCGGTTTTCAGCTCAAAACTGGCCAGCAGTTCGTTGGTTTCGTGGTTGCGCACTTCGCCTTTATACGGGTAAACGTCAATCACGTCGCCCATGTTCAGGTTGCTCACATCCACTTCAATTGGCAGCGCGCCCGCATCTTCCATGGTGTTGAAGAAGATTGGCGCAATTTTGCCGCCGAGGCACAGGCCGCCGCCGCGCTTGTTCGGCACGTGCGGAATGTCGTCGCCCATGAACCACAGCACGGAGTTGGTGGCGGATTTACGGGAAGAACCGGTACCGACCACGTCACCGACGTAAGCCAGCGGGAAACCTTTTTGTTGCAGGGCTTCGATCTGTTTGATCGGGCCAACCACGCCTGGCTGATCCGGCTCAATGCCTTCACGGGCGTTTTTCAGCATCGCCAGGGCGTGCAGTGGGATATCCGGGCGAGACCATGCATCCGGCGCCGGAGAAAGGTCATCGGTGTTGGTTTCACCGGTCACTTTAAAGACGGTAACGGTAATTTTTTCAGCAAGCTGAGGGCGGTTCAGGAACCATTCGGCATCGGCCCAGGACTGCATCACCTGCTTCGCGTAAACGTTGCCTGCTTTGGCTTTTTCTTCCACATCGTAGAAGTTATCGAACATCAGCAGCGTTGAAGAGAGCGCTTTGGCAGCAATTGGCGCCAGCTTGTCGTTATCCAGCGCGTCAATCAGCGGATGAATGTTATAGCCGCCCTGCATGGTGCCGAGCAGTTCAATCGCTTTTTCAGGAGTAACCAGTGGGGAGGTGGCTTCGCCTTTGGCAACGGCGGCAAGGAATCCGGCTTTTACGTAGGCAGCTTCATCTACGCCAGGCGGTACACGGTTGATCAGCAGATCTAACAGGAATTCTTCTTCGCCCTCAGGCGGGTTCTTCAGCAGCTCGACGAGCGCGGCCATTTGGGTTGCATCTAACGGTTTGGGTACAATTCCCTCGGCGGCACGTTCTGCTACGTGCTTACGGTATTCTTCTAGCACGACGGTTCTCCTCGCTCTCATTGTCATATGCGGCGGGCGTTCTCTTCACGCTCCTGTGAGACAGCAGTTTGTAGGGTAAATGCCCGATACCGCGTCGGGCAGCATAGCAGGATTTCTGCACAGTGTTAATCTGTTTACAAAAAAGCAACATTAAAAAATTTGCTGAATCGTTAAGCATGGTATAGCACCCCGTCACCGGGCCCGAAAGCAGTTCCGTAAGTTTGTCGCCACCCCAGCAGCTAGCTGCTGGCCGCTCGCAAGAGCGGCCTTCTGAATGTCCGTCGCCTGCTCAGCCGTCCGATATAATTGTGTAATAAATACTCACACTCTTTATCCGGATGCTTCGGAGGTTTTCCCAACAAAAGTCAAAACTGTAAAACACGGGTGAATGATACTCGCGGCAACAGCAACGCCTCACGGCACTGCACTCGTCTCGTTGGAGTCAATCTATGAAGTTGCCTTTTAAACCACATCTTCTTGTTCTGCTTTGCAGTGCGGGGCTGTTTGCCGCCTCAGGCGTCATGTTCGTTAAAAGCCGCGCTACGGAACCTGCTCCCCCACCTGCGCCGGTAGCTCCGCAGCTCCCCGACCCGGCAGCACAGCCTGCCCCGGTGGCGACTCCGGCCTATACCGCCGCGCAGATCGATCAGTGGACAGCGCCCATTGCGCTCTATCCCGACGCGCTGCTGTCGCAAATTCTGATGGCCTCAACCTATCCGGCGAGCGTGATTCAGGCCGCCCAGTGGTCAAAGGACAACCCTAAAATGCAGGGCGATACCGCTATTCAGGCGGTCAGCGGGCAGCCATGGGATGCCAGCGTGAAATCGCTGGTCGCCTTTCCGCAGTTAATGTCGTTGATGGGAGAAAACCCGTCGTGGGTACAGAGCCTCGGCGACGCCTTTCTGGCCCAGCCAAAGGATGTGATGGATTCCGTGCAGCGTCTGCGCCTGCTGGCGCAGCAGACAGGCACGTTGCAATCCACCCCGCAGCAGACCGTCACCACCGTGAAAAAATCTGCGCCAGCCTCCGCCAGTACAGCCGCGACGTCAACGCCGGCTAGTCCGACGGTGATTAAAATTGAGCCAGCCGATCCACAGGTGGTTTATGTCCCTACCTACAACCCTTCCACCGTTTACGGCACGTGGCCAAACGCCAGCTATCCGCCTGTGTATCTGCCCCCGTCTCCCGGCCAGCAGTTTACCAATAGTTTTGTCAGAGGCTTTGGCTATAGCCTCGGCGTAGCCACTACCTATGCGCTGTTCAGTAACATAGACTGGGACGATGACGACGAACATCATCACGATCATGATGACGATCACCACGGCGGTTATTCGCATAACGGCGATAACATTAATATTAATGTTAATAACTTCAATAAGATCACCGGCGAGCACCGTACCGATAATCATCAGGTCTGGCAGCATAATCCGGCCTACCGCAACGGCGTGCCCTACGCCAATAGCCAGCTTGCCAGCCGCTATCATCAGACTTCAGTGCCGGGAGGGCTGAGCGCTACCCGGCAGCAGACGGTCAACCGCGATAGCCAGCGGCAGGCTGCGATGGCGCAGATACAGCAGTCGACGGGCAAAACCCTCACACAGCTACAGCATGGCGACGCGCATTTCCCGCAACATTCAGCGTCCGCGCAGCAGCTGAAGCAGCTCTCTCAGCGCAGCAACTATCGCGGCTACGACAGCGCGCGGCCCCACGCACAACGGATGAATAATACTCTTGCGCAAACCAGACGCCCGACGCAGGTTCAGCATCAGCCGCTGCGGGCAAACGCCCTGAGCGGCAACGACAGCCGCTCGGCCAACTGGCAGGCCCAGCACCAGCGCGGGCTGCAAAGCCGCCAGCAGCTGTCCGAACATCATACCGAACACCGTGAATTCCATCGTCGTTAAGGAAGCCGCTATGAACATGAAACCGATCGGTGGAATGCTGTTGTTGATGGTATCCACCTTCGCCTGCGCCCAGCAATCTTTCTCCACGCCTGAGCAGGCGGCCAATGCCCTGACGAAGGCCATCAGCGAGCAGAATGAGCGCGCGATGGCCGACCTGCTGGGGGATAACTGGCGCGACTATCTGCCACCTGAAGGGGTTGATCCGGAGGCGGTAGCTCGATTCCTGCGTGACTGGAAGATTAACCATCGTACCGAAATCAGCGGCGATATTGCCCATCTGTCAGTTGGCGATAACGGCTGGCAACTCCCCATACCGGTAGTGAAGAAAAAAGAGGGCTGGCAATTTGATATGCAGAAAGCGGCGGATGAGATCCTGACCCGCGAAATCGGCCGCAACGAACTCGCGGCTATCGAAGCGCTGCACGCCTACGTCGACGCACAGCAGAGCTACTACGCCATGAACCACCGCTATGCGCAGAAGATTGTCAGCACGCCAGGGCTAAAAGACGGCCTGTACTGGCCCATCTCGCCGGGCGAAGCGCCAAGCCCGCTGGGTCCCGCCTTCAGCCCGCCGGAGCCGGGTATGGGCTATCACGGCTATCGGTTCCGCATTCTGCCGGATAAAAATGGCTTTGCGATGGTTGCCTGGCCCGTGAGCTATGGTCAGACGGGGGTAATGAGCTTTGTCGTTAACCAGGATGACAAGGTGCATCAGGCAAATCTCGGCAACGATTCGGCACAAAAAGCGCAGGCGCTCGCTGCATACCACCCGGATAAAACCTGGCAGCCTGTCACCCCCTGAACGCGGCGCATAAAAAAAGCGGCCTGAGGCCGCTTTTTTCATCTGAAGAAATTTATTTCTTCTTCGCTTTCGCGTTTGGCAGGTCCGTAATGCTACCTTCAAACACTTCTGCCGCCAGGCCAACGGACTCGTGCAGAGTCGGGTGAGCGTGGATGGTCAGCGCGATGTCTTCCGCGTCACAGCCCATTTCGATAGCCAGACCGATTTCACCCAGCAGCTCGCCGCCGTTGGTACCGACAATCGCACCACCGATCACGCGGTGAGTCTCTTTGTCGAAGATCAGTTTGGTCATACCGTCTGCGCAGTCGGACGCGATAGCACGGCCAGAAGCAGCCCACGGGAAGGTGGCGGTTTCATAGCTGATGCCTTTCTCTTTCGCTTCTTTCTCAGTCAGACCGACCCATGCAACTTCTGGCTCGGTGTACGCGATAGATGGGATCACTTTCGGATCGAAGTAGTGCTTCATGCCGGCGATAACTTCAGCGGCAACGTGACCTTCGTGAACACCTTTGTGCGCCAGCATTGGCTGACCGACGATATCGCCGATAGCAAAGATGTGCGGCACGTTGGTGCGAAGCTGTTTATCAACGCGGATGAAGCCACGGTCGTCCACTTCCACGCCAGCTTTGCCCGCGTCGAGGTTTTTACCGTTCGGCACACGACCGATAGCCACCAGCACGGCGTCGTAACGCTGTGGTTCGGATGGGGCTTTTTTGCCTTCCATGGAAACGTAAATACCGTCTTCTTTCGCTTCAACGGCAGTCACTTTGGTTTCCAGCATCAGGTTGAATTTCTTGCTGATGCGTTTGGTGAAGACTTTAACGATGTCTTTGTCGGCAGCCGGGATAACCTGGTCGAACATTTCAACCACGTCGATCTCTGAACCCAGCGCATGGTACACGGTACCCATTTCCAGACCGATGATACCGCCGCCCATAACCAGCAGGCGCTTAGGAACGGTTTTCAGCTCCAGCGCATCGGTGGAATCCCACACGCGTGGATCTTCATGTGGAATGAATGGCAGTTCGATTGGGCGAGAGCCTGCCGCGATGATCGCGTTGTCGAAGTTAATCACGGTTTTACCGTTTTCGCCTTCCACTTCCAGGGTGTTCGCACCGGTGAATTTACCCAGACCGTTTACCACTTTCACTTTACGGCCTTTGGCCATACCCGCCAGACCGCCGGTCAGCTGAGTGATAACTTTCTCTTTCCAGGTACGAATTTTGTCGATGTCGGTTTTCGGCTCGCCGAAGACGATACCGTGTTCAGCCAGCGCTTTGGCTTCTTCGATAACTTTCGCTACGTGCAGCAGCGCTTTAGAAGGGATACAGCCGACGTTCAGACAAACACCGCCGAGGGTGCTGTAACGTTCTACGATGACGGTTTCCAGACCTAAATCCGCGGCGCGAAATGCTGCGGAGTAACCTGCCGGGCCTGCCCCAAGTACTACGACCTGAGTTTTGATTTCTGTGCTCATCATGACCTCTTAATGTATACCCGTCGTCCACCGGGTCGTTCTATCCGCCCGTATTTTACAAAATTGTTAACAATTTTGAAACAACAAACGGCTCACGAATTATCGCTTTCACCAATAACCTCAAAAACCCCATGAGATTATCAGAAAAAAGCCGGCCGACTGGCCGGCTTTTCGATTACATCACCAGGCGGCGAATGTCGCTCAGCATGTTGTTGATGATGGTGATGAAACGCGCACCATCAGCCCCGTCGATCACGCGGTGGTCGAAGGACAGAGAGATTGGCATCATCAGACGCGGCACGAACTCTTTGCCATTCCATACCGGCTCCATCGCGGACTTGGACACACCGAGGATAGCCACTTCCGGCGCGTTCACAATCGGCGCGAAGTGGGTGGTACCCAGGCCGCCGATGCTGGAGATAGTGAAGCAGCCGCCCTGCATTTCGCCGGCAGTCAGCTTACCATCACGCGCTTTTTTGGAGATGGTGGTCAGTTCACGGGACAGCTCAGTGACGCTCTTCTTGTTCACGTCTTTGAAGACCGGAACAACCAGACCATTTGGCGTATCAACCGCAACACCGATGTTGATGTACTTCTTCAGCGTCAGCTTCTGGCCGTCTTCGGACAGGGAGCTGTTGAAGCGAGGCATCTGCTCAAGGGCAGCGGCAACCGCTTTCATGATGAAGACCACTGGAGTGAACTTCACGTCCAGCTTACGCTTCTCAGCTTCGGCGTTCTGCTGTTTACGGAACGCTTCCAGATCGGTGATATCGGTCTTATCGAAGTGGGTAACGTGCGGGATCATTACCCAGTTACGGCTCAGGTTAGCACCCGAGATTTTCTGGATACGGCCCAGTTCCACTTCTTCGATTTCACCGAACTTGCTGAAGTCCACTTTCGGCCATGGCAGCATGCCCGGGATACCGCCACCGGCAGCAGCAGGTGCAGCTTCGGCGCGTTTCACCGCATCTTTCACGTAAGCCTGAACGTCTTCGCGCAGGATACGGCCTTTACGACCAGTGCCCTTCACTTTCGCCAGGTTCACACCGAATTCGCGCGCCAGGCGACGAATCAGCGGAGTCGCGTGGACGTAAGCGTCGTTTTCAGCGAACTCAGATTTTTCTGCTTTAGCAGCAGGGGCAGCAGCCGGTTTAGCAGCCTGAGCCGGTGCAGCAGCCGGTGCCGGAGCAGCCGCGGCAGCTGGAGCGGCGGCAGGTGCTGCGCCTTCCACTTCGAAGACCATGATCAGAGAGCCGGTAGATACTTTGTCGCCGGTGTTGATTTTGATCTCTTTAACGGTACCGGCGAACGGCGCAGGCACTTCCATAGAAGCTTTGTCGCCTTCAACGGTGATCAGTGACTGTTCAGCGGCAACTTTGTCGCCCACTTTTACCATCACTTCGGTCACTTCAACTTCGTCACCGCCGATGTCCGGTACGTTAACGTCTTTCACGCCGCCAGCAGCCGCTGGTGCAGCAGCCGGAGCCGGAGCAGCTTCCGCTTTCGCTGGAGCCGCAGCGCCTTCAGCGCCCGCCACTTCGAAAATCATGATCAGGGAACCCGTAGACACTTTGTCGCCGGTGTTGATCTTGATCTCTTTAACGGTACCCGCGAACGGTGCCGGCACTTCCATAGAGGCTTTGTCGCCTTCTACGGTGATCAGTGACTGCTCGGCCGCAACGGTATCGCCCACTTTCACCAGGATTTCAGTGACTTCAACTTCGTCACCGCCGATGTCAGGCACGTTCACTTCTTTCGCTGCCGCGGCCGCTGCTGGAGCAGCAGCAGGAGCGGCTTCTTTCTTCTCTTCCTGCGCAGGTGCAGCAGCTGCTGCACCGTCGGCGGAATCGAAAATCATGATCAGTTTACCGGTCTCGGTTTTATCGCCAACAGAGACTTTGATCTCTTTAACGATGCCAGCCTGAGGAGACGGGACTTCCATAGAAGCTTTGTCGCCTTCTACGGTGATCAGCGACTGTTCAGCTTCAACTTTGTCGCCCACTTTGACCAGGATCTCGGTGATTTCAACTTCATCAGCCCCGATGTCCGGTACATTGATTTCGATAGCCATTATTCTTTTACCTCTTACGCCAGACGCGGGTTAACTTTATCTGCATCGATGTTGAATTTGGTGATTGCGTCTGCAACCACTTTCTTATCGATTTCGCCACGTTTAGCCAGTTCGCCCAGTGCTGCTACTACCACGTAGGAAGCATCAACTTCGAAGTGGTGACGCAGGTTTTCGCGGCTGTCAGAACGACCGAAGCCGTCAGTACCCAGTACGCGATAATCATCAGCTGGAACGTAAGTACGAACCTGCTCAGCGAACAGTTTCATATAGTCAGTAGACGCCACCGCTGGCGCGTCGTTCATCACCTGAGCGATGTACGGAACGCGTGGGGTTTCCATTGGGTGCAGCATGTTCCAGCGCTCACAATCCTGGCCATCACGCGCCAGTTCAGTGAAGGAGGTAACAGAGTACACATCGGAACCCACACCGTAGTCTTTCGCCAGGATCTGCGCTGCTTCACGAACGTGACGCAGGATAGAACCGGAGCCCAGCAGCTGAACTTTACCTTTGCTACCTTCGATGGTTTCGAGTTTGTAGATACCTTTACGGATACCTTCCTCGGCACCTGCTGGCATTGCCGGCATGTGGTAGTTTTCGTTCAGGGTGGTGATGTAGTAGTAAATATTCTCTTGCGCTTCACCGTACATGCGCTGCAAGCCGTCATGCATGATGACTGCCACTTCGTACGCGTAAGACGGGTCGTAAGAGATACAGTTAGGGATAGTCAGAGACTGAATGTGGCTGTGACCATCTTCGTGCTGTAGACCTTCACCGTTCAGGGTCGTACGACCAGAAGTACCCCCGATCAGGAAGCCGCGAGCCTGCTGGTCGCCTGCCTGCCAGCACAGGTCACCGATACGCTGGAACCCGAACATGGAGTAGTAGATGTAGAACGGGATCATCGGCAGGTTGTTGGTGCTGTAAGAAGTCGCAGCAGCCAGCCAGGATGCGCCTGCACCCAGTTCGTTGATACCTTCCTGAAGGATCTGACCTTTCTCGTCTTCTTTGTAGTATGCAACCTGCTCACGGTCCTGCGGGGTGTACTGCTGACCGTTCGGGCTGTAGATACCGATCTGACGGAACAGACCTTCCATACCGAAAGTACGCGCTTCGTCGGCGATGATTGGAACCAGACGATCTTTGATCGACTTGTTCTTCAGCATCACGTTCAGGGCACGAACGAAAGCGATAGTGGTAGAGATCTCTTTGTTCTGCTCTTCCAGCAGCTGAGAGAAATCTTCCAGCGCTGGCAGTTCCAGCTTCTCGGTGAAGTTAGGCTGACGAGCAGGCAGGTAGCCTTTCAGCGCCTGACGACGTTCGTGCAGGTACTTGTGCTCTTCAGAACCTTCCGGGAAGGTGATGTAAGACAGTTTTTCTACCTGCTCATCGGTCACTGGAACGTTGAAACGGTCGCGGATATAACGCACGCCGTCCATGTTCATTTTCTTAACCTGGTGAGCGATGTTTTTACCTTCTGCGGTATCACCCATGCCGTAACCTTTAATGGTGTGGGCCAGGATCACAGTCGCTTTACCTTTGGTTTCACGCGCTTTTTTCAGTGCAGCGTAAACTTTCTTCGGATCGTGACCACCGCGGTTCAGCGCCCAGATCTGCTCGTCAGTCCAGTCTGCAACCAGGGCTGCGGTTTCAGGATATTTGCCGAAGAAGTGCTCACGAACGTAGGCACCGTCTTTGGATTTGAAGGTCTGGTAGTCGCCGTCAACGGTTTCGTTCATCAGCTGGATCAGTTTACCGCTGGTGTCTTTACGCAGCAGCTCATCCCAACGACCGCCCCACATCACTTTGATCACGTTCCAGCCAGCACCTGCGAAGATGCCTTCCAGTTCGTTGATGATCTTGCCGTTACCGGTTACCGGACCATCCAGACGTTGCAGGTTACAGTTGATGATGAAGCACAGGTTGTCCAGCTTCTCACGGGTCGCGATGGTGATCGCGCCTTTAGATTCTGGCTCATCCATTTCACCGTCGCCCAGGAAGGCGTAAACGGTCTGCTCAGAGGTGTCTTTCAGACCACGGTGTTCCAGGTACTTCAGGAATTTAGCCTGATAGATCGCACCGATTGGACCCAGACCCATAGATACGGTCGGGAACTGCCAGAACTCAGGCATCAGTTTAGGGTGCGGGTAAGAAGACAGACCCTTACCGTGAACTTCCTGACGGAAGTTGTTCATCTGCTCTTCAGTCAGACGACCTTCCAGGAAGGCACGTGCATAGATGCCCGGAGAGATGTGGCCCTGGAAGTACACCAGATCGCCGCCATCTTTCTCGTTAGCTGCACGGAAGAAGTGGTTGAAGCACACTTCGTAAATGGTCGCAGAAGACTGGAAGGACGCCATGTGGCCACCCAGTTCCAGGTCCTTCTTGGATGCGCGCAGAACGGTCATGATGGCGTTCCAGCGGATAGCAGAACGGATACGGCGTTCCAGATCCAGATTGCCCGGGTATTCCGGTTCGTCTTCGACGGCAATCGTGTTTACGTAGTTGCTAGCCCCTGCACCTGAAGCCACTTTCACGCCGCCTTTGCGTGCTTCTGAAAGCAGCTGATCAATCAGATACTGAGCGCGCTCAACACCTTCTTCACGGATGACCGATTCGATCGCCTGTAGCCAGTCGCGAGTTTCGATCGGATCCACGTCATTTTGGAGACGTTCTGACATGGGGGTATTCCTTATCTATCTAATACGTTGATTTGTCTGGAACCTGTCCCATTGTATTTTCGCCAGAAAACACAATAAGACAGGTTCTGCGTTTAGTTGCCGCGCTCTAAAAGTACCTGGCGCTTAATCCTTTCGTTGCTGTATGCGGCGTAATGAACGTTCGCGACGCGATTGTTCACGGCTGCGGTCCAGCAAGATTTCCTCAATGAAAGCCAGATGGCGGTGCGACGCTTCGCGCGCCTGCTCCGGTTCCCCGGCCATTATCGCCTCGAATACTCGGGTGCGATGGTTGCTTACCAGCGGGAGCATCTCCCGACGGGCATACAACAATTCAAAATTCTGACGAACGTTCTGGGCCAGCATCGGCTCCATGCAGCGTAGCAGATGGAGGAGCACCACGTTGTGCGCCGCTTCGGTGACGGCAATTTGATACTGGACGACGGCATTGGACTCGGCGTCTAAATCGCCGGACTGCTGTGCCCGTTCAATGGCCTGATGCAGCTCGCGAATACGTACGCGGTCTTCATCAGTGCTGCGAAGGGCGGCGTAATAAGCCGCGATACCTTCCAGCGCGTGACGGGTCTCAAGCAGATCAAACTGGGATTCTGGGTGGTCAGAGAGAAGTTCTACCAGCGGGTCGCTGAAGCTCTGCCACAGGCTGTTTTGCACAAAGGTTCCGCCACCCTGGCGACGGAGCAACAGGCCCTTTGCTTCGAGACGTTGAATCGCCTCACGCAGAGAGGGGCGTGAAACGTCGAACTGTTTTGCCAGCTCGCGTTCTGGCGGGAGCTTCTCGCCCGGGCGCAGTGTCCCTTCGAGAATTAAAAACTCCAGCTGCTGCTCAATCACATCGGAAAGTTTTGGTTGGCGAATTTTGCTGTAGGCCATATTCCCTGTCTTACGCCTTTTTGCCCGGAGTCAATTGGTCTTACCAATTTCATGTTCGTATCGCTAAAGTAACAAAGTATTCACCTTCTGTCCATATTGGTTTTGATTGAAATCAGTAAACCCGGCACATTTTAACAACCTTACAGAACTAACGTTTCAGGAATGTAACTTTGCACAAATGAAATGGTTACTACCAAAGAGGCAGTTTTAACCATAATGAAACGAGGGTTTTTGCAATCTGAAGCGATTCAACAAGGCAAAAAATGAAAATTCGCCCTCTTCTGACGCATTTCTATTCTATAGGTTGGGGTATGAGGGGTTAACGTACCGATTTACAATTGGTTTCTTTTTATTCAAGTCGTCTTCATCCCTTCATAAAGCAGGTGCATTCGCTGGCACTTACCACTATTCTTGCGCTAACGGAAGCCATCTCCGCTTTTTTCGGTATCGTTAACCGTAAAGAAATAAATACAGAATATGGACTTTCATAATTACACACGCACAGCGTGAACATAACAACCACACACGAGGTTTCAAATGGAAGCTCAACAGCATGGCGATCAGCTAAAGCGCGGCCTTAAAAACCGCCATATTCAGCTCATCGCCCTGGGCGGTGCTATTGGTACTGGCCTGTTTCTGGGCAGTGCATCGGTTATCCAGTCGGCCGGTCCGGGCATTATTCTGGGGTACGCGATTGCGGGTTTTATTGCATTTCTGATTATGCGCCAGTTAGGTGAAATGGTTGTTGAGGAGCCGGTCGCAGGCTCATTCAGCCACTTCGCCTATAAATACTGGGGCAGCTTCGCAGGTTTCGCCTCGGGGTGGAACTACTGGGTTCTGTACGTTCTGGTTGCCATGGCCGAGCTGACCGCCGTTGGGAAATACATTCAGTTCTGGTACCCGGAGATCCCCACCTGGGCGTCTGCGGCGGCCTTCTTCGTCATTATCAATGCCATTAACCTGACCAACGTAAAAGTGTTTGGTGAGATGGAGTTCTGGTTTGCCATCATCAAAGTGATTGCCGTTGTAGCGATGATCATCTTCGGCGGCTGGCTGCTGTTCAGCGGCAACGGCGGTCCACAGGCCACCGTGCGCAACCTTTGGGAGCAAGGCGGGTTCCTGCCGCACGGCATGACCGGTCTGGTGATGATGATGGCAATTATCATGTTCTCCTTCGGCGGTCTGGAGCTGGTGGGCATCACCGCCGCGGAAGCCGACAACCCGGAGCAGAGCATCCCGAAAGCCACTAACCAGGTTATCTACCGTATTCTGATCTTCTATGTGGGCTCCCTGGCGGTCCTGCTCTCCCTGCTGCCATGGACGCGCGTGACGGCGGATACCAGCCCGTTTGTGCTCATCTTCCACGAGCTGGGCGACACCTTCGTGGCGAACGCGCTCAACGTCGTGGTGCTGACCGCCGCGCTCTCCGTTTATAACAGCTGCGTTTACTGCAACAGCCGTATGCTGTTCGGCCTGGCGCAACAGGGCAACGCACCGAAAGCGCTGCTTACCGTTGATAAGCGTGGCGTACCGGTTAATACCATCATCGTGTCGGCGGTCGTGACGGCGCTGTGCGTTCTGATTAACTACCTGGCACCGGAATCTGCTTTCGGTCTGCTGATGGCGCTGGTGGTTTCCGCGCTGGTGATTAACTGGGCGATGATTAGCCTCGCGCACATCAAGTTCCGCCGCGCCAAGCACCAGCAGGGCGTAACCACGCGCTTCCCTGCCCTGCTCTATCCGCTGGGGAACTGGGTTTGCCTGCTGTTCATGGCAGCTGTGCTGGTCATCATGCTCATCACCCCAGGCATGGCGATTTCCGTCTACCTGATCCCGGTCTGGATTGCGATCCTCGGCGTGGGTTATATGGTGAAACAGAAAAATGCCAAAACGGTGAAAGCGCACTAAGTGTTTTCTCGCTGTACTCGCGGTTGCGGGTACAGCGTCTTGTTACCTTCCTCACAAATTCGCGCCTACAGCAAAATCCTCCATATCACCGCCTTTATATTGCAACGCATATATTCGTTTGCCAGCGAATAATTCTCTCCATACCGAAACCCGGAGAGCTGTCGATGAATAACAACAAACTGTCAGTGAAAGAAAAGATCGGCTATGGCATGGGTGACGCCGGATGCAACATTATCTTTGGCGCCATCATGTTATTTGTTAACTACTTTTATACGGATATTTTTGGTCTGGCTCCTGCACTGGTTGGCGTTTTACTCCTGTCCGTACGCGTCATTGATGCCGTCACGGACCCAATTATGGGCGCGATTGCCGACCGTACCCGCAGCAAATATGGCCGGTTTCGTCCATGGCTGCTGTGGATTGCCTTCCCCTACGCGCTGTTCAGCATCCTGATGTTTACCACGCCTGACTGGAGCTATAACAGCAAAGTTATCTATGCCTTTGTCACCTACTTCCTGCTGTCGCTGACCTATACGGCTATCAACATTCCCTACTGCTCGCTGGGCGGAGTGATTACCAACGATCCCAAAGAGCGCGTCGCCTGCCAGTCATATCGCTTCGTGCTTGTCGGCATCGCCACGCTGCTGCTGTCGCTGACGCTGCTGCCGATGGCCGACTGGTTCGGGGGAGATAACAAAGCCAAAGGCTACCAGATGGCGATGACCGTGCTGGCGCTGATTGGTACCTGCATGTTCCTGTTCTGCTTCGCCACGGTGCGCGAGCGCGTGCGTCCGGCGGTGCAAACCCATGACGAACTGAAAAACGACCTGAAAGACGTGTGGAAGAATGACCAGTGGGTGCGGATCCTGCTGTTAACCCTGTGCAACGTCTGCCCTGGCTTTATCCGCATGGCGGCTACCATGTATTACGTCACCTGGGTCATGGGGCAAAGCACCCATTTCGCCACGCTGTTTATCAGCCTGGGCGTGGTCGGCATGATGTTCGGCAGTATGCTGGCGAAAGTGCTGACCGACCGCTGGTGTAAGCTGAAGGTCTTCTTCTGGACCAACATCGTGCTGGCGATTTTCTCCTGCGCCTTCTACTTCTTCGATCCGAAAGCGACGACAACCATTGTCGTGCTCTACTTCCTGCTGAACATTCTGCACCAGATCCCGTCACCGCTGCACTGGTCGCTGATGGCCGACGTGGACGACTACGGTGAATGGAAAACCGGGAAACGCATCACCGGGATCAGCTTCTCCGGCAACATCTTCTTCCTGAAGCTGGGTCTGGCGATTGCCGGGGCAATGGTCGGCTTCCTGCTCTCCTGGTACGGCTACGACGCGGGCGCAAAAGCGCAGAGCGCGGATGCCATCAACGGGATCGTGCTGCTGTTTACCATCATTCCCGGCATTGGATACTTAATTACCGCGGGCGTAGTACGTCTGCTGAAAGTGGACCGTGAGACCATGAAGCAGATCCAGTCCGATCTGGAAAAGCGTCGCACCAACTATCGCGAGCTGAACGATTATCAGGAACTCAAAGCCGCTGAGACTAAATAAGGAAAGCCGAATGCAAACCTGGCCAAACCCGTTTATTGAACAACGCGCCGACCCGTATATCCTGCGTCACGATGGGCAATATTACTTTATCGCCTCCGTGCCGGAATACGATCGGCTGGCGATCCGCCGCGCGCACTCGCTGGAAGGTTTACGCGATGCCGAAGAGGTGGTTGTCTGGCGCAAGCCCGACACCGGCCCGATGAGCCAGCTGATCTGGGCACCGGAACTGCATCATATCGACGGCAGGTGGTACATCTATTTTGCCGCCACGCATACCCAGGCGCTCGATCAGCTCGGGATGTTCCAGCATCGCATGTTTGCCATTGTATGCGCAGACGGCGATCCGCTCACCGGTACGTGGGTGGAAAAAGGACAAATCAAAACCCCGTTTGACACCTTCGCGCTGGATGCCACCACCTTTATTCATCAGGGTAAACGCTGGTATCTGTGGGCGCAAAAAGCCCCGGACATTTCCGGTAACTCCAATCTTTACCTGTGTGAAATGGAAAATCCGTGGACGCTGAAAGGCGAGCCGGTGATGCTCAGTAAACCGGAATATGACTGGGAGTGCCGTGGGTTCTGGGTCAACGAAGGCCCGGCGGTGCTGTTCCATGGCGATAAGCTGTTTATCAGCTATTCCGCCAGCGCCACCGACGAGAACTACTGCATGGGATTACTGTGGGCAGACCTGAATGCCGATCCGCAAAACCCGGCTAACTGGCATAAATCCCCGCGCCCGGTGTTCGTCACCAGCTACGAAAACCGTCAGTATGGGCCAGGCCATAACAGCTTTACGCAGACGCCGGAAGGCGAAGATGTGCTGGTCTACCACGCGCGAAACTACACTGAAATTGAAGGCGATCCGCTTTACGATCCCAATCGCCATACTCGCCTGAAACTCGTCCGCTGGAACGAAAACGGGATGCCTGATTTCGGCATCCCGCCCGTGGACACGCCGTAACAGCTTCGGCGCGCTGGCTTAGACCAGCGTGCCGTAAATCGTCAGCAGCGCCACAATCACCACCACCACAAAGGATGTTTTCTTCGCCATCGAGACGGCAGCTTTTGGCGTTGCGACTTTGTCCGTGTGCGGCTCACGCGCCAGCGAGAACTGTGCCAGTCGGGTTAAAACCTGATACTGCGAGGTATGGCGGTCTGCAAGGGAGACAAACCACGCGGGCAGCGCCTTTTCACCGTGACCGATGAGGGCATAGACCACGCCTACCAGACGCACCGGAAGCCAGTCGAGCACGTGCAGGATGGCATCAATGCCGGACTGTAGACGTTCATGCGGCGTAAGATAGCGGGCAAGCCAGGTCTGCCAGGCGCGCAGGAACGCATAACCCATCAGCAGTACCGGCCCCCAGGGTCCGCCCACCACGAACCAGAACAGCGGAGCCAGGTAGTAACGGAAGTTAATCCACAGCAGCGCGTTTTGCAGCTCCCGCAGAAACTCGCGTTCATCGCAATCCGGCGGTACGCCGTGGATCATCGTCAACTCGCTCGCCATCGCGCCGCGCGCGTGGGCATCGTCCCGGGAAGCGGCTTTCAGATACGCGTGATAGTGCAAACGCACCTTGCCCGCGCCAATACACAGCACGCCGAGCAGGATCCACACCACCAGCAGCGGCACGTTGAAAAAGAGGCCGTAAAGCGAGCGCAGCAACAGGAACGTAATCGCCATCACGCCTGCCGCCATCAGCAGCGTGCGCAGCATGGAAAAATGCCTGATGCGGCGGAATAACACCTCCAGCCGGTGATCCAGATGCCAGTGCTCGCCGAGCTTAAACAGGCGTTCAGCGATCATAACCAGCAGCATGGTAAACAACGTCATGTTATCTCCTTATCTGACGACGTGGTAAGCATGGCGTGAAACCGGGACCAGTCAAACGCCGGGCCGGGGTCGGTTTTTCTTTCCGGGGCGATGTCGCTGTGCCCTGTAATATTGTCTGCAATGGCGGGATAGCGCCCGATTAACGTTTGCGTTACAGCAACCAGTTTCTCATATTGCGCATCGGTGTAAGGCGTGGTGTCCGTTCCTTCCAGTTCAATTCCAATAGAGAAATCATTGCACCGCTCGCGCCCCTGATACATCGACACGCCAGCATGCCAGGCTCGCTTATCAAAAGGAACATACTGAACCACTTCGCCATCACGACGGATCAGACAGTGCGCCGATACGCGCAGATGCGCAATCTCAGCAAAGAAGGGGTGGGCATCGGGATCTATCGTTCCAGTGAATAACGCATCGATCCACGGACCGCCAAACTCACCCGGCGGGAGACTAATATTGTGAACCACCAGCTGTGTGGGCTTTTCATCCTCCGGGCGGCAGTCGTGGTGCGGCGACGGTACATGCCGCGCGTCCACCAGCCATCCGTTTTCTAACAACATGCTGGAACTCCTTATCTATGGTGCTGTTACTCGGTTCAGAGTAGCATGTTTCAATATTATGATTCGTTACCAATTTGGAGTTTTATCATGCCGCCTCGCCGCTATAACCCCGACCACCGACGTGACGCGCTTCTGGAACGTATTAATAGTGATATCCCGGCAAGCGTTGCCCATGCCCTGAAAGAAGATCTCGGCGGCGACGTCAGCGCCGATAACGATATTACCGCCCAATTGTTGCCAAAAGAGACACGCTCGCATGCGGTGATCATCACCCGCGAAGCGGGGGTTTTCTGCGGCAAACGCTGGGTTGAGGAGGTCTTTACCCAGCTGGCAGGCGACGAGGTGCAGGTAACATGGCACGTTGAAGACGGTGATGCGGTCACGGCGAATCAGCCACTGTTCGAGCTGGACGGCCCGTCCCGCGTCTTGCTGACCGGTGAACGCACCGCGCTCAATTTTGTGCAAACGCTCTCTGGCGTTGCCAGTGAAGTACGCCGCTACGTTGACCTGCTGGCAGGCACCCGCACGCAGCTGCTGGATACCCGTAAAACCCTGCCGGGCCTGCGGACCGCGCTGAAATACGCGGTACTCTGCGGTGGCGGCGCCAACCATCGTCTGGGGCTATCCGATGCCTTCCTGATCAAAGAGAACCACATTATTGCCTCTGGCTCGGTGCGTCAGGCCGTGGAAAAAGCCTTCTGGCTGCATCCGGATGTGCCGGTCGAAGTGGAAGTGGAAACGCTGGAGGAGCTGGACGAGGCCATTAAAGCGGGGGCTGACATCATCATGCTCGATAACTTCGACACGGAGCAGATGCGTGAAGCGGTCAAACGCACAAACGGCCAGGCGCAGCTTGAGGTGTCCGGCAACGTGACGTTCGACACCATCCGCGAATTTGCTGAAACCGGCGTCGATTACATCTCCGTTGGCGCCCTGACCAAGCACGTCCGTGCCCTCGACCTCTCGATGCGCTTCAAATAAATTAGCCTCCCCTCTCCGCCCGGAGAGGGGAAATACGAAACCGCTCGCAATTACGCTGTCCTTCTCTGCAACACTGAATCATTTCCCTGAAAGCCCCTTCACGTTCACGCTTTTGTCCCTCGTTTCTGCATGCTGGCACTGCCACAGTAGCGCCACTTAACGTAAGGAGCAGACATGAACAGACAACAAGGATTTACCCTGATTGAGCTAATGGTGGTCATTGGCATTATTGCCATCCTGAGCGCGATTGGCGTTCCGGCTTATCAGAACTACCTGCGAAAAGCCGCGCTCACCGATATGCTGCAAACGTTCATCCCCTACCGCACCGCCATTGAGCTTTGCGCCCTGGATCGTGGTGGTGTGGATAGCTGCGACGCAGGCACCAATGGCATCCCCTCCCCGACAACCACACGTTACGTTTCAGCGATGAGCGTGGCAAAGGGGGCCGTATCGTTAACAGGGCAGGAAAGCCTTAACGGACTTGAAGTGCTCATGACACCGATCTGGAGCGACGGTAACGGTATGACGGGCTGGACGCGTGACTGCAAAATTGCGTCCGACACGGCGCTCAGACAAGCTTGTGAAGATGTTTTCCGCTTCGACAACAACTGACAGGAGTGGACAATGAATACCGAACAGCTAATGACGCTCTGTCAGCGCCATCACGCACTGCTACTCGCAAGCGACACCGATATGATCAGCATTGCGGTGGTGGGTAATCCTGCCTCTGAGCTGATGGAAGCGTTACGCTTCGCCACGCAGAAGCGTATTGATATTGAGTGCTGGACGGCAGAACGGATGGAAAAACGGCTTCAGTCCGTCTCATCATCACACCTGCCGGGCATAGCGCCAAACTCAGCCGCTGACGTGCTCAGTACAACCTTGCAGCAGGCAGTAAACCAGCGGGCTTCTGACATCCATATTGAACCGACGGAGCACGGCTACCAGATCCGTTTGCGAATCGACGGTGTTCTCTACCCGCAACTGCCGATTTCCACCGCCCTCGGAACGACGCTTGCCGCACGCCTGAAGGTGCTGGGTCAACTGGATATTGCGGAGCGTCGCCTGCCGCAGGACGGCCAGTTTACGGTGGAGCTGGCAAGCGTCCCCGTCTCTTTTCGTATCGCAACCCTTCCCTGTAGCGGTGGAGAAAAAATCGTGCTTCGTCTGCTTCACCAGGTACAGCAGGCACTGGAGCTTGAACAGCTGGGGATGAGCGCAGACCAGCAGGCCCGTTTTGCCGGGGCGCTTAACAGCCCTCAGGGGTTGATTCTGGTCACCGGCCCGACCGGTAGCGGGAAAACGGTGACGCTGTACAGCGCGTTACAGGCGCGAAATACCCCTGACGTCAATATTTGCAGCGTGGAAGATCCCGTTGAAATCCCGCTTGCAGGCTTAAACCAGACGCAGATTAATCCGCGCGCGGGGCTGACCTTCCAGAGCGTGCTGCGCGCCCTGCTCAGGCAGGATCCTGACATCATTATGGTGGGTGAAATTCGTGACGGCGAAACGGCAGAAATTGCCATTCAGGCGGCGCAAACCGGACATCTGGTGCTGTCCACCCTCCATACTAATTCGACGACTGAAACGCTGGTACGACTGCAACAGATGGGCGTCGCGCGCTGGATGATCTCTTCGGCGCTCTCGATGGTGATTGCCCAGCGACTGGTGCGCCGTTTATGTCCGTACTGCCGACAGGAAGCCAGCCGCCACACCGAATTACCCCGCACGCTGTGGCCCCGGCCGCTTCCTCGCTGGCAACCCACCGGCTGCGATCGCTGCTACCACGGTTTTTATGGTCGCGTAGCCATTTTTGAAGTGCTCGCCATCGACGACACGCTGCGGCAGGCCATCGCCAGCGGAGCAAGCACGGAGGTGATTGGGTCCAGCGCTCGTCAGGCGGGAATGACCTCTTTGTTTGAGCATGGCTGCATGGCCGTAGAACAAGGGCTGACCACGCTCGAAGAGCTGTTGCGCGTCCTGGGAATGCCCGATGGCTGCTAATTCGCTCTGGCGCTGGCGTGCCCTGAACACCGAGGGGGAGGTGCAAACCGGCACCCTCTGGGCCATCGACCGTGACGCAGCTTACACGGCTCTGGTGCTTAAACAACTGCACCCGCTGGCGCTAAAACGCTGTCAGCAGCGCCAACGATGGCAGGTGCAGCACTGCTACGATATTTTTCGCCAGCTCGCCACGCTGCTACAGGCTGGACTCACGCTATCCCAAAGCCTGCACATGCTGGCGGAACAGCATCCTTTGCAGCACTGGCAGGCGCTGCTGCACAGTCTTGCTGATGACCTGAGCGAAGGTTGCGCCCTGTCAGAGGCCATGAAGAAATGGCCAGAGGTGTTTAGCCCTCTTTATGTCTCAATGGTGAAGACGGGTGAGCTGACGGGTAAGCTCGAAGCCTGCTGCCGTCAGCTTGCGCAGCAACAAAAATCCCAGCAGCAGCTCAGTGCGAAGGTGAAGAAAGCGCTGCGCTATCCGCTGATCATCCTGACGCTGGCCGTTTTCGTGGTGCTGGCGATGGTCACGCTGGTTTTGCCTGAGTTTGCTGCAATCTACAAAACGTTCAACACCCCGCTCCCTTTGCTCACGCAGGCAGTCATGGGGCTGGCGGCCTTGGTTCAGGCGCATATCCTCACCCTTTTGGCCCTGCTCGTGGCAATGGTTGTCATCGCCTGTAAGCTGCGGCGGCATCCACGCTGGCAGTATGTCTTGTTACACGTACCGGTGATGGGCACGCTGACGCGCGGGCAAAAACTGGGGCAGATTTTTACCGTGCTGTCATTAACCCAGCAGGCCGGAATTGCCTTTTTACAAGGACTGGAGAGTGTGGAGGAGACCGTTGAGAGGGGCTACTGGCAGGAGAAAATCCGTGAGATACGCAGCGATATCGAACAGGGAATGCCCGTGTGGTCCTCCTTCCAGAAGACCTCTGTTTTTACGCCACTGTGTATTCAGCTCATTCGCACCGGAGAAGTGTCGGGTTCACTGGATGTCATGCTGATGAATCTGGCCCGCCACCATACGGAACAGACATTTCAGCAGGCAGACAATCTGGCGGCGCTTCTTGAGCCTTTGCTACTGGTCGTGACGGGACTGATTATCGGCACGTTGGTAGTGGCAATGTATCTGCCGATTTTCCATCTGGGGGATGCAATGAGCGTGGGGTAATGCTGGCGCACGGGCGCGCGCCAGCCCTAGCCGTCAGAGGCTATTGAATACGCGGTTTTCCTGCTCCTGAACGCGGATAAACGTCGTGCGTTTCGTCAGCTCTTTCAGGCGGGAAGCACCAACGTAGGTGCAGGCAGAACGCAGACCGCCGAGGATATCGCGCGCCGTGTTTTCGACCGGACCACGCAGTGGCAGCTTAACGGTTTTGCCTTCCGCCGCACGGTATTTCGCGACACCGCCCACGTGACGGGTCATCGCGGATTCAGAGCTCATTCCGTAGAACAGCATGAACTTCTCACCGTTTTCTTCCACCACGGTACCGCCGCTCTCTTCGTGGCCTGCCAGCATGCCGCCGAGCATCACGAAATCCGCGCCGCCGCCGAAGGCTTTCGCGACATCGCCTGGCATGGTGCAGCCACCGTCGCTGATGATCTGGCCGCCCAGACCGTGCGCAGCGTCAGCGCATTCAATTACCGCAGACAGCTGCGGATAACCCACACCGGTTTTCACGCGCGTGGTGCAAACGGACCCCGGGCCAATGCCAACTTTCACAATGTCGGCCCCGGAGAGTATCAGCTCTTCACACATTTCACCGGTCACCACGTTGCCCGCGATGATGGTTTTGGTTGGCCAGGCCTCACGTGCCTTGCTGACGAACTGAACGAAATGCTCGGAATAACCATTTGCCACGTCAATGCAGACAAAATTCAGCGCTGGATTGGCGTTCAGGATCTGTTTGGTTTTCTCGAAATCTGCATCAGAGGTACCGGTCGAGACCATCACATGCTTCACCACGTCAGCCGAGGCGGAGGCGACAAACGCATCCCACTCTTCAGCGCTGTAGTGTTTGTGTACCGCAGTAAGGATGTCGAATTGCGCCAGTGCGGTAGCCATCTCGAAGGTTCCGACGGTGTCCATGTTGGCCGCGATAATCGGCACGCCAGACCACGTCTGACCGGAATGCTTAAAGGTGAATTGACGTTCGAGTTCAACGTCTGAGCGACTTTTCAGTGTAGAGCGTTTAGGGCGGATAAGAACGTCTTTGAAACCTAACTTCAGATCTTCTTCGATACGCATGTGCGGATTCCTGGGGTTAGAGGCAAATATATTAAAAGCACAACTCCAGTGACGCTATCATACGCACTAATACCTGCTCCGCAAGACTGCGAAATTCTCTTTTTTTACGCTACAATCCTATAAATTTACCTGGTAAAAAGCGGGTAAAGAGAGCTAAACATTGGCTGTTGTAAGTTTGAATTTTAAGCAACTGATTTTAAAACTGAATAATTCCCAGGATCTGATTTAATGGGGTATATCGTCGCATTAACCGGCGGCATCGGTAGTGGTAAAAGCACCGTTGCGCACGCGTTTGCTCGTCTCGGCATCACGATTATCGACGCCGATATCATTGCCCGTCAGGTGGTAGAACCCAATACACCCGCCTTAAACGCCATCGAAGCGCATTTTGGTCGCCGTGTGATACAGGCTGACGGCACCCTGAATCGTCGGCAGCTGCGTGAGTGCATATTTTCCGATCCAGCGGAAAAAGCCTGGCTTAATGCCCTGCTCCACCCCATTATCCACCAGGAAACTCAGCGTCAGATTGCCGCAGCCAGTTCGCCCTATGTGTTGTGGGTGGTCCCGTTACTGGTGGAAAATCAGCTTCAAAATAAAGCAGACAGAACGCTGGTGATTGACGTTTCCCGCGAAACGCAAATCCAGAGAACCATGGCGCGTGACCATGTTTCTCGCGAGCATGCTGAACAAATTCTTGCCGCACAGGCCACGCGCGAAGCGCGCCTCGCCATTGCGGATGATGTTATTGATAATAACGGCGCACCAGATGCCATTGCATCGGATGTTGCTCGTCTGCACGCGCAGTATCTGACCTTCGCCGCGCAGGCCGTTGCACAGGAAAAACCATAATGTCGACTCATATCCTTTTTGAGCACCCGCTTAACGAAAAAATGCGTACCTGGCTACGCATAGAATTTCTTATTCAACAGCTTTCACAACATCTGCCTGTCAACGATCACGCCACCGCGCTGCATTTTTTCCGCAACGTGGGCGATCTGCTGGATGTGATTGAACGCGGCGACGTCCGCACTGAGCTGTTGAAAGAGCTGGAGCGCCAGCAGCGTAAATTACAGGCCTGGGCCGAAGTACCGGGCGTGGATCAAAGTCGAATTGACGCTTTACGCCAGCAGCTGAAAAACAGCAGCACGACCCTGATGGCCGCGCCGCGCGTTGGCCAGTTTTTACGAGAAGATCGTCTGATTGCGCTGGTGCGCCAGCGCCTGAGCATACCGGGCGGATGCTGTAGCTTTGACCTGCCAACGCTGCATATGTGGCTGCACATGCCGCAGGAACAGCGCGATCGCCAGGTGAACAGCTGGCTGGGCAGCCTGGAGCCGATGAATCAGACGTTATCCCTGATCCTCGATCTTGTGCGTAACTCTGCCCCGTTCCGCAAACAAACCAGTCTCAACGGTTTCTATCAGGATAACGGCGACGACGCCGATCTTCTGCGCCTGAACCTGTCTCTTGGCGAGCAGCTTTACCCGCAAATTTCCGGGCATAAAAGCCGTTTCGCGATCCGCTTTATGCCGCTGGACAGTGAACATGGCACCGTGCCGGAACGCCTCGATTTTGAACTGGCCTGTTGTTAAGGAGTGCCAATGTCTGACGTAACCACCGTAAACTGCCCAACCTGTGGGAAAACTGTCGTCTGGGGAGACGTAAGTCCATTTCGCCCATTCTGCTGTAAGCGCTGTCAGCTTATAGACCTGGGCGAATGGGCGGCGGAAGAGAAACGCATTCCGAGCGAAGGCGATCTCTCGGATAGCGATGACTGGAGCGAAAACCAGCAGTAACGTTCAAAGCCTGCTGGCGCGTCGCTTAGCAGGCCTACGGTTGTGCGGCCAGCCGGAGGATCACAGGCTCATTGGCAGGCGGGAATTTTTCCGCATCGCTGGCCTGAAGCTCAATCCAGTTACCCGGCTGCCCCTCTTTTCCCCACGGCTCCCCTTCCCAGTTTTCAACCAGCCAGAACCACAGCGTGATGTGACGATCCGGAAACTGGTACTCCAGCTTATCGAACAGCGTTGCGCCAAGCGGGGTGATCCCCACCTCTTCCTGAAGCTCACGCACCAGCGCCTGCTCCGGCGTTTCACCTGATTCGATTTTTCCGCCGGGGAATTCCCATTTGTTGGCCATGTGCGCATCGGCGGCACGTTGGGTAATGAAGATCTGATTTTGCGGGTTGCGAATGATCCCGACAGCAATTTGCAGTGTTTTCATCATGTCACTTCCATAAAAAAGGCGCAGATATCTGCGCCTTTTCAGTTTGTTATGTTCTTAACTCAGACGGCCGTGGCACGCCTTGTATTTTTTGCCGGAACCGCATGGGCACGGATCGTTACGACCGACTTTACGATCGCCCGTCTGCGCTGCGATTGCCGCTGCGGCTTCGCTTTCATCGGTCTGATGGCTCAGCTGCTGCATCTGTGCCAGACGCTCAGCTTCTTCACGACGCTGCTGCTCCATCGCTTCCACTTCTTCCGGCATACGCACCTGAACTTTGCTCAGGGTGCTGATGACTTCATACTTCAGCGACTCCAGCATGGCAGCAAACATGGAGAAGGATTCACGCTTGTACTCCTGCTTCGGATCTTTCTGCGCATAACCACGCAGATGGATACCCTGACGCAGGTAGTCCATTGCCGCCAGGTGCTCTTTCCACAGGGAGTCCAGGGTCTGCAACATTACGCCTTTCTCGAAGTGACGCATCATCTCTGCGCCAACCACTTCTTCCTTACGCTTGTAGACGTCCAGCGCGGTTTCGTAGATACGCTCGCGAAGGGTCTCTTCGTGCAGCTCAGGCTCTTTGTCCAGCCACTCTTTGATTGGCAGTTCGAGATCGAAGTCGTTTTTCAGACGTTCCTGCAAACCTTCGATATCCCACATCTCTTCCAGAGACTGCGGCGGAATGTGCGCGTCGATAGTGGCTTTGAACACATCTTCGCGAATGCTGTTGATGGTTTCGCTCACGTCGGACACGTCCAGCAGTTCGTTACGCTGGGTGTAGATCGCACGACGCTGGTCGTTGGCAACGTCATCATATTCCAGCAGCTGCTTACGAATATCGAAGTTGCGGCTTTCTACTTTACGCTGGGCGTTGGCAATCGCTTTGGTAACCCACGGGTGCTCGATCGCTTCGCCAGGTTTCATGCCCAGTTTACGCATCATGCCGGACACACGGTCAGAGGCGAAAATACGCATCAGCGCATCTTCCATAGACAGATAGAAGCGGGAAGAACCGGCATCACCCTGACGACCTGCACGACCGCGCAGCTGGTTATCGATACGACGGGATTCATGACGCTCGGTACCAATGATGTGCAGACCACCGGATGCCAGCACCGCGTCGTGACGCACCTGCCAGTCGGCTTTGATCTGCGCGATTTGCTCTGGGGTTGGGTTTTCCAGCTCCGCCACTTCGGCCTGCCAGCTACCGCCGAGCATAATATCGGTACCACGACCCGCCATGTTGGTGGCGATGGTTACGGCAGCCGGGTAACCGGCCTGCGCAACGATATCTGCTTCTTTAGCGTGGAACTTGGCGTTCAGAACGTTGTGTTTGATGCCTGCTTTGGTCAGCTCGTTAGATACCACTTCGGATTTCTCGATGGAGATGGTCCCCACCAGTACCGGCTGGCCCTTCGCGGTACGTTCGCGAATATCTTCGATGATCGCCTGAATTTTTTCCGCTTCAGTCATGTATACCAGGTCCGGCATATCCTTACGGATCATCGGACGGTTGGTAGGTACTACCACGGTATCCAGCTTATAGATGGAGCTGAACTCAAACGCTTCGGTATCTGCGGTACCGGTCATCCCCGCCAGCTTCTCGTACAGACGGAAGTAGTTCTGGAAGGTGATGGAGGCCAGCGTCTGGTTTTCGTTTTGAATATCCACGCCTTCTTTCGCTTCCACGGCCTGGTGCAGGCCATCGGACCAGCGACGTCCCTGCATGGTACGGCCGGTGTGTTCATCGACGATGATGACTTCGCCGTCTTTAACGATGTAGTCAACGTCGCGGGTGAACAGGGCGTGCGCGCGCAGTGCGGCCGTTACGTGGTGCATCAGCATGATGTTGCTCGGGGAGTACAGAGACTCGCCCTCTTCCATAATGCCTTCAGCCACCAGCAACTCTTCGATTTTCACCAGGCCGCGTTCGGTCAGGTTGACCTGACGCGCTTTTTCATCCACGGAGAAGTGACCTTCACCCTGGAAGGTATCGGAGTCTTCTTTCTCCTGACGCAGCAGGTGAGGAATGATTTTGTCGACTTTACGGTACATCTCGGAGCTGTCTTCGGCCGGGCCGGAGATGATCAGCGGGGTACGCGCTTCATCGATCAGAATGGAGTCAACCTCATCCACCAGCGCATAGTGCAGTTTACGCTGGACGCGCTCTTCCGGGCTGAACGCCATGTTGTCACGCAGGTAGTCGAAGCCGTATTCGTTGTTGGTGCCGTAGGTGATATCCGCGTTATACGCTTCACGCTTGGCAGGTGCCGGCAGGCCGGACATGTTAATGCCCACGGTCATGCCGAGGAATTCGAACAGTGGACGGTTGTTTTCGGCGTCGCGCTGCGCCAGATAGTCGTTGACGGTAACAACGTGAACGCCCTTACCCGTCAGCGCATTCAGGTAAGCCGGCAGCGTTGCCGTCAGGGTTTTACCTTCACCGGTACGCATTTCCGCGATGCAGCGCTCGTTGAGCACCATCCCGCCCAGCAGCTGCACGTCGAAGTGACGCATGCCGAACACGCGTTTACTGGCCTCACGTACAACGGCGAAGGCTTCCGGGATCAGGCTTTCTAAGGTTTCACCTTTCTCCAGACGCGCACGGAACTCCGCGGTTTTCGCTTTCAGCTCATCATCAGTGAGCTTCTCCATCGCCGGTTCCATACCGTTGATGACGTTCACAGCTTTGCGCATGCGGCGCAGGGTACGATCGTTACGACTACCAAAAACTTTGGTTAACAATTTGATTAGCATAATAAATTCTCAAACGCCCCAGTCGGGCAGATAAATTAAGGTATTGAAAAAGGTTAATTTAGCTGAGGCGTTGAGGCCCGGCACGGATGCCGTGAACCTGGCTAATCCATGTCGAAACAGAGAAGGATGCAGGGGAAACAAAATCCGTTTGCGCCGTCTGATTTACGGTCACTGGCGGCTGGTTGTCCTGCGTCAGAAGCGCATTAAGCGTATCGAGCAGGGCAAGATGCTGAGCCTGAACCGGCAGCGTTTCTTCCGCAACAGGCATCGTCTGCGGCGCCATCGCGAACGACAGATGGCGGATAACCGTGCGAATCGCGTGCTGCTGCCAGTAATCAACGGAGAAATTGGGACGGCGGCTGGCTTCAAGCCATGCGAGATTAGTGAAGTTAACCCGTGTGGTGAGATCGTGTTTGGTCGTCGTGGAACGTGCTGGCGTGGCCGCGTCTGCGCTGTTGCTGAGCACAGGCAAGCCGAAACTCGCCGCGACCATCCCCAATAAGAGATGCGGCCAGAAGTAACGTCTGCCAAATTGTCGCCAGCGCGTCAGTATTCCGCTCACTTGCTCCACCACGTTCGCCCGCCAGTGCAGGCTGAGTTCAGTTATTCTTTTTTAGCGCCCAGATATTACCACTAAAGCCAATACACGGCAGCAGGAATGACACCTTGCAGCAGGTAAAAACGGTCAATAATGCAGCGAACACACCGTTATTCGGCACCCGACACAGGCCAGGGGTGAGGGGGACAAATTAAAGAAGGGCAGAAATAAAAACGACTGGCTTCCCTGGTCGGAGAGAGTACCAGGTGAACCAGTCGCTTTTCTTACGAAACGGCTTTAACCGTTACGCCAGGACCATAGTCGGGGCTTTGAACGCCAGCGGCAGTTCAGCTTCGTCTTCGAAGGTCACATATTCCCAGGCTTCCTGTTTTGCCAGGACGGCCTGCAACAGTTTGTTGTTCAGTGCATGACCGGATTTAAACGCGGTAAATGCACCAATGATGTTGTGACCACACATGAAGAGGTCGCCGATCGCGTCCAGCATTTTGTGACGAACAAATTCATCTTCAAAACGCAGGCCGTCTTCGTTCAGTACGCGATAATCGTCAACAACGATGGCACAATCGAAGCTGCCGCCCAGGCACAGGCCGCGGGATTGCAGATATTCGATATCACGCATAAAGCCGAAGGTACGTGCTCGGCTGATCTGACGCATGAACGCATCCGCAGAGAAGTTCATCGCATAGCGCTGAGTGCTGGAGTCAATCGCCGGATGGTTAAAATCGATGGTGAAGTCCAACGAGAAACCATTGTACGGTTTGAATTCAGCCCATTTGTCGCCATCTTCGACGCGAACGGTCTCTTTAATGCGAACAAATTTCTTCGCGCAGTTCAGTTCTTCGATGCCGGCATCCAGCAACAAATAAACGAACGGAGCAGCACTCCCGTCCATGATCGGGATTTCTGGCGCATCGACTTCAACCATAATGTTGTCGATACCCAGACCCGCCAGGGCGGCGTTCAGGTGCTCTACGGTAGAAATCCGCACGTCATGCTCGTTCACCAGACAAGTACAGAGCATAGTATCACGCACAGATTTGGCATCGGCCGGAAAATCTACCGGTGGATTCAAGTCGGTGCGACGATAGATGACCCCGGTATTGGCCGGCGCAGGGCGTAACGTCAGTGTGACTTTCTTGCCGGTATGTAAACCGACACCCGTCGCCTGAACGATACGTTTAAGTGTCCTTTGTTTGATCATCGTATAATCTCGCCAAATTAACTATCCAACCGAGAGTGTATATCACTAACGGTGGGCCAGTTTAGCACAAAGAGCGCAAATCCCCAAATTCCAGCCAATTCTTAGTCAGCTTGCTTACGCAGGAACGCCGGGATATCCAGATAATCTGGCTCTTTTGCCGTTTGTGGAGTCGGGTCGTTCACCACTTTCGCAGCGGGTTTTTGCTCCTGAGTCAGAGGCGCCATACCGTGCTGCTGGTAACGATCCATAACCGGCTGCTGAGTCTGTTTGTTGGTCACCAGGGTGATCTCAGGACGCTTGTCCATACCGATACCGGTGGCCACAACGGTCACACGCAGTTCGTCGTTCATTTCCGGATCAAGGGACGTACCGATAACGACGGTCGCGTTGTCAGAGGCGAACGCACGGATGGTGTTACCCACGGTTTCGAACTCATCCAGACGCAGGTCAAAGCCAGCGGTAATGTTGACCAGCACGCCGCGCGCACCAGACAGATCGATATCTTCCAGCAGTGGAGAAGAGATCGCCATTTCAGCGGCTTCTTCCGCACGGTCTTCGCCGCTCGCCACGCCAGAGCCCATCATCGCGTAGCCCATCTCGGACATCACGGTGCGAACGTCTGCAAAGTCAACGTTCATCAGACCAGGACGGGTAATCAGTTCAGCAATACCCTGAACCGCGCCTTTCAGCACGTCGTTTGCCGCGCCAAAGGCGTCCAGCAGAGAGATACCGCGACCCAGCACTTTCAGCAGCTTGTCGTTCGGGATGGTAATCAGAGAGTCCACGTGCTTGGACAGCTCGGTGATACCCTGCTCCGCGAAAGCCATACGCTTCTTACCTTCAAAGTTGAAAGGCTTGGTCACGACAGCAACGGTCAGAATACCTAAATCTTTAGCGACTTCCGCCACAACGGGTGCTGCACCGGTACCTGTACCGCCGCCCATACCCGCTGCGATGAAGACCATGTCTGCACCGTCCAGTGCAGCGCGCAGCGCTTCACGATCTTCTTCAGCCGCGTTGCGGCCCACTTCCGGGTTAGCCCCTGCTCCCAGACCTTTGGTGATGCCACCACCGATCTGAATCGTCTGGCCAACAGCCGTTTTACGCAGCGCCTGCGCATCGGTGTTCACCGCGAAGAATTCAACACCTTCGATGCGCTCGCGCACCATGTGCTCTACGGCGTTACCGCCGCCGCCACCGACGCCGATGACTTTAATCACCGCGTCGTTGGTTAATTCCATAGGTTCAAACATAATCTCTCTCTCCGTTGTGCCTGTCGCCCGAGACCGCTAATTCTCTCCGGTCTCTTAAAAAAATTAAAACTCTTTTCGCAACCAGGTGTTAAGTCGTTTGACCCAAGACCCCACCGAGACGCGTTTTTCCACTTCTGCTTCACCACTCAAATGGGATTCTTTCCCATAGTGCAGCAGGCCCACGGCCGTTGAGTAATACGGCTCCTGAGCGTAATCCGTTAAACCGGTAATATTCAGCGGCGCACCAATACGCACCTGCGTATGGAAAACGCGCTGAGCGCAGGCCGCAAGACCTTCAATTTGCGCTGCCCCGCCGGTTAATACAATCCCCGCCGCGAGATGATGTTTCACACCCTGCTGGCGAAGCTGTTCCTGTAACTGCAAAATCTCTTCGTTGACCAGGTTGAGCAGCTCGGTATAACGCGGCTCAATCACCTCTGCCAGCGTCTGGCGTTGCAGGCTGCGCGGCGGTCGCCCGCCTACGCTCGGCACTTCAACGCTCTCGTCTTTGCCGACGATAGAGCCCAGCGCGCAACCATGGCGCACTTTAATCGCCTCTGCATCGCTCGGTGGCGTACCAAAGGCGTAAGCGATATCGCTGGTCACCACATTCCCGGCGTACGGGATCACTTTGGTGTGGCGTAACGCACCGCCGGTATAGACGGCCATGTCCATTGTACCACCACCAATATCGACCACACAGACGCCCAGTTCACGTTCGTCTTCGGTCAGCACGGAATAGCTCGCGGCAAGACCGGCGAAAATGAGTTGGTCAACTTTCAGGCCACAACGTTCAACGGCTTTTACAATGTTCTTCGCCATATCGTTGTGACATGTGATCAGGTGCACCTTTGCCTGCATACGCACGCCCGACAGACCGACCGGATTCTTGATGCCTTCCTGGTAGTCGATCGCGTATTCCTGCGGGATCACATGCAGCACACGGTGCTCGTCGCGAACACGCACGGATTTCGCCGTGTGGACAACGTTCTCAACGTCTTCCTGCGTCACCTCTTCTTCAGAAATCGGCACCATACCGATTTCATTCTGGCAGCTGATGTGCTTACCAGACAGGGCCAGATAGACAGAGGAAATCTGGCAATCTGCCATCAATTCAGCCTGGTCGATGGCGCGCTGAACGCATTTCACCACCGACTCAAGGTCGTTTACCCCACCTTTATCCATACCACGGGAGGGGCAGCTGCCCACGCCAATGATATTGACCATACCGTCGGGCAGAACTTCCCCTACCAAAGCGGCAACCTTCGCGGTGCCAATCTCCAGTCCTACTACCAATTTTCTGTCCGTCGACTTGATCATTGTTGTTCTGCCTGTACCTGTGCCTGATTTTGTTGCTGATTAGGTTCCTCGACCGGAGCCGGCTCCCAACCGACTGCTGCGCCTGAGTCATAGCGCAAATCAACGTAGCTTATCCGTTTGCCATCCGTCTGCGCCTGCTGCTGTAAAACCGGGTAAAGTTCTACAAAACGCGCCAGACGTTTCATTGTGTCGCCGCGGCCAAGATTGAGCTTAATGCCATTCGTTAAGGTCAACTGCCAGGAACGGCGCGCCGTCATCGCAGCATCTTTTAACGTAAAGCGATCCTTAGCCAGCACCTGCCCCATCTCACGAAAACCCTGCAATACTTCGTTTTCGCTGCCTTCCGGGCCATACAACATCGGTAAATTCTGCTTGTTGACACGATCGCTCGGGACGCTGAACGAATTTCCGTCTACGTCAACCATATGCTGATCATTCCAACGCGCAATCGGCACATATTCAACCAGATGAATCTTCAATTCATCAGGCCATTGTTTTCTGACACTCGCCTGTTTTATCCACGGCAGACGTTCAATCTGACTCTGGATAATGTTGACGTCCTGCGTCATAAAGGTGCCAGGCGACCCAAGCGCCAGAATCGACTGGCGAATGTCATCGTTACGCGTGTAGTGTCGCTCCCCGGTCACCACCAGCTTCGACAGCGGCAACCGCTGCGCGTCTTCCATCCAGCCCAGCACCATCCAGCCGCTGATAAACACGGTGCACAGCACCCCGAGCAGGAAGATGATCCCTGCAAGACGCGTTCCATTACTCCGGCGCGAAGAGGAATATTCTTCTTCGTCATCGCGGTTGCGCGTGTTCAATGCAGCCTGAGACATATCAGCCCGCCTGGTCCAGAATACGTACGACTAACTGCGAGAAGCTCATTCCCGCCTGACGCGCCGCCATCGGCACAAGGCTATGGCTGGTCATACCCGGAGACGTGTTTGCTTCCAGCAGATAAAATTGCCCGTCACCGTCAAGCATCACGTCAATGCGTCCCCAGCCACGACATCCCAGCACATTCCAGGCTTTAAGCACCAGAGACTGTAATTCGGCCTCACGCTCTGCTTCAAGACCCGCTGGGCAGAAATATTGCGTCTCATCAGAGAGATACTTCGCCTCATAATCATAGAAGACTCCGGCGGGTTGGATGCGAATTGACGGTAAAATTTCTTCGCCAAGCATCGCGACGGTAAATTCCGGCCCGCTAAGCCATTTTTCAATCAGAACTTCTTCATCATGTTGAAATGCCAGTGCTAAAGCGTCAGCCAAATCTACAGCTTTATCGACTTTAGACATTCCCACGCTCGACCCTTCACGGCTCGGCTTCACAATAACCGGTAAGCCCAGTGCCGCAATGCGTGTATTAACGCTGTCCGACAGACCCATTTCATATTCACGACGCGTCAGTGCAACCCATGGCGCAACGGGCAGACCCGCCCCCTGCCACAGCAGTTTGCTGCGCAGTTTATCCATGGAGATGGCGGATGCCATCACGCCGCTGCCGGTGTACGGCATGCCGATCAGCTCCAGCAGCCCCTGCAACGTGCCGTCTTCACCGCCGCGACCGTGCAACGCGATAAAGGCTTTATCGAAGCCCATCGCTTTCAGCTGCGTGACGTCCACCTCTTTCGGATCAACCGGATGCGCGTCCACGCCGCCTTCACGCAGGCCCGCCAGCACGGCAGCGCCCGAATTCAGAGAAACCTCGCGTTCGGCGGAAGTGCCGCCAAACAGGACAGCAATCTTATCAGCCATGTCGCTCGTCCTCCTGAGTTTGCGGCTTCAGTTTGATTTCAGCTAAGGTACGGGCGATTTTGCCGATATTTCCCGCGCCCTGAATCAGGATCAGATCGTTACCCGTCAGGACCGGGGCAAGCATCTCAGCTACCTGCGCCGGGTCGGGAACCAGAATAGGATCCACTTTACCGCGTCCACGGATGGTACGACATAAAGAACGACTGTCCGCACCCGGAATCGGCGTTTCACCCGCAGCATACACATCCAGCATCAGCAGGGTATCGACCTGCGAAAGGACGTTGGCAAAATCGTCATACAGATCGCGGGTACGCGTGTAACGGTGCGGCTGGAAGATCATGACCAGATTCTTTTCCGGCCAACCCGCGCGTGCCGCTTTGATGGTTGCGTCCACTTCCGTCGGATGGTGACCGTAGTCATCCACCAGCATCGCAGAACCTGGCTTACCGTTTACCGGCTCCAGCGGGAATTCACCGAGGAAGTCGAAACGACGGCCCGTCCCCTGGAAGCTCTCCAGCGCGCGCAGGATCGCTTCATCGTCAATGCCTTCTTCTGTCGCAACAGCCACCGCCGCCGCCGCATTCAGGGCGTTGTGGCGTCCCGGAGCGTTCAGGGTGACATGCAGCAGGTCTTTATCCTGACGCGCGAGGGTGAAATGCCCCTGCGCACCGATCTGCTTGTAATCTTCTACGCGTACATCCGCGTCTTCGCTGAAGCCGTAGGTCGTAATTTGACGCCCGACGCGCGGCAGCAGCTCGCGAATAACCGGATCGTCCACGCACATCACCGCACGGCCGTAGAACGGCAGGTTGTGCAGGAAGTTAATAAAGGTCTGCTTTAAGTTCTCGAAGTCGCCCTGGTAAGTGTCCATATGGTCAGCTTCGATGTTGGTGACGATCGCCACCATCGGCTGTAGATGCAGGAACGACGCATCGCTCTCATCCGCTTCCGCAATCAGATAACGGCTGTGGCCCAGACGCGCATGCACGCCAGCGGCTTTCACCAGACCACCGTTAACGAACGTCGGGTCGAGACCCGCTTCCGCATAAATGCTGGAGACCATCGCTGTTGTGGTGGTTTTACCGTGCGTACCGGCCACCGCAATGCCGTGACGGAAACGCATCAGTTCCGCCAGCATTTCCGCGCGACGGATCACCGGGATGCGCGCCTCATGCGCCGCAACGATTTCCGGGTTATCCGCGGAGATAGCGCTGGACACCACAACCACGCTCGCATCGCTCACGTTTTCCGGGCGATGATTGAAATAGATAGTCGCCCCCAGCGACGCCAGCTGCTGCGTAACAGGGTTTGGCGCCAGGTCAGACCCGCTGATCTGATAGCCTTCGTTAGCTAACACTTCGGCAATACCGCCCATGCCAGCACCACCGATGCCGACAAAGTGAATGTGCCGGACGCGACGCATCTCGGGCACGATAGAACGCAGTTTTGCCAGTTGTTGTGTATTCATTCTCTAAACGCCATCGACTACTTCAAAAAAATCGTGCAGCGCAACACGCGCTGCGAGAATTATGCCTGGGCTGCCAGGCTCACTTCTTTTGCCACCCGTTCCGTTGCATCCGGGATAGCGGTCGCGCGTGCGCGTTGCGCCATCTCCAGTAATACATCCCGGTTCCAGCCCGCCAGGGTAGTGGCGACCGCATCAGCGGTAAATTGTGGCTGCTCAAAAATCTTCGCGGCCCCCGCTTTCTCAAGCGGCAGCGCATTCCAGTACTGCTGTCGGTCTTTGTGCTGGAACGGCACAAACAGCGCCGGCAAACCGGCGGCGGCGATTTCGCTCACCGTCAGCGCGCCCGAGCGACAGACCACAACATCGGCCCAGGCATAGGCTGCGGCCATATCATCAATAAATTCAGTCACTTTATGCTGCGGCTGACCTTCCTGCGCGTAGGCCTGCTCAACGGTCTGCTGAGCGCCCTTCCCGCTCTGGTGCCAGATGGTCACCGCATCACCCAGTTTTGCCGCAACCTGCGGCATCGTCTGGTTTAAAATACGGGCGCCCTGGGAACCGCCGACGACCAGCACGCGCACCGGCCCTTCGCGACCCGCCAGACGCGTATCTGGCAGCGGCAGCGCCAGCACGTCCACACGTACCGGATTTCCTACGACATCCGCTTTCGGGAATGCCCCGGGGAAGGCCTGCATAACTTTGGTGGCGATTTTTGCCAGCCATTTGTTGGTCAAACCGGCAATACCGTTCTGCTCATGCAGAACAACGGGGATGCCCAGTGACCACGCCGCCAGTCCGCCCGGACCGGAAACGTAACCGCCCATGCCCAGAACGACGTCAGGCTTAAAACGCTTCATAATGGCGCGCGCCTGACGCCAGGCATTGAAAATGCGCACCGGCGCCAGCAGCAGCGCCTTGATCCCTTTGCCACGAAGGCCAGAAATACGAATAAAGTCGATCTCGATACCGTGTTTAGGTACCAGGTCTGCTTCCATGCGGTCTGCGGTTCCCAGCCAGCGTACCTGCCAGCCCTGTTCCATTAAATGGTGCGCAACCGCCAGTCCCGGGAACACGTGTCCGCCGGTACCGCCTGCCATCACCATTAACCGCTTCGGTTGATTCATCGTGAACCTCGTGTAAACGCCTGAGCTTTCTCCAGACGCGTTTCATAATCTATGCGTAACAAAAACATGATGGCCGTCGACATGATCAACAGACTCGAACCACCATAACTGATCAACGGCAACGTCAGACCTTTGGTCGGCAGCATACCCGCTGCCGCCCCAACGTTTACCAGTGCCTGGAAGCTAAACCAGATACCAATTGAGCAGGCCAGGAAACCGGAGAAGCGGTGATCGATCTCCAGCGCTTTCCGGCCAATCGACATGGCGCGGAAAGCGACGAAGAATACCATTAATAGCGCCAATACCACACCGATATAACCCAGTTCTTCCCCAATAATGGAGAAGATGAAGTCGGTGTGCGCCTCCGGTAAATACTCCAGTTTTTGCACCGAGTTGCCCAGGCCTTGACCCCAGACTTCGCCGCGGCCAAACGCCATCAGCGACTGCGTCAGCTGGTAACCGCTGCCGAACGGATCTTCCCATGGGTTCCAGAACGAGGTCACACGGCGGATACGGTAGGGTTCGGCGAGGATCAGCAGCACCACCGCCGAAATCCCCATCCCGATGATGGCAATGAACTGCCACAGTTTTGCGCCCGCCAGGAACAGCATCGCCAGCGTAGTGACAAACAGTACGACTACCGTACCGAGGTCGGGCTGCGCCAGCAGCAGGATCGCGAGGACCAGAATCACGCCCATCGGTTTTAAGAAGCCACGAAGGTTGTTACGAACTTCGTCAACTTTACGCACCAGGTAGTTAGCCAGGTAGCAGAACAACGACAGTTTGGTGAACTCCGCGGGCTGAATACGCAGTGGGCCAAAGGCAATCCAGCGTGATGCCCCGTTAACGGAGCTCCCGACAACCAGCACGATCAACAGCATGATGATTGAGGCGATGAGCATGGCCGTACTGTGCCGCTGCCAGAACGACATCGGCAGGCGTAAGGTGATCAGCGCCAGGCAGAACGCGAGAATGATGTACAGCCCGTCACGCTTGGCAAACAGGAACGGGTCGTTCGCCAGACGCTGTCCGACAGGCATTGACGCCGAGGTGACCATAATAAAGCCGATCGCTGCCAGCCCCAGCGTGAGCCAGAACAGCGTGCGGTCGTACATGATCAGGCTGTCGGAATCTTTATCCCGTGAAGCCATCACCCAGCCTTTCAGCGCCGTAAACAGCCATACCAGGATACCAAATCCTGGCAGGCGCGGCATTTTCAGGCGAGGGAGAGATAAACGCATCAGCCTAACTCCTTCGCCAGGCGGGTAAAGACATCACCCCGCTGTTCGAAATTCTTGAATTGATCGAGGCTGGCACAGGCTGGTGAGAGCAGTACCATATCGCCGGGCTTCACGCGTGGGGCGATGAGGCGCATCGCCTGCTCCATGGTCTCGGTTTGTTCGGCGACCTCAGGGCGCAACGCCGCCAGCTCGCTACCATCGCGGCCAAAGCAATACAGGCGCACGTTATCACCGTTGAGGTACTGCTTCAGCGAGGAGAAGTCAGCCGATTTACCGTCGCCGCCCAGTAGCAGGTGCAGCGTGCCATCAACGTGCAGACCGTTCAGTGCCGCCTCGGTGCTACCCACGTTGGTCGCTTTGGAATCGTTAATCCAGCGTACGCCGTTGTGCTCCAGCGCCAGCTGGAAGCGGTGCGCCAGGCCGGTAAAGGTGGTCAGCGCCTTCAGGCTTGAAGATCGCGGCAGGCCAACAGCATCCGCCAGCGCCAGCGCCGCCAGGGCATTGGTGTAGTTATGCTGGCCGGAGAGCATCATCTCTTTCACGTTCAGCACCTTCTCACCTTTCACCCGCAGCCAGGTTTCGCCCTGCTGACGGTTAAGGTGATAATCACCCATATTAATACCGAAGCTAATGCAGCGATCGTCTGCGCCGCGCACCGGCATGGTGAGTGCATCATCGGCATTCACCACGCAAACTTTGGCATTTTCATAAACGCGCAGTTTGGCCGCACGGTACTGCTGCAAGCCGAACGGGTATCTGTCCATATGATCTTCGGTGACGTTTAGGATCGTCGCCGCCGCCGCATGCAGGCTTGAAGTGGTTTCCAGCTGGAAGCTGGAAAGCTCAAGGACGAACAGCTCACACCCTTTATCAAGCAGCATCAAAGCGGGCAGACCAATGTTACCGCCCACGCCGACATTTTTGCCCGCCGCCTTCGCCATTTCCCCCACCAGCGTGGTGACGGTGCTTTTACCGTTTGAACCGGTAATGGCGACGATCGGCGCCTGTGCCTCCCGGCAGAACAGTTCGATATCGCCGACAATCTCAACGCCTGCATCCGCGGCGGCGCTCAGGGAAGGATGCGCCAGCGCCATACCGGGGCTGGCAACAATCAGATCGGCGGCCAGCAGCCACTCATCATTCAGACCACCCAGGTGGCGTTCAACCTGCTCCGGCAGCTTGTCCAGACCCGGCGGAGAGACGCGCGTATCCATCACGCGCGGCGTCACGCCACGCGCAAGGAAAAAGTCCACGCAGGAGAGGCCGGTGAGGCCCAACCCGATGATAACGACTTTTTTGCCCTGGTAATCTGCCATGATTAACGTACCTTCAGCGTTGCCAGGCCAATCAGCACCAGCATCAGCGAAATAATCCAGAAGCGCACAATGACGCGCGGCTCCGGCCAGCCTTTCAGTTCATAGTGGTGGTGAATCGGTGCCATACGGAAGATGCGCTGACCGCGCAGCTTGAAGGAACCGACCTGCAAAATCACAGACAGCGTCTCAACCACAAACACACCGCCCATGATCACCAGCAGGAACTCCTGACGCAGCAGCACGGCGATAATGCCCAGCGCGCCGCCCAGCGCCAGTGAACCGACGTCGCCCATAAAGACCTGCGCCGGATAGGTGTTAAACCACAGGAAGCCCAGCCCCGCCCCGACAATCGCCGTACAGACGATCACCAGCTCACCCGCGTGTCGCAGGTACGGGATGTGCAGGTAGTTTGCAAAGTTCATGTTACCGGTCGCCCACGCCACCAGCGCGAAACCGCCCGCGACAAACACGGTCGGCATAATCGCCAGGCCGTCCAGACCATCGGTCAGGTTGACGGCATTGCCGGTGCCGACGATCACAAAGTAAGCCAGCAGAATGTAGAACAGCCCCAGCTGCGGCATCACGTCTTTGAAGAACGGCACCACCAGCTCGGTGGCCGGGGTGTCTTTTCCTGCCAGGTAAAGGGCGAAGGCTACGCCCAGCGCAATCACCGACATCCAGAAATACTTCCAGCGGGCGATCAAACCTTTAGTGTCTTTGCGCACGACTTTACGGTAGTCATCAACAAAACCGATGATCCCGTAGCCAACCAGAACGGTCAGCACGCACCAGACGTAGGGGTTAGACGGATAGGCCCACAGCAGAACGGACACCACAATCGCGGTCAGGATCATGATCCCGCCCATGGTCGGCGTACCGCGCTTGCTGAAGTGCGATTCCGGGCCGTCGTTACGTACAACCTGGCCGAAAGAGAGTTTTTGCAGACGGGCGATCATGCGCGGGCCCATCCACAGCGAGATGAACAGCGCAGTCAGCAGGCTGACGATGGCGCGAAACGTCAGATAGGAAAAGACGTTAAAGCCTGAATAATATTTGACCAAATGTTCGGCCAGCCAAACTAACATGTCCCGTTCTCCTGTAATGCGTGCACAACCTCTTCCATGGCGGCACTACGTGAACCTTTAACTAAAACAGTCACAATCTGTTTTTCTGTAATCAATGCCTTCAGGCGTTCGATCAGTGCAGATTTATCGGCAAAATGTTCGCCAACTTCACTGGCATCGGAAATGGCCTTGCTCAGCGTGCCTGCGCTCAATACGCGGTCAAGCCCGGCGGCTTTCGCCGCTTCACCCACCTGAACATGGCAGGCTTCGCTTTCATCACCCAGCTCGGCCATATCGCCCACAACCATCACGCGATAGCCCGGCATCTCAGACAAGACCTGCACGGCCGCCGTCATGGAGCCGACGTTAGCGTTGTAGGAGTCATCCAGCAGAAGTTTGTTTTCAGCCAGCTGGATCGGGAAAAGACGCCCCGGCACGGCTTTTAAATTTGCCAGACCTGCTTTGATCGCCGCGTGTGAGGCACCTACCGCCATTGAGAGCGCTGCCGCAGCAAGCGCATTGGCGATGTTATGACGACCGGGCAGGGGCAGCAGCACCTCGATGTCGCCCGTTGGGGTCGTGAGGGTGAACTCGGTGCCGTGTGACGTCACATGAATGTTGGTCGCCGAAAAATCACTGTTTGCCGCATTCGGTGAGAAGCGCCAGGTTTTGCGTGAACCAATGATGCTCTGCCAGTTCAGCCAGTCGTTGTTATCGGCGTTCATAATGGCGATGCCGTCATCCGGCAGTCCGGTATAAATTTCACCTTTCGCTTTCGCCACACCGGCCAGCGAACCAAAACCTTCAAGATGTGCCGCCGCCAGGTTATTCACCAGCGCCGCTTCCGGACGCGTCAGGCTCACGGTCCAGGCGATTTCGCCCTGATGGTTAGCCCCTAACTCAATCACCGCATATTCATGCTCGTGGGTCAGGCGCAGCAGCGTCATCGGTACACCGATGTCATTATTAAGGTTGCCCGCCGTATAAAGCGTGTTACCGCACTGGCTAAGGATCGCCGCCGTCATCTCTTTAACGGAGGTTTTACCCGACGAGCCCGTCAGCGCCACGACGCGTGTTGGCACCTGCTGGCGAACCCATGCCGCCAGCTCGCCAAACGCCAGGCGCGTATCTTTCACCACAATCTGCGGCAAATCGATATCGAGCTTACGGCTGACCAGCAGCGCGCCCGCGCCGTTATCTTTAGCCTGTTGCGCAAAATCGTGGGCGTCAAAACGCTCGCCCTTCAGCGCCACAAACAGGCAGCCCGCCCTCACCTTACGGGTGTCGGTGGTCACAGCCTCAATGGTTAGATCCTGACCATGCAGCATCCCCTGCAATACCGCAGCGGCCTGGCTTAACGTAATGCTAATCATGCCACCACTCCCAGCAGACGCGCTGCCGTCACGCGGTCGGAGTAATCCAGACGACGATTGCCGACGATCTGATAATCTTCATGACCTTTACCGGCCAGCAGAACCACATCGTTCTCCTGCGCCTGCATAATGGCGTTAGTCACGGCCTCCGCACGGCCTTCGACCACGCGCGCACGACCCGCATCCAGCATGCCCGCCAGAATGTCATTGATAATGGCCCGCGGCTCTTCGGTACGCGGGTTGTCATCGGTTACCACGGGAATATCTGCGAACTGCTCAGCTATGGCGCCCATCAGCGGACGTTTGCCCTTGTCGCGATCGCCACCGCAGCCAAACACGCACCAGAGCTTGCCTGCGCAGTGCAGACGCGCCGCTTCCAGCGCTTTTTCCAGCGCATCCGGCGTGTGTGCGTAATCCACGACCACCGTCGGCTTGCCCGGCGCGCTGAACACTTCCATGCGGCCACAGACCGGTTGCAAACGCTCAGACGTTTTCAGCAGATCCGCCATCGGGTAGCCCAGCGCCAGCAGCGTCGCCAGCGCCAGCAGCAGGTTACTGACGTTAAAGGCCCCCATCAGGCGGCTTTCAATTTCACCTTCGCCCCAGGTGGAAGCGAAGCGGATCGTCGCCCCACTATCGTGGTAGTTCACCTCGACCGCCTTCAGCCAGCGGCCGCGGCAGTTCGGATTAATGCGATCTTCCATCGACACCGCCACCGCATCCGGCAGTTTTTCCAGCCAGCGGCGACCGACTTCGTCGTCGGCGTTAATGATCGCCTGCCCGTGGTGGTGAGTGGAATAAAGCAGCCATTTCGCCGCTTCGTAGTGCTCCATATCACCATGATAATCAAGGTGATCGCGGCTCAGGTTAGTAAAGACAGAGGCAGCAAATTTCAGGGCCGCCACGCGATGTTGTACCAGACCATGGGAAGAGACTTCCATCGCAGCGAAGGTCGCCCCCTGCTCAGCGAGGCCCGCCAGCACACGCTGCACGTCAACCGCCGAGCCTGTAGTGTTTTCCGTCGGGCTTACTTTGCCCAGAAGACCGTTCCCCACCGTGCCCATGACGGCACCGGTTTCGCCCAGCAGCTGCGCCCACTGCGCCATCAGCTGAGTGGTGGTGGTTTTTCCGTTGGTTCCTGTCACGCCAACCAGCTTTAACTGGTCGGAAGGTTCGTTGTAAAAACGTCCTGCCAGCGCGGAGAGACGCTCATTCAGCTGGCTGAGATAGATGACCGGCACGCCGTGCATTTCACGGATCTCACCGTCTGTTGCCTCATCTTTGGCCTCAGCAATAATGGCAGCAACACCTTGCGCAATCGCCTGCGGGATATAACGACGCCCGTCCGCCTGATGACCCACCACTGCCACAAAAAGATCGCCAGAAGCCGCTACGCGGCTGTCCAGTACCATCTCTCGCAGTGCTCGCGCAGGTAGCATAGGCACCCACGGAGCAAGAAGGTCGCGCAAATTACGATCTGCCACCTGTTCCCTCGCCTTGATTAATTACAAATTCACTTTTTTCGCCCGTCGCCAGCGCATCCGGTTCAATGTTCATGGTGCGCAACACGCCGCCCATAATAGCCCCGAACACAGGCGCGGAGACGGCGCCGCCGTAGTATTTACCCGCCTGCGGATCGTTGATGACGACCACCAGCGCAAAACGCGGATTGCTTGCAGGCGCTACGCCTGCGGTATAGGCAATGTATTTGTTGATATAGCGGCCGTCCGGCCCCACTTTTTTCGCTGTACCGGTTTTAATGGCGATACGATAGCCCTTAATTGCGGCCTTCACGCCGCCACCGCCAGGTAACGCGACGCTTTCCATCATATGCACGACGGTACGAACGATAGATTCCGGGAAAACACGTTCCCCCGGAACCGGTGGATCAACTTTGGTGATCGACAGCGGACGATAAATGCCATAGCTGCCAATCGTTGCGTAGACTCGCGCTAACTGTAAGGGAGTTACCATTAGCCCGTAGCCGAAAGAGAAGGTGGCCCTCTCTATGTCAGACCACCGTTGTTTTTGAGGATATAAGCCACTGCGTTCTCCGACCAACCCCAAATTGGTCGCCTTTCCCAGCCCAAAACGTGAGTAAGTATCTACTAACGCTGAGGACGGCATCGCTAACGCCAGTTTTGACACACCGACGTTACTCGACTTCTGTAAGACCCCGGTCAGGGTCAGTTCGCTGTAACGTGCCACGTCTTTGATTTCGTGACCGTTAATTCGATAAGGAATCGTATTCAGAACGGTATTTTCGTTGACGATGCCTCGCTGTAGAGCCGTCATCACCACCATAGGTTTTACGGTTGAGCCGGGTTCAAACACATCGGTGATGGAGCGGTTACGCATTGCATCTTTTGCTGTACCGGCAAAATTATTCGGGTTGTATGAGGGGCTACTGGCCATCGCCAGCACTTCACCTGTCGCCACATCCACCAGCACGGCGCTGCCTGATTCCGCCTTGTTAAACGCGACGGCGTTGTTCAGCTCACGATAGACCAGCGCCTGCAAGCGTTCATCAATACTCAGGGCCAGGTTGTGCGCGGCCTGGCTGTCTGTCGAGGAAATGTCTTCAATGACGCGACCATAGCGGTCTTTACGCACGATTCGCTCGCCAGGCTGGCCGGTAAGCCACTTGTCGAAGCTTTTTTCAACGCCCTCAATCCCCTGGCTATCCACGTTGGTAAAACCAATCAGGTGCGCGGTGACTTCGCCCGAAGGATAGTAACGGCGGGATTCTTCCCGCAGATGAATGCCCGGCAGCTTCAGTTTCTTAATGTAGTCAGCCATGTCAGGGTTCACCTGACGGGCAAGATAGATAAAGCGCCCTTTCGGGTTGGCGTTAACGCGCGACGCCAGCTGATCCAGCGGCATTTTCAACGCGTCTGAGAGCGCCTTCCAGCGGTTATCAAGCGTGATCCCGCCTGCGTCGTGTAACTCTTTCGGATCGGCCCAGATCGCCTTCACCGGCACGCTCACCGCCAGCGGACGCCCGGAGCGGTCGGTGATCATCCCACGAGAGGTAGAAACTTCCTGCACGCGCAGAGAACGCATATCCCCCTGACGCACCAGCATGTCAGGCGCGATGATTTGTAGCCACGCCACGCGTCCCAGCAGGAAACCCAGCGCCAGTAAAATGCAGCCGCAAAGCAACGCAAAACGCCAACTGACAAAGTTGGCCTGTTCTTCCTGGCGTTTTGGTTTTAGCGTTTTTGCCGCTGCTTTCATGCGTCGCGTTTTCCCTTATTTTTGTACTACGATATTTTCCTGCGAAGGATCAACATGCTGTAATTGCAGTTTTTCCGTTGCGATCCGTTCAACCCGGCTGTGATCGCCGAGCGCGTTTTCTTCAAGGATCAGATTTCGCCATTCAATATCCAGCGCATCGCGTTCCAGTACCATCTGTTCGCGCTGCGCAGTCAATAAACGGGTATGGTGAGCGGTGGTGACCACCATGACTGCCGTCACAATGATGCAAATGAACAAGCAGAGTGGCAGCTTCCCAAACCGCAAAAGATCGTCGCCGATCACGCCAGGCAAAGCATGGCGCTCGTTGCTTCCTAACGATCCCTTAACTTTGCTTAGGGTTTCTGTCACTCTGCTGATCATGCGTTCGTCCTCTCTGCAATACGCAGCACTGAACTACGGGCACGTGGATTCTCTGCCACCTCTTCTTCGCCCGGCATCAACTTGCCTAATGCTCGCAACTGACGGCCTCCCAGCTTTCTGAGTTGTTCTTCCGTCATCGGCAGCCCAGCTGGAACCTGCGGACCGCGGCTCTGTTCACGCATAAAGCGTTTTACGATGCGATCTTCCAGCGAATGGAAGCTGATGATGGATAACCGCCCACCCGGGGCCAGCACGTCGAGCGAGCTTTTTAGCGCCAGCTCTATTTCCTCCAGTTCACTGTTTACCCAGATACGAACCGCCTGGAAGGTACGGGTCGCAGGATGTTTGTGCTTGTCCTTCACCGGCGTTGCCGCCGCGATGACTTCTGCCAGCTCTTTGGTACGGGTCATTGGCTCAACGCGGTTGCGCTCCACGATGGCGCGCGCAATACGTTTGCCAAAGCGTTCTTCACCGAAGGTTTTGATTACCCAGGCGATATCCGCTTCGTCAGCAGTTTGTAACCATTCAGCGGCAGACTGGCCGCGCGTCGGGTCCATACGCATATCCAGCGGCCCATCACGCATAAAGGAGAAGCCGCGTTCTGCATCATCAAGCTGTGGTGAAGAGACGCCAAGATCGAGGAGAATCCCGTCGATCTTGCCGGTCAGGCCGCGCTCAGCGACATAATCCGCAAGCGCAGAGAAAGGTCCATGCACGATGGAAAAGCGAGGATCATCGATGGTTTGCGCAACGGCAATCGCCTGCGGATCGCGGTCAATTGCCAGCAGGCGTCCTTCCGCTCCAAGCTGGGAGAGGATCAAACGCGAGTGACCACCGCGACCAAAAGTGCCATCAATATAGATGCCGTCTGGACGAATATTCAGGCCGTTAACGGCCTCATCCAGCAGCACCGTTGTATGTTTATAATTTTCCATCATATTTATAGAGACAAGTCCCGCAGCCGTTCCGATAATGTTGCGGAATCAGACTGCTCAGCGTCGATATCTTCCTTGACCTGTTGATACCAGGTCGTTTCGTCCCACAGTTCAAACTTGTTGAACTGCCCGACCAGCATCACTTCTTTAGTCAGACCGGCATGTTGCCGCAACACAGGCGCAATCAATAATCGCCCGGCGCTATCCATCTGACATTCACTGGCATGTCCCAATAACAACCGCTGCACGCGGCGTTCTTGCGGGTTCATGCTCGACAGTCGCGACAGCTTTTGCTCAATGATTTCCCATTCAGGCAAAGGGTAAAGCAGCAGGCAGGGGGAGTTGATGTCAATGGTGCAAACCAGTTGACCCGAAGCGTTCTCAATCAGCTGGTCGCGGTATCGGGTTGGTACCGATAAACGCCCTTTGCTGTCGAGATTGACTAACGTTGCTCCACGGAACATGCCAGCCTCACCCCTCCTCACCACTTTAACCCACAAATTCCCACCTGAAGGAGTTTACGGAGCGAGGGAAAAGCTTGTCAAGCCAGGACTCTCTCTATACCGGCGCGAAAGCACCGTATTTACAGAGCAAGAGTGACCTGGCTAATAACTACACAACTGGCGAGGCAAAATTAACGTTATGAATATTTGTAAGAAAAAAACCGAATATGCACACGAGCGTTAAGACTCACTCAATATCATCGCAGGGAAATATAAAGTGTCAGTTTGCGACGCGGGCAGCATTTTAAGGCATATCGCCGGGGGATAACAGCACCAGATTAAGCGCAAGGCAATATGGATTCGTTCGTGTACATTGAGGGCTGAAGGGGACAGTAAAAAATGGCTGAATATTCATCGGCTGGCGGCTGTTTGTAACAAAACAATACAAAAGAATGCCCGTTAAAAATTATAATTGCGCTTTTTAACGCCAAAACGGATTCAGAAAAATAGCCGGCTACGAATCTTAGAGATAAATCCTAATTTTTATCCGGGAATTATTTCCCGCAATAAATGCGCCGCAAAAGGGGCAGTTTTACCGCCCCTGTGGAAATATTAATGGCGGCTCAAAATCCCGCGCCGATAGAGATTACGTTTGATACGCGTAAGCCCGGGTTTCGGTTTGCGAGGTTCATCCAGGCTTGCCAGAACAATCTCAAGCACGCGCTCGGCGACGTCGCGGTGACGCTGAGCCACGGCCAGCACCGGACATTGCAGGAAGTCGAGCAGTTCGTTATCGCCGAAGGTCGCAATCGCCAGATCGGATGGCAGCTTGCCATCGCGACGTAACGTCACGTCCATCACCCCCTGCAACAGGGCAAACGAGGTGGTAAACAACGCCTGCGGCATCGGGTGCGTTTCCAGCCATTTCTCGAACAGCTGAGCAGCCGCTTCGCGCTCATAGCTGTTGGCATACAGATAATGAACGTCACGCGGATCGTCTTTCCACGCCGTACGGAACCCTTGTTCACGCAGGAAGCTCACGGATAGTTCAGGCAAAGCGCCAAGATAGAGCACCGTTTCCGCCGGGAAGGTACGCAGCTCGGCAGCCAGCATTTCTGCATCGTCCTGATCGGCACCTACGACGCTGGTGAAATGTTCACGATCCAAAGCACGATCCAACGCCACAATCGGGAATGGATCGTTCGCCCAGCGCTGATAGAAAGGATGCTCGGGTGGTAAAGAGGTCGACACGATGATGGCGTCAACCTGACGTTGCAGCAGATGCTCAATGCAGCGCATCTCGTTGTCGGGCTGATCCTCGGAGCAGGCAATCAACAGCTGATAGCCCCGCTGACGAGCCTGACGTTCAAGATAGTTGGCGATGCGGGTATAGCTGGTGTTTTCCAGATCCGGGATCACCAGGCCAATCGAGCGGGTGCGTCCGGCACGTAAACCTGCGGCGACAGCATTCGGATGGTAATTATGCTCACGAACGACTGCCATCACTTTCTCAACGGTCTTATCGCTGACACGATACTGCTTTGCTTTACCGTTAATCACATAGCTGGCCGTGGTTCTCGACACGCCGGCGAGCCGGGCGATTTCATCCAGTTTCACAATTGCCCCTCAAAAAAAGAAAAAAGTCCATGGCCCTGTCAAGGTTATGGTTAAATATTTTAACATCTAAACGCAGAATAGCTTTCACGGCAACCGCTTTTGTCCGCGTTGTCGGCGGATTACGCAAAAAAAAGCCCGGCTTTGGCTACCGGGCTGAAAGAGGCGAACCTTTTGCGCAACTAACGCATGATTTTATCGCCGCGCGAGAGGCCAACAACGCCAGAGCGCGCAACTTCAACAATTTTTGCCACATCCCTGACGGAGGCCAGGAACGCATCCAGCTTATCGCTCGTTCCCGCAAGCTGCACAGTATATATAGAAGGCGTGACGTCAATGATCTGCCCACGGAAAATATCCGTGTTACGCTTGACCTCTTCACGGCCATAACCGCTGGCCTGAATTTTCACCAGCATCACTTCACGTTCGACGTAAGCCCCCTGCCCCAGCTCGCTGACGCGCAACACGTCCACCAGCTTGTGCAATTGCTTTTCGATCTGCTCAAGCACTTTCGCATCGCCGACAGTCTGGATCGTCATGCGGGAGAGCGTTGGATCATCGGTCGGCGCAACGGTCAGGCTTTCAATGTTGTATCCGCGCTGCGCAAAAAGCCCAATGACGCGTGACAGTGCGCCCGACTCATTTTCCAGTAATACAGATAATATCCGGCGCATATCAGGTTCTCTCCGTTTTGCTTAACCACATTTCATCCATACCACCGCCACGGATATGCATCGGATAAACGTGCTCGGTGCCGTCGACGATGACGTCCATGAAGACGAGGCGATTGTTTTTAACGTGCTCAAGCGCTTCGCCGAGCTTCGCTTCCAGCTCTGACGGATCGGTTACCCGCATGCCAATATGACCATAGGCTTCAGCCAGACGGACAAAGTCCGGAAGTGACTTCATATAAGACTGAGAGTGACGGCCGGAATAAATCATATCCTGCCACTGCTTCACCATACCGAGGTAACCGTTATTCAGGTTAAGCACCAGCACTGGCAACTCATATTGCAGCGCAGTAGAAAGCTCCTGAATATTCATCTGTATACTGCCATCACCCGTTACGCAGATAACCGTTTCGTTCGGCAACGCCAGCTTCACCCCCAGCGCGGCGGGCAGACCAAAGCCCATCGTGCCAAGCCCGCCTGAGTTGATCCAGCGACGCGGTTTATCAAACGGGTAATACAACGCAGTGAACATCTGATGCTGGCCTACGTCAGAAGTGACATACGCCTCGCCTTTGGTCAGATGCCAGATCGTCTCGATCACCGCCTGCGGCTTGATGTTCTCACTCTGCGTGTCGTATTTAAGGCACTGACGGCCGCGCCATTGTTCGATTTGTTGCCACCAGTCACGGATCTCATCCAGCGGTTGAGAGGCGGTCTCCTGCGCCAGCAGTTCCAACATTTGATCCAGCACCTGTCGTGCGTCCCCCACGATGGGCACATCCGCCGGCACCGTTTTAGAGATAGAAGTAGGATCGATATCAATGTGTAGCACCGTCGCATTCGGACAGTATTTCGCCAGGTTATTGGTGGTGCGATCGTCAAAACGTACGCCGACGGCAAAAATCACATCAGAATGGTGCATCGTCATATTGGCTTCATAGGTGCCATGCATACCCAGCATGCCCAGCGCCTGACGGTGGGTAGCCGGGAATGCCCCCAGCCCCATCAGCGATGACGCGACAGGAAGGTTCAGCTTCTCAATCAGTTCGCGTAGTTGCGTTTCACAGGCTGCATTAACGGCGCCGCCCCCTACGTAGACTACGGGCTTTTTCGCAGCCAGCAGCGTTTGCAGCGCACGCTTAATCTGGCCTTTGTGCCCTTGCGTCGTCGGATTATACGAACGCATGCTCACCGACTCAGGCCACAGGTAAGGCAGTTTATTCGCGGGATTGAGAATATCTTTTGGCAGATCGACAACCACTGGCCCAGGACGACCGCTGGCGGCCAGCCAGAAGGCTTTTTTCAGCACGCCCGGGATATCTTCCGTTTGCTTAACCAGAAAGCTGTGCTTCACCACGGGGCGTGAGATCCCCACCATGTCGCATTCCTGAAACGCATCATAGCCAATCAGTGACGTCGCCACCTGTCCGGAGAGAATGACCAGTGGAATAGAGTCCATATACGCAGTCGCAATGCCGGTGATGGCATTGGTCGCTCCCGGCCCCGAAGTGACCAGCACTACACCCACTTCTCCCGTGGCGCGGGCCAGGCCGTCAGCCATATGCACAGCAGCCTGTTCATGACGAACCAGAACATGATCAATACCGCCTACCGTGTGCAGCGCGTCATAAATATCGAGAACCGCGCCTCCGGGATAGCCGAACACTTGTTTCACGCCCTGATCGATAAGCGATCGGACGACCATTTCCGCGCCAGACAACATCTCCATGCTTTGCCTCCAGGCTTTTGTTATAGACGGTCAACAGAATTCATTTCCGCGCCGTCTTCTGACAGGGTGAACCCATCTTATAATGTGCAGAGTGATGGATACCTTAACCGCTCGTTATGAGGCAGGCAATTAGCAAACGGAATGCGGGAATGGGCAATAAAAGCAGAAAAAATAGCTGTCAGACACGAATATGGTGAATTCGTCTGGTATGAGGGGAGACGCTAATAATTCATCTCTTAAAAAGAGGATGGATCAGGAAATCATCTATTTTTAAGCCGCCCTGAGCGTCTGAAAAAATGCGCACAGAACAAAATATTGCCTGCATAAAAAATCACAGAATAAACCGCATGGCACCATGCGGTTTATTCACCCTGACTTATCGACGACAAATATTGATCAGCAACTCTTCCATCCACTGATGCCCTTTATCCCGCCCCGCCGCTTCATGCCAGGAAAGATAACAGGTACGGCTATTCAGCTTGAGCGGCAGAGGTAAAATTTGCAGGCTCAGCGAATCGGAGAACTCTTCAGCAAGCCAGCGCGGTGCAATAGCGACTAGCTGCGTCTGAGAAACGACATTTAAAACGCTGACCATCGCCATCCCCTGATAGGCCACGCTGGCTTGTTTATCGGCAGTGTCATACCACGGCTGACTGAACGAAGCATATCTGTCCAGAGCAACAACGGCATGCTGCTCGCTGTAAACATCGCTTTCACGCAGCGGCGAATTCATGCGTGGATGTTTTTTGCTGGCGACTAACACCATTTCATCTTTAAACAACGGAACACAGGCAAACTCTGGACGGCGAAACTCTTCGTAGCCCAGAACGAACTCCGTTTCCTGATAACGAAGCTGGTGCTCAGTGTTTTGATTTAAAGATGATTTAAAAACGAGATGAATATTAGGAGCAATCTGTTCAACTTTATTATATATAACAGACGTCAAATAATTGTCTAACGGACTGCAAACACAGAGATGGAAAACCCGCTCACTGCTTAAAGGTTCAAACCCTGAGCCGGGAAGCTCATTTTGAACCAGCTGTAGCGCCTGACGAATCGAACCGAATAGCTGGAATGCACGCGCCGTGGGCTGGATACCTCTTCCATACCGGACGAATAACTCGTCGTTAAACATCACCTTAAGTCTGGCTACGGCATTACTCACGGCAGGTTGAGACATTCCCAGAGATTGCGCTGCTCGCGTAATATTCTGCTCCTGCATAACTGCATCAAATACAGTTAACAGGTTGAGATCCACTGTGCGTAACTGAGGCTTAACCCCATCATAAGGCTGTGGTTGGTTAATATTATTTTCTGGCATTTCTGACTCCACTGTCACGCTAAATTCCCTTTGCCAAAGTACAGTAATAACTTCGAAAAATATGATTTACCATGCATATACAACAAGCGAAAGGAAATTATTTAAAATTCAGAATATATAAAGAACCCTCATTCAAAAGATGGCATTAAGCATTCCCTGAATGAAGAGCTAAAAATCGTTCAAATGATATCTAAAACTTTAATGCAGGCATGAAACCATAAAGCTGGCAAATACACAATCACCGCCTTAGTTAATAATAACTTAAGTATTATTAAACTATGAAGGGCATACACCACGATTTCATTAACAAAATGATATCAATATTGATAACTTTCCCGCCCATGATTCATTCATAGAACTTATAACTCAATGAAATAAAACACATTCCATTTCACAGCACATCGGTAAAAATACTGTGTTCAATTGCTACCAATTATATTCAAATTATTCCAGAGATGAATCTCAAGTCCAATAATAGACAATTAAATCGGTTAACAGCGTAAAAACCAGCACAATTAGCTAATGTGTTTATCCTGCGCTGAGTGGCCGTTTTGCCTGAGAGGGGTTGACATGAGTCGGCGTATCCAGTACCACTAAAAGCATATCGCATTCATCTGGAGCACGATTCATGATTCGCACCCTTCGTTTCACCGGTCTACTACTACTAAACGCATCCACTGTGCGCGGTAGACTGGCGGGCGAAATTCAGCGTTGAATCGTCTTCAGTAAAACAAAAAACCCGCGCCACTGCGCGGGTTTTTTTATGCTCGTAGCAAGGCGCCCTAAGACTGACAAGGACCTAACCCATGAGCCAGCAAGTCGTTATTTTCGATACTACTTTACGTGACGGTGAACAGGCATTACAGGCGAGCCTGAGTGTTAAAGAAAAACTGCAAATTGCGCTGGCCCTCGAACGCATGGGTGTAGACGTAATGGAAGTCGGCTTTCCCGTCTCCTCGCCGGGTGATTTCGAGTCAGTACAGACCATCGCCCGCACCATCAAAAACAGCCGCGTGTGCGGTCTGGCTCGCTGCGTTGAGAAAGATATTGATGTGGCCGCGGAATCCCTGAAAGTTGCAGAAGCCTTCCGTATCCATACATTCATTGCCACCTCCCCCATGCACATTGCAACCAAGCTGCGCAGCACGCTGGATGAAGTGATCGAACGTGCGATGTATATGGTTAAACGCGCGCGTAACTACACTGATGACGTCGAATTCTCCTGTGAAGATGCAGGCCGCACGCCGATTGACGATTTGGCCCGTGTAGTGGAAGCCGCGATTAATGCCGGAGCCAGAACCATCAACATCCCGGATACCGTCGGCTACACCATGCCGTTTGAGTTCTCCAACATCATCACCGGCCTGTACGATCGCGTGCCAAATATTGATAAAGCCATCATCTCCGTGCATACCCATGACGATTTGGGCCTGGCTGTAGGCAATGCCATCGCCGCCGTCCACGCCGGCGCGCGTCAGGTAGAAGGGGCAATGAACGGCATTGGTGAACGCGCCGGCAACTGCTCGCTGGAAGAAGTGATCATGGCGATCAAGGTGCGCAAAGACATTATGAACGTACACACTCGCATCAATCACAACGAAATCTGGCGCACCAGCCAGACCGTGAGCCAGATTTGCAATATGCCGATCCCGGCGAACAAGGCGATTGTTGGTACTGGCGCGTTCGCTCACTCCTCCGGTATTCACCAGGATGGCGTGCTGAAGAACCGTGAAAACTACGAAATCATGACTCCGGAATCCATCGGTCTGAACCAGGTTCAGCTGAACCTGACCTCACGCTCTGGCCGCGCAGCGGTGAAACACCGTATGGAAGAGATGGGGTATCAGGACAGCGATTACAACATGGATCAGCTGTACGACGCATTCCTGAAGCTGGCTGACAAGAAAGGCCAGGTCTTCGATTACGACCTGGAAGCGCTGGCATTCATCAACAAACAGCAGGAAGAGCCAGAACACTTCCGTCTGGACTACTTCACCGTTCAGTCAGGCTCAAGTGATATCGCTACCGCCTCCGTCAAGCTGGCCTGCGGCGATGAAATTAAAGCGGAAGCCGCCAACGGTAACGGCCCTGTGGATGCCATTTACCAGGCGATTAACCGCGTCACTGAGTACGACGTAGAGCTGGTGAAATACGACCTGACGGCAAAAGGGCACGGTAAAGACGCCCTGGGCCAGGTTGATATCGTCGTCAACTATAACGGTCGCCGCTTCCACGGTGTGGGTCTGGCGACAGATATCGTCGAATCCTCCGCGAAAGCGATGGTGCATGTCCTGAACAACATCTGGCGCGCCGCCGAAGTCGAAAAAGAGTTGCAACGCAAAGCTCAGAATAAAGAGAACAACAAGGAAACCGTGTGATGTCGAAGAATTACCATATTGCTGTGTTGCCGGGTGACGGTATTGGCCCGGAAGTGATGACACAGGCGCTGAAAGTACTGGAAGCCGTACGTTCGCGTTTTGCGATGAAAATTACCACCAGCCACTACGACGTGGGCGGTATTGCCATTGATAACCACGGTACTCCCCTGCCGAAAGGGACTGTAGAAGGCTGCGAGAATGCCGATGCCGTTCTGTTTGGCTCAGTGGGTGGCCCTAAGTGGGAACACCTGCCTCCAGCAGAGCAGCCAGAGCGCGGCGCGCTGCTGCCGCTGCGTAAACACTTCAAACTGTTCAGCAACCTGCGTCCCGCGAAGCTGTACCCGGGGCTGGAAGAGTTCTGCCCGCTGCGCGCCGATATCGCCGCCAACGGTTTCGACATTCTCTGCGTGCGTGAGCTGACCGGCGGGATCTACTTCGGGCAGCCAAAAGGCCGCGAAGGCAGCGGTCAGCATGAGAAAGCGTTTGATACCGAGGTGTATCACCGTTTTGAAATTGAACGTATCGCTCATATCGCGTTTGAGTCAGCGCGCAAACGCCGCCGTAAAGTGACCTCTATTGATAAAGCGAACGTGCTCCAGTCGTCTATTTTGTGGCGCGAAATCGTCAGTGAAGTTGCCAGGCAGTACCCGGACGTTGAGCTGTCACATATGTATATCGACAACGCAACGATGCAGCTGATCAAAGATCCGTCCCAGTTTGACGTGCTGCTGTGCTCCAACCTGTTCGGCGATATTCTCTCGGATGAGTGCGCGATGATCACCGGCTCCATGGGTATGCTGCCCTCGGCCAGCCTGAACGAAGAAGGCTTTGGCCTGTACGAACCGGCGGGCGGCTCCGCGCCGGATATCGCAGGTAAAAACATCGCCAACCCGATTGCGCAGATCCTCTCCCTGGCTCTGCTGCTGCGCTACAGCCTGGATGCAGGCGATGCAGCAACCGCAATTGAAAACGCCATTAACCGGGCGTTAGAAGAAGGCGTCCGTACCGGTGATTTAGCACGCGGCACGGCGGCAGTCAGTACCGATGAAATGGGCGACATCATTGCCCGCTATGTCGCTGAAGGGGTGTAATCATGGCTAAGACGTTATATGAGAAGTTGTTTGATGCGCACGTTGTCTACGAGGCGCCAAACGAAACCCCACTGTTGTACATCGACCGTCATCTGGTACACGAAGTGACCTCACCTCAGGCATTTGACGGCCTGCGCGCGCATAAGCGCCCGGTACGTCAGCCGGGTAAAACCTTCGCCACGATGGATCACAACGTTTCCACCCAGACCAAAGACATCAATGCATCTGGCGAGATGGCGCGTATCCAGATGCAGGAGCTGATTAAGAACTGTAACGAGTTTGGCGTGGAGCTGTACGATCTGAACCACCCCTATCAGGGCATCGTCCACGTAATGGGGCCTGAGCAGGGGATTACTCTGCCGGGCATGACCATCGTCTGCGGTGACTCCCACACCGCGACGCACGGCGCATTTGGCGCCCTGGCGTTCGGGATTGGGACCTCTGAAGTTGAACACGTTCTGGCGACGCAGACCCTGAAGCAGGGCCGCGCCAAAACCATGAAGATTGAAGTGAAGGGTAAAGCTGCGCCGGGTATCACCGCGAAAGATATCGTGCTGGCGATTATCGGCAAAACCGGCAGCGCAGGCGGCACCGGTCACGTCGTTGAGTTCTGCGGCGACGCTATCCAGGCGCTGAGCATGGAAGGTCGTATGACCCTGTGCAACATGGCCATTGAGATGGGCGCCAAAGCAGGCCTGGTGGCCCCAGACGAAACCACCTTCAACTATGTGAAGGGGCGTCTGCATGCGCCGAAAGGTCAGAATTTTGACGACGCGGTAGCGTACTGGAAAACCCTGAAAACGGACGAGGGGGCAATTTTTGATACCGTTGTGACGTTACAGGCGGAAGAGATCGCCCCGCAGGTCACCTGGGGCACCAACCCGGGCCAGGTGATTTCCGTCAACGACAGTATTCCTGACCCGGCCTCCTTCGCCGATCCGGTCGAGCGCGCCAGTGCGGAAAAAGCGCTGGCCTATATGGGGCTGAAGCCCGGCGTACCGTTGACCGATGTGAGCATTGATAAAGTATTCATTGGCTCCTGTACCAACTCCCGTATTGAAGATTTACGCGCTGCGGCAGAAATCGCTAAAGGCCGCAAAGTGGCGCCGGGCGTGCAGGCGCTGGTTGTGCCAGGCTCCGGTCCGGTGAAAGCCCAGGCGGAAGCGGAGGGTCTGGATAAGATCTTTATTGAAGCAGGCTTCGAGTGGCGCCTGCCCGGCTGCTCCATGTGTCTGGCCATGAACAACGACCGCCTGAATCCGGGCGAGCGCTGTGCCTCCACCAGCAACCGTAACTTTGAAGGCCGTCAAGGCCGCGGTGGGCGCACCCACCTGGTCAGCCCGGCAATGGCCGCCGCTGCGGCAGTAACCGGTCATTTCGCCGATATTCGCAGCCTGAAATAAGGAGACAATCATGGCAGAGAAATTTACCCAACATACGGGCCGGGTTGTCCCTCTGGACGCCGCTAACGTCGATACCGACGCGATCATTCCTAAGCAGTTTTTACAGAAAGTGACGCGCACGGGTTTTGGTGCGCATCTGTTCAACGACTGGCGTTTCCTCGACGATAAAGGCGAAGTGCCCAACCCGGAATTCGTCCTGAACTTTCCGGAATACAAAGGCGCCTCCATTTTGCTGGCGCGGGAAAACTTTGGCTGCGGATCGTCGCGTGAACATGCGCCCTGGGCATTAACCGACTACGGCTTTAAGGTGGTTATCGCCCCGAGCTTCGCGGATATCTTCTACGGCAACAGCTTCAACAACCAGCTGCTGCCGGTGACGCTGAGTGACGAACAGGTCGATGAACTGTTTGCGCTGGTGCAGGCGAATCCGGGGATTTCATTTGAAGTGGATCTGGAAGCGGAAGTGGTGAAAGCCGGTGACAAGACCTACAGCTTCAGCATTGATGCGTTCCGTCGCCACTGCATGCTGAACGGCCTGGACAGCATTGGCCTGACGCTGCAACACGAAGAGGCTATCTCCGCCTACGAGAAAAAACAGCCTGCGTTTATGGGCTAAAGGCAATGGCCCGCAGGGCGCGGGCCATTGATAAGGGTGCGTTGAGGCTCAACCACTCTGGAGAGGCGGGGAAACTTTCCCCGCCAATACCGCTAACGTTTTGCTTCGTAAGCCAACACTGCCGCCAGCTCTGTTTTCTCCTGTCTGAAGTGCAGCTCACACAGCGAGTCGCGCACCATCCAGGTGAAGATCAACAGCGTCGTACAGATCAGAAACAAACCTAACAGCAGAGTACGTTTTGGCATTCCAGCCTCCTTATTGCTTTTCGGCAATGAAGAGACTAACCTCGCAATGTGGGTTGTGAAGTTAATCTCCCCATCAGTTTTTTGATGTGGGACTCTCCACTGTTTGCCTCTTGCGAAAGCCTGAGGCAAACAGCCTCAAGCACCCGTCACGCACTCTATGCGCCTTCTCTGCGCCTGTCAGAAAATCGTTTCATTTCGTGAAGCCGCTTCCAGAATCAAACGTCTTTTACCCGGCACGTCAGCATCAGCGTGACAAGCGAAATCGCTGCGATCACCCAGTACACGGATGCATGCCCATAGCTTTGCGACAGCGCCCCCTGAATCACCCCCGCCAGAATCACGCCGGTAGAGATACTGTTGGTAAACAGCGTGGTCGCGGAGCCTGCGCGCCCCGGCATTAAATCCTGGAACCAGAGCATGCCTATCCCGGCAACGATTCCGATAAACACCGCGTTAAACAGCTGTAACGCCAGCAAGGCTTCACGCGAATGGAAAAGGATCAGCCCCGCGTAGAACAGTACCCCGGCCGCCACGGCGACGACCATCATCCGACGCTTTCCGAAACGTTTGACGTAGTAACCCGCCAGAATCATCGCCGGGATCTCCAGCCCGGCAGCGGTGCCCATCAGAATACCCGCGAGCTTATCGGGCAGTCCCAGATCGCTGCTGATCCACAGCGGCATATCGATGATGTACATGGTGTTGCAGGTCCACATCAGCGTGGAGGCGATAAACAACATGCGGACGTTTTTATCCTGCCAGCCGCTCACCTGCGTGATGGGCTTGTCCGTCACCTGCTCTACGCGCGCCACCGATGGCAGCGCAAAGGCTATCAGCGCCAGGCTGATGACAAAAATCCCCGCCGCGATGGAAAACATGGTGGTGAAGCCGTAGTTCAGCGCCAGCATAAACGCCAGCGGCGGACCGATGACCCACGCGAGAGAGAGCTGCGCACGCATCACCGAGCTGAACATCACCACTTCCCTCGCCGAGCTGTCGGCGTACTCCCGGGCCAGGGCGAACAGTTGCGGCATGGCGGTGTTCGCCAGAGAGGCCAGCAGCACGCCGCAGGTAATGAGCGTCAGGTAATGGCGGTTGAAGGCAAACAGCAGCGCGTTGCCCACGGCCATGGCGCAACAAAAGAGGATCAGCTTGCGGCGATCGCCCTGGCTGTCGGATCGTTTCGCCAGCCACAGGCTGACGAGGATCCCGGCAATGGCGTTGACGGTGTAGAACAGGCCCACCCAAAACGGCTGCGCCCCCACCTCGCGGCTGAGAAACAGGCTCAGCGTCGGCGCCTGAAGCGCGCCGGCCACGCCCATCATGAAGGCCACCAGCATAAAAGCGGCGTACACGCCATTCAGGCGTCGCCCCATCGTCATCAACCAGAGCATGCGCAAGTCCTTATGAAAGCGAATCGAAATTGGGTGGAATAGTAAACGAAAAAAGCCAGCAAAAAACATTTTGCTGGCGGGTGATTAGCACCAATACTCAGTCACACATGATCGAGGCGAGTTAGCGAGAAGAGGTCGATTTCGTAACGTCCCACTGCATCAGATCTTCCAGTATTCTCAGCCGCTGCTCTGCGCACTGGCGGGCCAGCCAGGACACTCCCTTTGTCGCTGAAAAATAGTGCTGATAAAACTGACGTGCGGTAGACCTCTTCATAATTTACCTCCTCGCTTCATCGATAAGGATTATTGGCTTAATATAGGGATTAATAAATTGCTGATTTTTTGTCAGGAGTTCCCCTTTTATGCCTTCCGGTCGTCTGCAACAACAATTTATCCGCCTCTGGCAGTGCTGCGAGGGGCAATCGCAGGAGACCACGCTGAACGAGCTGGCCGAGCTCCTCAACTGCTCCCGGCGTCATATGCGCACGCTCCTTAATACCATGCAGCAGCAGGGCTGGCTAAACTGGGAGGCCGAAGCCGGACGCGGCAAGCGTTCGCGCCTGACTTTCCTTTATACCGGCCTGGCGTTACAGCAACAGCGAGCGGAGGATCTGCTGGAGCAGGACCGCATCGATCAGCTGGTCCAGCTGGTGGGCGACAAAGCCGCCGTGCGCCAGATGCTGGTCTCGCATCTGGGACGCAGCTTTCGTCAGGGACGCCACATTCTGCGGGTACTTTACTACCGCCCAATGAAAAATCTGTTGCCCGGTACGGCGTTACGTCGCTCTGAAACCCACATGGCCCGGCAGATATTCAGCGGTCTGACGCGGATAAATGAGGAAAACGGGGAACTGGAAGCGGATATTGCCCATCACTGGCAACAGGTGTCTCCGCTGCACTGGCGCTTCTTTCTACGCCCCGGCATTCATTTCCACCATGGACGCGAGCTGGAGATGCGCGACGTTATCGCCTCTTTAGAGCGCGCCCGCACGCTGCCGCTCTATTCGCATATCGCACGGATCCACTCTCCAACGGCCTGGACGCTGGATATTGAGCTTTCGCAGCCGGACAAATGGCTTCCGTGGCTTCTGGGCTACGTGCCATCAATGATCCTGCCTGCCGAGTGGCGATCCCTGAACAATTTTTCCAGCCAGCCGATTGGTACGGGCCCCTACTCCGTTTCACGGAACAACAGTAATCAACTGAAGATCCGCGCCTTTGATGATTACTTTGGCTATAGGGCGTTGATCGACGAAGTGAACGTCTGGGTGTTACCGGATCTCAACGAAGAGCTGAGCGCAGGCCTGACCCTGGAAGGGCCAACAGCCGGTGAAAAGGCGTTCGAAAGCCGCCTGGAGGAGGGCTGCTACTACCTGCTCTTTGATAGCCGCAGCCATCGCGGGGCAAACCACGACGTCCGCAGGTGGATAAGCCATATTCTGGCGCCCGCTAACCTGATTTATCACGCAGAGGAGCAATACCAGACCTGGTGGTTCCCGGCCTATGGCCTGCTCCCACGCTGGCACCATGCGCAGCCCGTCCGCAGCGAAAAGCCTGCCGGACTGGAGACCATCACCCTCAGCTACTATCGCGACCACATTGAGCACCGTTTTCTGGCGAGGATCATGAGCACGCTGCTGGCAGCCGAAGGCGTGACGCTGGCGATACAGGAAGTCGATTATGATGAATGGCATCGCGGAGACGTCATCAGCGATATCTGGCTCAACAGCGCGAATTTTACGCTGCCGCTGGATTTCTCGCTCTTTTCTCACCTGTACGAGGTGCCCCTGATTCAGCACTGTATCAACCGGGACTGGCAGCAGGACGCCGCGCGGTGGCGGGCGGGAGAAATGGATCTGGCCGCCTGGTGTCAGGAATTACTGACCGGGCAGACGATCGTACCGCTGATTCACCACTGGCTGCTGATCCAGGGGCAGCGCAGCATGCGCGGTCTGCGGATGAATACCCTCGGCTGGTTTGATTTTAAATCCGCCTGGTTTGCGCCGCCGGAGCCATAACGCTTTCGTAATATTCACCAAATCATTACAATAGCGCCGTTCTCAACGGGGTGCTGCATCACTGATGTGCGCTGAGATAATACCCGTCGAACCTGATCCGGATAACGCCGGCGAAGGGATTTGAGGCTGTCTCTCAAAATCCTTTGCCACTCAACCCTGAGGTGCAAAGTGTTAAAAAACGTTCTTCCTCTGCTGGCGCTGGTTGCGCTGCCTGTTTTTGCTAAGCCTGTTCTGACGGTCTACACCTACGACTCCTTCTCCGCCGACTGGGGCCCCGGCCCGGTGGTAAAAAAAGCCTTTGAAGCCGACTGCAACTGCGAGCTGAAATTCGTGGCGCTGGAAGATGGCGTCTCGCTGCTCAACCGTCTGCGCATGGAAGGCAAAAACAGCAAAGCCGACGTGGTGCTCGGGCTGGATAACAACCTGCTGGAAGCCGCCACCCAAACCAGACTGTTCGCCAAAAGCGGCGTGGCGGCAGATGCCGTCAACGTACCGGGCGGCTGGAAAAACGACACCTTCGTTCCCTTTGATTACGGCTACTTTGCGTTTGTCTACGATAAAAACAAGCTGAAGAATCCGCCCAAAAGCCTGAAAGAGCTGGTCGAAAGTGACCAGAAATGGCGCGTAATTTATGAAGATCCGCGTACCAGCACGCCGGGTCTGGGGCTGCTATTGTGGATGCAGAAAGTCTACGGGGATAAAACGCCGGAAGCGTGGCAGAAGCTGGCCGCGAAAACCGTTACCGTCACCAAAGGCTGGAGCGAAGCCTACGGCCTGTTCCTGAAAGGCGAAAGCGATCTGGTGCTGAGCTACACTACCTCTCCGGCCTACCACATTATCGCCGAGAAGAAGGATAACTACGCCGCCGCGAACTTTGCTGAAGGGCATTATTTGCAGGTGGAAGTAGCCGCCCGCACCGCCGCGAGCAAACAGCCGGAGCTTGCCGAAAAATTCCTGAAATTTATGGTCTCCCCGGCATTCCAGAATGCTATTCCGACAGGAAACTGGATGTACCCGGTCACTGACGTTGCGCTGCCGGCAGGCTTTGAGCAGCTAAACAAGCCGCAAACCTCACTGGAATATACGCCGCAGCAGGTTGCCGCCCAGCGCGCCGCATGGATTAGTGAATGGCAACGCGCCGTCAGCCGCTGATCCCCGGCTGGTTAGTTCCCGGGCTGCTCGCCGCCATACTGATGGTGGTCGTCAGCCTGGGTGCATTCCTTGCGCTGTGGTTTAACGCGCCAGAGAGCGATCTGCTCGCCCTCTGGCACGACAGCTATCTCTGGCACGTCATCCGTTTCTCCTTCTGGCAGGCGTTTCTCTCCGCGCTGCTGTCGACGATCCCGGCCATTTTCCTTGCACGCGCCCTCTATCGCAGACGTTTCCCCGGCAGGCTTGCCCTGCTGCGGCTGTGCGCGATGACGCTGATCCTGCCCGTGCTGGTGGCGGTGTTCGGCATTCTGAGCGTCTACGGTCGACAGGGCTGGCTGGCATCCCTCTTCAACCTGCTTGGTCTGGAATGGACCTTCTCCCCTTACGGCCTGAAAGGCATTCTGCTGGCGCATATTTTTTTCAATATGCCGATGGCGACGCGCCTCTTTTTACAGGCGCTGGAAAACATTCCCGGTGAGCAGCGTCAGATTGCCGCCCAGCTTGGCATGCGCGGCTGGTCGTTCTTCCGCTTTGTCGAATGGCCGTGGCTGCGACGCCAGATTGCCCCGGTGGCCGCGCTAATCTTTATGCTCTGCTTCGCCAGCTTCGCGACCGTGCTTTCTCTCGGCGGCGGGCCGCAGGCCACCACCATTGAGCTGGCGATCTATCAGGCCTTAAGTTACGACTACGATCCGGGCCGCGCCGCGCTGCTGGCGATGGTGCAGATGGTCTGCTGCCTGGCGCTGGTGTTACTCAGCCAGCGGCTGAGTAAAGCGATCCCCACAGGCAGCAATCACTTGACAGGCTGGCGCGATCCGCAGGACAGCCTGCACAGCCGCGTCGCGGATTTTATGCTGATCGCGCTGGCCCTCCTGCTTCTGCTGCCCCCGCTGCTGGCCGTTATCGTTGATGGCCTGAATCGCAATGTGTTGTCGGTACTGCAACAGCCTGTCCTGTGGCAGGCGACGTGGACCTCATTGCGCATCGCGCTGGCAGCCGGGCTGCTGTGCGTGATCCTGACCATGATGCTGCTCTGGAGCAGCCGCGAGCTGTACGCGCGTCATGCCTGTAAAGCCGGACACGCGCTGGAACTGACGGGTATGCTGATCCTGGCGATGCCGGGTATTGTGCTGGCGACCGGATTCTTTTTACTGTTCAACAGCACCATCGGCCTGCCGGAAAGCGCCGACGGCATCGTCATTTTTACCAACGCGCTGATGGCTATCCCTTACGCGCTCAAGGTGCTGGAAAACCCGATGCGCGACGTCAACAGCCGCTACAGTTTGCTGTGTCAGTCGCTGGGCATGCAGGGCTGGAAGCGTCTGAAGGTGGTCGAACTGCGCGCGCTAAAGCGTCCGCTGGCTCAGGCGCTGGCGTTTGCCTGCGTGCTGTCGATTGGCGATTTTGGCGTTGTGGCCCTCTTTGGCAACGAGGATTTCCGCACGCTGCCGTTCTGGCTTTATCAGCAAATTGGCTCCTATCGTAGCCAGGACGGCGCCGTCACGGCACTTTTACTGCTGGTGCTGTGCTTTGCGTTATTTACCGTTATCGAAAAACTTCCGGGGCGTGATGTTAAAACTGACTGATGTAACCTGGCTTTATGAGCACCTGCCAATGCGTTTTACCCTCTCCGTTCGTCAGGGAGAGCGAATCGCAGTGCTTGGCCCCAGCGGGGCCGGAAAAAGTACCCTGCTCAATCTGATTGCCGGTTTTTTGCAGCCTGCCAGCGGGTCGATCGTCATTGATAATGGCGAATATACCTACGCTCCGCCGGCTAAGCGCCCGGTGTCGATGCTGTTTCAGGAAAACAATCTGTTCAATCATCTTACGGTGTGGCAGAACATCGCGCTGGGTATGGATCCGGGGTTAAAACTCAGTGTTGCGCAGCGTCAGACGCTGGAGGCGATCGCCGAACAAATGGGCCTGGCTGCGTTTATCAACAGACTACCGGGTGAGCTTTCCGGCGGCCAGCGCCAGCGCGTGGCGCTGGCACGCTGTCTGGTGCGCAAGCAGCCGCTGCTGCTGCTCGACGAACCCTTTTCGGCGCTCGACCCGGCCCTGCGTCAGGAGATGCTCTCACTGGTTGAGGAGGTTTGCGAGCGCGAGCAACTGACGATGCTGATGGTTTCGCATAGCATCGAAGATGCCGCACGCATCGCGCCGCGATCGGTAGTGATCGCGGAGGGACGTATTTTGTGGGATGGAACAACCGACGCCTTAATGAGCGGGAAAGAAAGCGCGTCAGGATTACTGGGTATAAGACCGTAGGCCGGGCAAACGCAGTGCCGCCCGGCGTTTAACGGCTCACCACCTTCAACAGGATCTCACCGTACACCGGCATCAGCGGGTGGCGAATCAGCGCCACCAGCGCCACGACAGCCACCCCCAGCGTCAGCGGGGCCAGCCAGAGCAGGCGAGAGCGCGGAAGATAGCGCGTCAGGCGATCAACACTGGCTTTCGCGCTGCGCCACAGGCGCCAGCAGAGCCAGACCGCCAGCCACAGCAGGACCGCCGTTCCCAGCAGCAGCCACTTGAACTCACCGCTTTGCATACCGTCAGGAATATCGATGGCCGCGCCCGCCAGGATCCCCGGCAGGAAGTAGAACGGCGGCCAGAAGACGCAGCCGATGATGTTCGGCACCACAAACTTCGCGACGGGCAGATCCAGCATCCCGGCCACCATCGGCACCAGCGGGCGCGTTGGGCCAACGAAGCGCCCCACGAGGATGGTGAACATGCTGTGCTGGTGCAGCGCGTGCTCGGTTTTATCCAGCAGCGCTTTATTTTTTTTCATGAACGACCAGCGGTGCAGCGGCTTCTTAAAGCGCCAGCCCAGCCAGAAGGAGATCCAGTCCCCCAGCAAACAGCCAATAATACCGGCCATCCACGCCTGCCAGAAATTGACCTCGCCGCTGCCGATCAGCGCCCCAAGCCCCGCCATCATCACGGTGCCGGGCAGGATCAGCCCGACCAGCGCCAGCGACTCCAGAAACGCCACCAGCGCCACGGCGATGAGCGAATACATAACGGACTGGGTAATAAAATGTTCCAGCAATGCCTGCATAACTATTCCGGTCAGAAAACGAATCAGCGATTCTGCTTAGCGCCCTGCACCGCGTCAAGGCATCAATTGTCTGAATAGTTTACAAGATGCGCCTGAAGTTCACCTGAATGTTTACCGATTATTCACATCCCGCACGGAATTCGCTCGGGCTGGCACCGGTGCACTTCTTAAACACGCGAGAGAAATAGAGCTGATCTTCAAAGCCGACGTTACGCCCGACGGTGGCGATAGGCATTCGGGTGGTGCTGAGCAGCAGTTTCGCCTGGCTGATGCGCTGATCCTCACGCCAGCTGAGTACACTCACGCCAAGCTGCTGGCGGAACAGATGAGAGAGCCGTGACGGCGACAGACACACATGCTGGGCGACGCTGGCAATATCAAACTGGCTGTCGGCAAGGTGGTCGCTGATGTACTGGCAGGCGTCGCGGACGCGGTTGTCCAGCGGCGGATTAAGCGACTCGTTGATGGCCTCCATGCGGCGCAGCAGCACCTGTTCAAGCAGGTTGATGGCCAGCAGTTCGGCGTAGCGCCCGCCCGCCTGCCCTGCCTCAATAATCTGTGCGAACAGCTCACGGAACTGCGCCAGATGCGCCTCATCCGGGCGATATAAACCGGTATGGGCGAAAATGGCCGGCCACGAGAGCCACTCCTGCCAGTAGGCGCGCGGACGGAAATAGACCCACTGGTGATACCACTCTTTGGCATCCGGATGGCGCCCGTAGTGGTGGATCTCCCCCGGCGGGAACAGCAGCATATCACCGGGGCGGCAGATAAACTGCTGATCCCCGTTTTTGACGACCCCTTCTCCGCGTACGGTCAGGTTCAGGATATATCCCTTCATGCCAAGAGGGCGATCGACGTAAAAATCGAGATATCCCTCGGCCTCAATTGGCGTCAGCCCCGCCACCAGATGGGCGTTAAATGAGTAGCCCGGCAGTAAGGGATCGTTTTGCGGTTCGGCCATAGATTCAGTTCTCCCAAGGGTCCTGAAGGAAACCAATTGTCCATATCGATAAAAGCAGTATAAAAATGGCCCGCGAAAAGATCCAAAAAGCATCACGCCTCTTTTACGTCCGCCATGTTTCAGCCTTCCCCCCTGATTTGTCCGCCAGTACGGGCAGATAAGCAGTAACAAAAGTGTCTATAAGTGCGGCAGAAATGTCCACATAGAATATTTGCACGGCGTCACACTTTGCGTGGCTACAGCAATTTAGTCCATAAGATTAGCGGATCCTGCCTGACGATTTTTGTCCCCAGTCTCTAATGTTCTTCCATACCTGTTTTTTGGATGGAGCAACACCATGGCAATTGCAATTGGCCTCGATTTTGGCAGCGACTCAGTTCGCGCGCTGGCAGTGGACTGTACGACTGGCCAGGAGATAGCAACCAGCGTTGAGTGGTATCCGCGCTGGCAAGAGGGGCGCTACTGCGATGCGCCGAACAACCAGTTCCGCCACCACCCGCATGATTACATTGAATCAATGGAAGCGGCGATCAAAACCGTGCTGGCGGAGTTGACGGACGCCCAGCGGGCCGATGTCGTGGGGATTGGCGTCGACAGCACCGGCTCAACGCCTGCCCCTGTCGATGCCGAAGGCCGCGTACTGGCGCTGCGACCGGAGTTTGCCGACAACCCGAACGCCATGTTTGTGCTGTGGAAAGACCATACCGCCGTGGAAGAGGCGGAAGCCATCACCCGCTTATGCCATCAGCCGGGCAAAACTGACTACTCCCGCTACATCGGCGGGATTTACTCCAGCGAGTGGTTCTGGGCCAAGATCCTGCACGTTACCCGCGCGGACGCGTCGGTCGCACAGGCAGCGGCATCATGGATTGAGCTATGCGACTGGGTTCCCGCCCTGCTCTCCGGCACCACTCGCCCGCAGGATATCCGCCGCGGCCGTTGCAGCGCCGGGCATAAATCGCTGTGGCATGAAAGCTGGGGGGGGCTGCCTCCGGCAGCGTTCTTCGATGAACTCGATCCGATCATCAACAAAAACCTGACATACCCGCTGTTTACCGACACCTTCACCGCCGATATTCCGGTCGGCACGCTCTGCGAAGAGTGGGCGAAACGCCTCGGTCTGCCGCAAAACGTGACCATTTCCGGCGGCGCGTTCGACTGCCATATGGGTGCCGTGGGCGCGGGTGCGCAGCCCAACACGTTGGTGAAAGTTATCGGCACCTCCACCTGTGACATTCTGACGGCAGATAAAGCCAGCGTCGGCGACCGCGCGGTGAAAGGCATCTGCGGTCAGGTTGACGGCAGCGTGGTACCCGATTTTATCGGCCTCGAAGCGGGTCAGTCCGCCTTCGGCGATATCTACGCCTGGTTTGGCCGTGTGCTCGGCTGGCCGCTGGATCAGCTGGCAGCCGCGCATCCTGAACTGAAAACACAGATTACCGCGAGCAAAAAACAGCTCCTGCCGCAGCTCACCGAAGCCTGGGCAAAAAATCCGTCTCTCGACCACCTGCCGGTGGTGCTGGACTGGTTCAACGGGCGTCGTACGCCGTTTGCCAACCAGCGTCTGAAAGGGGTGATTACCGATCTCAACCTCGCGACCGACGCGCCCGCGCTGTTTGGCGGCCTGATCGCCGCCACCGCATTCGGCGCGCGCGCCATTATGGAGTGCTTCACCGGGCAGGGCATTGACGTAAACAACGTGATGGCGCTGGGGGGCATCGCCCGTAAAAACCCGGTGATTATGCAGGCCTGCTGCGACGTGCTGAACCGGCCGCTGCAAATTGTGGCCTCCGATCAGTGCTGTGCGCTGGGCGCCGCGATTTTCGCTGCCGTGGCCGCAGGCGTCCATGCGGATATCCCGACCGCGCAACAGCATATGGCGAGCGCCGTCGAAAGTACGCTCCAGCCGCAGACTCAGCAGGCACAACGCTTTGAACAGCTTTATCAGCGCTACCAGCAATGGGCAAAAAGCGCCGAACTTCACTATCTCCCTGTCGCCGCCCCGGCCAAAAGCACCGCGGACACTACGGCAACCCTGACACATTAAGGACACGATAATGACCATTTTTAATAATTATGAAGTGTGGTTTGTGATTGGCAGCCAGCATTTGTACGGACCGGAAGCGTTGCAGCAGGTGACGAAACACGCGGAGCACGTTGTGAATGCGCTGAACGCGGAAGCCAAACTGCCGTGCAAACTGGTGCTGAAGCCGCTGGGTACCACCCCGGACGAAATCACCAACATTTGCCGCGATGCCAATTACGATGACAAATGCGCTGGCCTGGTGGTGTGGCTGCACACCTTCTCGCCAGCCAAAATGTGGATCAACGGCCTGGCTATCCTCAACAAACCGCTGCTGCAATTCCACACGCAGTTCAACGCCTCCCTGCCGTGGGACAGCATCGACATGGACTTCATGAACCTGAACCAGACCGCGCACGGCGGCCGCGAGTTCGGCTTCATCGGCGCGCGCATGCGTCAACAGCATGCCGTGGTGACCGGGCACTGGCAGGACGGTCAGGCACAAAAACGTATTGGCTCCTGGATGCGTCAGGCGGTATCTAAGCAGGATACCCGCCACCTGAAAGTGGTGCGTTTCGGCGACAACATGCGCGAAGTGGCGGTCACCGACGGTGATAAAGTGGCCGCGCAGATTAAATTTGGCTTCTCCGTCAACACCTGGGCGGTGGGCGACCTGGTGCAGGTGGTGAATGACATCAGCGATGGCGACGTTAACGCGCTGGTGGACGAGTACGAAAGCAGCTATCGCCTGACGCCTGCGGCACAGGTCAACGGTGACAAGCGCCAGAACGTGCTGGATGCCGCACGTATTGAGCTGGGCATGAAGCGTTTTCTGGAACAGGGCGGCTTCCATGCCTTCACCACCACCTTTGAAGATCTCCACGGCCTGAAACAGCTCCCGGGTCTGGCGGTACAACGTCTGATGCAGCAGGGCTACGGCTTTGCGGGCGAAGGCGACTGGAAAACTGCCGCTCTGCTTCGCATCATGAAGGTGATGTCGACCGGTCTACAGGGCGGCACCTCTTTTATGGAGGACTACACCTACCACTTCGAGAACGGCAACGATCTGGTGCTCGGCTCGCACATGCTGGAAGTGTGTCCATCCATCGCGGTTGAAGAGAAACCGATCCTCGACGTGCAGTACCTCGGCATTGGCGGCAAAGCGGATCCGGCCCGTCTGATCTTCAACACCCGTACCGGCCCGGCCATTAACGCCAGCCTGATTGACCTCGGCGATCGTTTCCGCCTGCTGGTGAACTGCGTCGATGCGGTTGAAACCCCGCATTCTCTGCCGAAGCTGCCGGTCGCCAACGCTTTGTGGAAAGCGCAGCCTGACCTGCCAACCGCCTCGGAAGCCTGGATCCTGGCCGGCGGCGCGCACCACACCGTATTCAGCCACGCGCTTGACCTGAACGATATGCGTCAGTTTGCCGAGCTGCACGACATCGAACTGACCGTGATTGATAACGACACCCGTCTGCCAGCCTTTAAAGACGCGCTGCGCTGGAACGAAGTCTATTACGGTTCAAAACGCTAAGTACGGAGTGCCCGGTGGCACTTCGTTTACCGGGCCTACGGTTCTGTAGGCCGGATAAGCGCAGCGCCATCCGGCAGGAGACGACAATGTTAGAAGATCTCAAACGTCAGGTACTCGAAGCCAACCTGGCGCTGCCAAAACATAACCTCGTAACCCTGACATGGGGCAACGTCAGCGCCGTTGACCGGGAAAAAGGGGTGTTCGTGATCAAGCCTTCCGGCGTGGATTACACGGTAATGACCGCAGAAGACATGGTGGTGGTCAGCATCGAAACGGGTGAAGTGGTTGAAGGCAATAAAAAGCCCTCCTCCGATACGCCCACTCATCGCCTGCTGTATCAGGCCTTCCCGACCATCGGCGGGATTGTGCATACCCATTCGCGTCACGCGACCATCTGGGCGCAGGCGGGCCAGCCTATTCCGGCCACCGGCACCACCCACGCGGACTACTTCTACGGCACCATTCCCTGCACGCGTCTGATGACCGATGCGGAGATCAACGGTGAGTACGAATGGGAAACGGGGAACGTGATTGTCGAAACCTTCGAAAAACAGGGAATCGACGCGGCGCAAATGCCCGGCGTGCTGGTGCACTCCCACGGCCCGTTTGCCTGGGGTAAAAACGCGGAGGACGCGGTGCACAACGCGATCGTGCTGGAGGAAGTCGCCTATATGGGGATCTTCTGCCGCCAGTTGGCACCGCAGCTGCCGGATATGCAGCAAACCCTGCTGGATAAGCATTACCTGCGTAAGCACGGTGCGAAAGCCTACTACGGGCAGTAAACCCTTGCCCGGTGACGCTGCGCTTACCGGGCCTGCGGAACCTGTAGGCCGGATAAGCGCAGCGCCATCCGGCGGAACGGGCACTGTATAAAACCCCAGCAAACACCCCTCAACCAGGCTATAATCAGGCCTGGTTTTGTTTTATGGGATATCGGCGTGACGCAGGCGCAAGAAGGCTTTTTACTGACCAGACACTGGCGGGATACCCCTCAGGGTACTGAGGTTGAATTCTGGCTGGCAACGGACAACGGCCCACTAAACGTTACGCTCCCGCCGCAGGAGTCCGTGGCCTTTATTCCTGAAGCTCACGTCGAGAAAGTGAAACAACTGCTACGCGGCGAAAACAACTGGCGCCTTACGCCGCTCCAGCTGAAAGATTTCCACCGCCAGCCGGTTTACGGCCTCTACTGCCGCGCCCATCGCCAGTTGATGCGCTATGAAAAGCTGCTTCGTGAAGCAGGCGTGACGCTTTACGAGGCCGACATTCGCCCGCCTGAACGCTTTCTGATGGAGCGGTTTATCACCGCCCCCGTCTGGGTAGATGGCACCGCGCAAAACGGCAGGATCGTTAACGCGCGCCTGAAGCCTAATCCGCACTATCGCCCGCCGCTAAAGTGGGTGTCGCTGGATATTGAAACCACCCGCCACGGCGAACTGTACTGCATTGGTCTGGAAGGCTGTGGGCAGCGGGTTGTCTATATGCTCGGGCCGCCGAACGGCGATGCGTCCGCGCTGGATTTTAATCTGGAGTACGTCAACAGCCGCCCGCAACTGCTGGAGAAGCTTAACCAGTGGTTTGCCGAGCACGACCCGGACGTGCTGATCGGCTGGAACGTGGTGCAGTTTGACCTGCGCGTGCTGCAAAAACATGCCGAGCGTTACCGTATCCCGCTGATTCTGGGGCGCGGCAACAGCGAGCTGGAGTGGCGTGAGCACGGTTTTAAGAACGGCGTATTCTTTGCACAGGCCAATGGTCGCCTGATTATCGACGGCATCGAGGCACTGAAATCCGCCTTCTGGAACTTCTCTTCCTTCTCGCTGGAAGCGGTCGCCCAGGAACTGCTCGGCGAAGGTAAATCCATCGACAATCCCTGGGACCGAATGGACGAGATCGACCGGCGCTTTAACGAGGATAAACCGGCGCTCGCTACCTATAACCTGAAAGATTGCGAGCTGGTGACGCAGATCTTCCACAAAACCGAGATCATGCCGTTCCTGCTGGAACGCGCAACGGTGAACGGTCTCGCGGTCGACAGGCACGGCGGCTCGGTAGCGGCCTTCAGCCACCTCTATTTCCCGCGGATGCACCGGGCGGGCTATGTCGCCCCTAATCTCGGCGACGTGCCGCCGCAGGCCAGCCCCGGCGGTTACGTGATGGATTCACGGCCCGGACTGTATGACTCGGTACTGGTGCTGGATTATAAAAGCCTGTACCCGTCAATTATCCGCACGTTTCTGATTGATCCGGTGGGGCTGGTGGAGGGGATGGCCCAGCCAGACGATGCGCACAGCACCGAAGGGTTTCTTGGAGCTCGCTTCTCGCGGAAAAAACACTGCCTGCCCGAAATTGTGGGAAACATCTGGCACGGCCGCGACGAGGCGAAACGCCACGGCAACAAGCCGCTCTCACAGGCGCTGAAAATCATTATGAACGCCTTTTACGGCGTGCTGGGTACCAGCGCCTGCCGCTTCTTTGATCCCCGGCTGGCGTCTTCCATCACCATGCGCGGGCACGACATTATGCGCCAGACCAAAGCGCTGATTGAATCCCGGGGCTATGACGTTATTTATGGCGATACCGACTCCACCTTTGTCTGGCTGAAAGCGGCCCATTCAGAAGACGACGCCGCGCGAATCGGCAAAGAACTGGTCGCCTACGTGAACGACTGGTGGCGCGAAAATTTGCAAAAAGAGCGGTTAACCAGCGCGTTAGAGCTGGAGTTTGAAACCCATTTTGCCCGCTTTTTAATGCCGACCATTCGCGGAACCGACCAGGGCAGCAAGAAGCGCTACGCCGGGCTGATTCAGGAAGGTGACACGCAGCGGATGGTCTTTAAAGGGCTGGAGACGGTGCGCACCGACTGGACGCCACTGGCGCAGCAGTTCCAGCAGACGCTCTACCTGCGGGTGTTTCGCAACGAGCCGTATCAGGACTACGTGCGCGACACCATCGCCAGCCTGATGGCGGGTGAACTGGATGACCAGCTGGTGTATCGCAAGCGCCTGCGCCGCCCGCTGGCCGAATATCAACGTAACGTTCCTCCCCACGTACGCGCCGCGCGGCTGGCGGATGAAGAGAATGTTCGCCGGGGCCGTGCGCCGCAGTATCAGAACCGGGGTACGATCAAATACGTCTGGACAACTAACGGCCCGGAACCCGTTGATTACCAGCAGTCTCCGCTCGATTACGATCACTACCTGACCCGCCAGCTTCAGCCGGTTGCGGAGGGAATTTTACCGTTCATCAATGACGACTTTGCTACACTAGTGACAGGACAACTTGGGCTATTTTGACGCGTGACGAAACCGTTGCCATCCAGTACCATAGCGCCCTTTCCATTCCCGGACCCATTTTTCGATGACCGTCTTTTTTGACGGGGTCGAACTATTGCCTGCAATTAAAGATTAGAGCCGAACAACTATGCCTTTTACACTTGGTCAACGCTGGATCAGCGATACAGAAAGCGAACTTGGATTAGGAACCGTCGTTGCCGTCGATGCGCGCATGGTTACCCTCCTTTTCCCTGCTACCGGTGAAAACCGCCTGTACGCTCGCAATGACTCCCCTGTTACCCGCGTAATGTTCAATCCGGGCGACACCGTGACCAGCCACGAAGGCTGGCAGCTGAAGGTTGAAGACGTAAAAGAAGAGAATGGACTGCTCGCCTACATTGGAACGCGTCTTGATACCGACGAGACGAATGTTATCCTGCGTGAAGTGCTGCTCGACAGCAAACTGGTTTTCAGCAAGCCGCAGGACCGTCTGTTTGCCGGGCAAATCGACCGAATGGATCGCTTCTCCCTGCGCTACCGCGCGCGTAAGTTCCAGAGTGAACAGTACCGCATGCCGTGGAGCGGCCTGCGCGGCCAGCGTACCAGCCTTATTCCCCATCAGCTGAATATCGCCCATGACGTGGGCCGTCGCCATGCGCCTCGCGTGCTGCTGGCTGACGAAGTGGGCCTGGGTAAAACCATCGAAGCAGGCATGATCCTGCACCAGCAGCTGCTCTCTGGCGCTGCCGAGCGCGTGCTGATTGTGGTGCCGGAAACGCTGCAACACCAGTGGCTGGTCGAGATGCTGCGCCGCTTTAACCTGCGCTTCTCCCTGTTCGACGACGAGCGCTATGCCGAAGCCCAGCACGACGCGGACAACCCGTTTGAAACCGAACAGCTGGTGATCTGCTCCCTGGACTTCGTACGCCGCAGCAAGCAGCGCCTGGAGCACCTGTGCGACGCAGAATGGGATCTGATGGTCGTCGACGAAGCGCACCACCTCGTCTGGAGCGAAGATGCGCCAAGCCGTGAATACATGGCGATTGAGCAGCTTGCCGAGCGCGTACCGGGCGTTCTGCTTCTGACCGCCACCCCGGAGCAGCTGGGTCTTGAGAGCCACTTCGCCCGTCTGCGCCTGCTCGATCCGAACCGATTCCACGATTTTGAGCAGTTTGTTGAAGAGCAGAAAAACTACCGTCCGGTGGCGGACGCCGTTGCGCTGCTGCTGGCCGGTAATCGTCTCTCTAATGATGAACTTAACACCCTCAGCGATCTGATCGGCGAGCAGGATATTGAGCCGCTGCTTCAGGCCGCGAACAGCGACAGCGATAATGCGGGATCTGCGCGTAAAGAGCTGATCGACATGCTGATGGACCGTCACGGCACCAGCCGCGTGCTGTTCCGCAACACCCGTAACGGCGTGAAAGGCTTCCCGAAACGCGAGCTGCACACCATCAAACTGCCGCTGCCGACCCAGTACCAGACGGCGATTAAAGTCTCCGGCATTATGGGCACCCGTAAATCAGCGGAAGATCGCGCGCGCGATATGCTCTACCCGGAGCAAATTTATCAGGAATTTGAAGGCGACACTGGCACCTGGTGGAACTTCGATCCGCGCGTGGAGTGGTTAATGGGTTATCTGACCGCGCACCGTTCCCGGAAGGTGCTGGTGATCTGCGCCAAGGCAGCCACCGCCCTGCAACTTGAACAAGTGCTGCGCGAGCGCGAAGGTATTCGCGCCGCCGTGTTCCATGAAGGCATGTCTATTATCGAGCGCGACCGCGCTGCGGCGTGGTTTAGTGAAGAGGACAGCGGCGCGCAGGTTCTGCTGTGCTCCGAAATCGGTTCTGAAGGCCGTAACTTCCAGTTCGCCAGCAATCTTGTGATGTTCGATCTGCCGTTTAACCCGGATCTGCTGGAGCAGCGTATCGGCCGTCTGGATCGTATCGGTCAGGCGCACGATATTCAGATCCACGTTCCGTATCTGGAGAAAACCGCCCAGTCCGTTCTGGTTCGCTGGTACCACGAAGGCCTGGATGCGTTTGAACATACCTGCCCGACGGGCCGCACCATTTATGACCAGGTGCATAGCGATCTGATCGGTTACCTTGCGGCGCCGGAAAACACCGAGGGCTTTGATGAGCTGATCAAATCCTGTCGAGAGAAGCACGACGCGCTGAAAGCTCAGCTGGAGCAGGGTCGCGATCGCCTGCTGGAGATCCACTCCAACGGCGGTGAAAAAGCGCAGCAGCTGGCCGAAAGTATCGAAGAACAGGACGATGACACCAGCCTGATCAGCTTCTCCATGAACCTGTTCGACATCGTCGGCATTAACCAGGACGATCGCGGCGAGAACATGATCGTGCTGACCCCGTCCGATCATATGCTGGTGCCGGATTTCCCGGGCCTGCCGGAAGACGGCTGCACCATCACCTTTGAGCGTGATGTGGCGCTTTCCCGCGAAGATGCACAGTTCATCACCTGGGAGCACCCGCTGATCCGCAACGGTCTGGATCTGATCCTCTCCGGCGATACCGGCAGCAGCACCATCTCCCTGTTGAAGAACAAAGCCTTGCCTGTGGGCACGCTGCTGGTGGAGCTGATCTACGTTGTGGAAGCGCAGGCGCCGAAACAGCTTCAGCTTAACCGCTTCCTGCCGCCAACTCCGGTGCGTCTGCTGCTGGATAAAAACGGTACGAACCTGGCCGGCCAGGTGGAGTTTGAAAGCTTCAACCGTCAGCTGAGCGCGGTGAACCGCCATACCGGCAGTAAGCTGGTGAATGCGGTGCAGCAGGACGTGCATGCCATTCTGCAACTGGGTGAAGCCCAGGCCGAAAAAGCGGCCAGAGTGCTGATCGATGCGGCGCGTAGCGAAGCCGATGAGAAGCTTTCTGCCGAGCTGTCGCGTCTGGAAGCGTTGAAAGCAGTGAACCCTAACATTCGTGACGATGAGCTGGCCGCCATTGAGAGCAACCGCCAGCAGGTGCTGGAAAGCCTGAATCAGGCGGGATGGCGTCTCGACGCCCTGCGTCTTATCGTTGTGACGCATCAGTAAGCGGAGCGCAAGATGGTAATGGAGCCCTACAATCCCCCGATGGATCCGTGGCTGGTCATTCTGTATCAGGACGAGCACATTATGGTGGTTAACAAGCCGAGCGGCTTGTTATCCGTGCCGGGGCGTCTGGAAGAGCATAAAGACAGCGTGATGACGCGTATCCAGCGTGATTATCCCCAGGCCGAGTCTGTCCATCGTCTGGATATGGCGACCAGCGGCGTGATTGTGGTGGCTCTGAATAAAGCGGCAGAACGCGAGCTGAAGCGTCAGTTCCGCGAGCGCGAGCCGAAGAAACAGTATGTCGCGCGCGTCTGGGGCCATCCGGCGCAGGCGGAAGGGCTGGTGGATTTACCGCTGATTTGCGACTGGCCGAACCGGCCAAAGCAGAAGGTGTGTTACGAAACCGGCAAGGCCGCGCAAACCGAGTATGAAGTGCTGGAGAACGCGCCGGATAACACCGCGCGCGTCCTGCTGAAGCCGATTACCGGGCGCTCCCACCAGCTGCGTGTGCATATGCTTGCGATGGGTCACCCCATTCTGGGGGACAGGTTCTATGCGCCGCCGGAAGCGCTGGCGTTAGCGCCGCGCCTGCAACTGCATGCGCAGACGCTCACCATCATCCACCCTGCTTTCGGCAACGCCATGACGTTCAAAGCCCCGGTGGACTTCTGAAAAAATGGCCCGACACTGTCGGGCCATTTTTTTATTTAAAACCTTTCTGCTCTTTAATTAGCTCGTAGGCTTTCTGGATTTCCTGCGCTTTCTGTTTCGCCATCTCCATCATCTCTGGCGGCAGGCCTTTCGCCACCAGCTTATCCGGATGGTGCTCGCTCATCAGCTTACGATAGGCGCGTTTGATGGTCGTAACATCGTCAGACGGCTTCACGCCGAGGACGTTACAGGCATCTTCAAGCGTAGGGCCACGCTGCGCCTGCTGCCAGCCGCCGCCGGACGATTGCTGCTGATAACCGCCGCCAAAGTGCGCGCCGCCCTGCATCATGCGCAGGAACTGATCGAACTGCATGCGGGAAATGCCCAACTCTTCAGCAATCACATACAGGACGTCCCGTTCATTCGGATGCAGAGAGCCATCCGCGAAGGCGGCCTGGATTTGAATTTCCAGAAACATCCGAATTAAATCAAAACGCCCGAAACAGATGCTACGGAACTGCCGCATTTTTTCACGCAGCGGGTAGTGATCTGATTTACCAATCCGAAACGCATTCTGCGCCGCGATGCGGGATTCGCCGTGCAGATTCATGCGATCCATAAAGACGCTGGCCACCTGAATATCGGCTTCCGTTACGCGTCCTTTTGATTTGGTTAAGTGCCCCATCACCTCGAAGGTGGTGGAGAAAAAGAGTGACTGGCGCTCGCGCTGGTTAGCAAACCAGGCCATTTTGCGGCTGCGTGCTTTATCAAACATATGGCCGATAATGAGGCCAAGAACGACACCCCAGAATCCGGCACCCATAATAATTGCGAACGCAACGCCGATTATTTTACCCCAATACTGCATATACTCCCCGAATGGTCATGTTCCTGGCCGACGCAACGCCATCATTACAGTGGTCGCGCCACGGTCAATTGAGGGACATCGCCTATAATTTGCATTATCATACTCGTCATTCGATAGCGAGCCTAACACTCTGGCGCGCAAACGGGCAGGATTAACGCTGGTACTGCGCTGATGAGTAAGATAGTCTCTGAGCGTTTGTAAGCCGTAGCCACTGATGACGGAACAATAAAATACAACGTATGAAAAAACGTATCCCCACCCTTCTGGCCACAATGATTGGCACCGCCCTGTATAGCCAACAGGGGCTCGCAGCCGATCTCGCCTCGCAGTGTATGCTTGGCGTCCCAAGTTACAATCGCCCACTGGTGAAAGGCGATACGAATGACTTACCCGTCACCATTAATGCCGACAGTGCAAAAGGTAATTATCCTGACAATGCGACCTTTACGGGCAATGTCGATATTAACCAGGGAAACAGTCGCCTGCTTGCTGACGAAGTGCAATTGCACCAGAAGCAACCGGAAGGTGCTCAGGCGCCTGTCCGTACGGTGGATGCGCTGGGTAATGTGCACTATGACGACAATCAGGTCATCCTGAAAGGTCCGAAAGCCTGGTCGAATCTGAATACCAAAGACACCAACGTCTGGGAAGGTGATTACCAGATGGTCGGTCGTCAGGGGCGCGGTACCGCGGACCTGATGAAGCAGCGCGGCGAAAACCGCTACACCATTCTCGAAAACGGCACGTTTACCTCCTGTTTGCCAGGGTCAAATACCTGGAGCGTTGTGGGCAGTGAAGTGATCCACGACCGTGAAGAACAGGTTGCAGAGATCTGGAACGCCCGTTTTAAACTCGGCCCGGTGCCCATTTTCTATAGCCCTTACCTGCAACTGCCTGTGGGTGACAAACGTCGTTCAGGTTTCCTGATCCCGAACGCCAAGTACAGCACGTCGAACTACTTTGAGTTCTACCTGCCGTACTACTGGAACATTGCGCCCAACATGGACGCCACGATCACGCCGCACTATATCCATAAGCGCGGTAACATCATGTGGGAGAACGAATTCCGCTATCTGACCAAGGCGGGCGCGGGTCTGATGGAATTTGATTATCTGCCATCAGATAAGGTGTTCCAAGACGAGCATCCGAGCGAAGGTGATAAGCACCGCTGGATGTACTACTGGAAGCACGCCGGGGTATTGGATCAGGTGTGGCGTTTCAACATCGACTACACCAAAGTCAGCGATCCGTATTACTTCAACGACTTTGATTCTAAATACGGCTCCAGTACCGACGGTTACGCCACGCAGAAATTCAGCGTGGGCTACGCCATTGAGAACTTTGACGCGACGGTGTCGACCAAACAGTTCCAGGTATTTGATACACAATCGCGTAGTACCTATGGTGCCGAGCCGCAGCTGGACGTGAACTGGTACCAGAACGATGTGGGTCCTTTCGACACGCGCGTTTATGCTCAGGCGGTCCATTTCGTCAACACCAACTCGGATATGCCGGAATCAACGCGTCTGCATATCGAGCCGACGATCAATCTGCCGTGGTCAAACGACTGGGCGAGCCTGAATACCGAAGCTAAGCTGATGGCCACCCACTACCAGCAGAAAAATCTGGACTGGTATAACAAACGCTATGGCACCGATCTTGAAGAGTCGGTAAACCGTACGCTTCCGCAATTCAAAATGGACGGGAAGCTGATCTTCGAACGTGATATGGGCCTTCTCGCCGATGGATACACCCAGACGCTTGAGCCGCGTATGCAGTATCTGTATGTGCCTTATCGCGATCAGAGCAAAATTCAAAACTACGACTCTTCCTTCCTGCAATCAGACTACAGCGGCCTGTTCCGTGACCGTACCTACGGCGGGCTTGACCGTATTGCGTCTGCTAACCAGTTAACGACTGGCGTCACAACGCGCGTATATGATGATGCTGCCGTTGAACGTTTTAACGTTTCTGTTGGTCAAATCTACTATTTCACCGAGTCTCGTACCGGTGATGACGACATTAACTGGGAGAAAGACAACAAAACGGGCTCACTGGTATGGGCGGGCGACACCTACTGGCGCATGACGGATCGTTGGGGTCTGCGCGGTGGTGTTCAGTACGATACACGACTGGACAATATCGCGACGGGCAGCGCAGCCATCGAATACCGTCGTGATGAAGACCGCATGTTGCAGTTGACGTACCGTTACGCCAGCCCGGAGTATATCCAGGCGACGCTGCCAAACTATGCGAATACAGACCAATACAAAGACGGTATTTCACAGGTGGGTACCGCCGCGAGCTGGCCGATCGCCGATCGTTGGTCAGTCGTCGGGGCCTACTACTATGACACGAATGCCCAAAAACCTGCTGACCAGATGCTGGGTCTGCAATACAACTCCTGCTGTTACGCAATACGTGTCGGTTACGAACGCAAACTTAACGGCTGGGATACGCAAAACAGTCAGGGCAAATATGATAACGTGATCGGCTTTAATATCGAGTTGCGCGGCCTGAGTTCTAACTACGGTCTGGGCACGCAGCAGATGCTGCGCTCGAACATTCTGCCGTATCGTAGTTCATTGTAATGTGCTTGATTTACAACGTAATCCGCTTTGCGGTTAATTGAAATGGAAAAAGTATGAAGAACTGGAAAACGCTGCTACTCGGTGTCGCTATGGTTGCGAATACCAGCTTCGCGGCCCCACAGGTTGTCGATAAAGTCGCGGCTGTGGTTAACAACGGCGTCGTGCTTGAAAGTGACGTTGACGGTTTGATGAAATCTGTAAAGCTCAACTCGGGCGAAGCAGGTCAACAGCTTCCGGATGACGCTACGCTGCGCCACCAGATCCTGGAGCGTCTGATCATGGATCAGATTGTTCTTCAGATGGGCCAGAAAATGGGCGTGACGATCTCTGACGAGCAGCTCGATCAGGCGATCGCCAACATTGCAAAGCAGAACAACATTACCCCGGATCAGATGCGTAGCCGCCTGGCCTACGACGGCATCAGCTATGCCACCTACCGTAATCAGATCCGTAAAGAGATGCTGATTTCAGAAGTGCGTAACAATGAAGTCCGTCGCCGCGTCACCATCCTGCCTCAGGAAGTGGATGCCCTGGCAAAACAGGTAGGGAATCAGAATGATGCCAGCACTGAGCTTAACCTGAGCCACATCCTGATCCCACTGCCGGAAAACCCAACCTCCGATCAGGCGGCTGAGGCGGAAAGCCAGGCGCGCGCTATCGTTGAGCAGGCGCGTAATGGCGATGACTTCGGCAAGCTGGCGATCACCTATTCCGCTGACCAGCAGGCGCTGAAAGGCGGCCAGATGGGCTGGGGGCGTATTCAGGAGCTGCCATCCCTGTTTGCCCAGGCGCTGAGCACGGCGAAGAAAGGCGACATCGTCGGTCCAATCCGTTCCGGTGTGGGCTTCCACATTCTGAAAGTGAACGACCTGCGCGGCCAGAGCCAGAACATTTCGGTTACCGAAGTGCATGCGCGTCATATCCTGCTTAAGCCGTCTCCGATCATGACTGACGATCAGGCTCGTGCGAAGCTGGAACAGATCGCGGCAGACATCAAGAGCGGTAAAACCACCTTCGATAAAGCGGCAAAAGAGTTCTCTCAGGATCCTGGCTCTGCAAACCAGGGCGGTGACCTGGGTTGGGCGGCAGCGGATATTTACGATCCGGCTTTCCGCGATGCGTTAATGAAGCTGAATAAAGGCCAGATGAGCGCGCCGGTACACTCCTCCTTCGGCTGGCATCTGATCCAGCTGATGGACACGCGCAACGTGGATAAAACCGACGCGGCGCAGAAAGACCGTGCGTATCGCATGCTGTTTAACCGTAAGTTCTCTGAAGAAGCCGCAACCTGGATGCAGGAACAACGCGCCAGCGCTTACGTGAAAGTGTTGAGCAACTGATGAAACCGCATCGTGTTGTGATCACCCCCGGCGAACCCGCCGGGATTGGGCCTGACCTTGTGGTTCAGCTCGCCCAGCGCAGCTGGCCGGTAGAGTTGGTTGTCTGCGCAGATGCAACACTGTTACAAGACCGGGCAGCTTTGCTCGGTCTGCCTTTAACGCTCCTCCCTTACGTTGAAGGCCAACAGCCCGCACCGCAGCAGGCGGGTACTCTCACCCTGCTTTCTGTTCCGCTCCGTGCGCCTGTTGTCCCCGGTGAGTTACACACCGAAAACGGCCACTACGTTGTCGAGACGCTGGCGCGCGCCTGTGACGGTTGCCTTCAGGGCGAATTTGCCGCCCTGATCACCGGTCCGGTGCATAAAGGCGTGATCAATGACGCGGGCATTCCGTTTACCGGGCATACCGAATTTTTCGAAGAGCGTTCGCACAGCCCGAAAGTGGTGATGATGCTGGCAACCGAAGCAATGCGCGTTGCGCTGGTAACAACGCACCTGCCGATCAAAGCCATTCCGGATGCCATTACGCCTGAACTCCTGCGTGAGATCATTGGCATTTTGCATCACGATCTGCAAACCAAATTCGGCATTCCGCAGCCGCATGTGCTGGTTTGCGGCCTGAATCCGCACGCGGGTGAGGGCGGACATATGGGCACCGAAGAGATCGACATCATCATTCCGGTGCTTGAGGAGATGCGGGCGAAGGGGATGAACCTCAGCGGGCCTCTGCCTGCCGACACCCTTTTCCAGCCCAAATACCTGGATAATGCCGACGCCGTACTCGCGATGTACCACGATCAGGGTCTGCCCGTGCTAAAATACCAGGGCTTTGGCCGCGGGGTGAATATCACCCTCGGTTTACCCTTTATTCGAACGTCCGTTGACCACGGTACTGCGCTGGATCTGGCAGGCCAGGGAAAAGCGGATGTCGGCAGTTTTATTACGGCGCTTAATCTCGCCATCAAAATGATTGTTAATACTCAATGACTAATCGAGTCCATCAGGGCCACTTAGCCCGTAAACGCTTCGGGCAAAACTTCCTCAACGATCAGTTTGTGATCGACAGTATCGTTTCTGCCATTAATCCGCAGAAAGGTCAGGCCATGGTCGAAATCGGCCCGGGTCTTGCCGCGCTGACCGAGCCGGTAGGCGAACGCCTCGACGAACTGACCGTTATCGAACTCGACCGCGATCTGGCCGCACGTCTGCAAACGCACCCGTTCCTCGGGCCGAAGCTGACGATTTATCAACAGGATGCGATGACCATGAACTTCGGCGAACTGTCAGAAAAAATGGGACAGCCGCTGCGCGTGTTCGGTAACCTGCCGTACAACATCTCCACCCCGCTGATGTTCCATCTGTTTAGCTATACTGATGCCATTGCCGACATGCACTTCATGTTGCAAAAAGAGGTCGTTAACCGTCTGGTTGCAGGGCCGAACAGTAAAGCGTATGGTCGTTTAAGCGTGATGGCGCAATATTACTGCAACGTGATCCCGGTATTAGAAGTACCGCCTTCCGCGTTCACGCCGCCGCCAAAAGTAGATTCTGCGGTTGTGCGCCTGGTGCCACATAAAACGATGCCGTACCCGGTCAAAGACCTGCGTATACTGAGCCGTATCACGACAGAAGCCTTTAACCAGCGCCGTAAAACGATTCGTAACAGCCTTGGCAATCTGTTTACCGTTGACGTATTAGCTGAGTTGGGCATCGACCCGGCAATGCGTGCGGAAAATATTTCCGTAGAGCAGTACTGCAAGCTGGCTAATTACATCAGCGACAATGCGCCGCCGAAGGAGAGCTAAGCCATGATTGATTCGCCCCGCGTCTGTGTTCAGGTTCAAAGCGTCTACATTGAGTCCCAATCCACACCGGATGAAGAACGTTTTGTCTTTGCTTATACCGTAACCATTCGCAATCTGGGGCGGATGCCTGTGCAACTGCTCGGGCGCTACTGGCTTATCACCAACGGCAATGGCCGTGAAATTGAAGTCCAGGGCGAAGGCGTGGTCGGTGAACAACCCCATATCGCCCCTGGCGAAGAGTATCAGTACACCAGCGGCGCGGTAATTGAAACGCCGCTGGGTACCATGCAGGGCCATTATGAAATGGTCGATGCCGACGGCAATGCTTTCCGCATTGCTATTCCCGTATTCCGTCTCGCCGTACCTACACTTATTCATTAATCTAATGTCTACATATCTGATTGGCGACGTTCACGGTTGCTACGATGAACTGATCGCATTATTAAAACAGGTCGACTTCACCCCCGGGCAGGACACGCTCTGGCTGACGGGCGACTTAGTGGCGCGCGGTCCCGGTTCCCTGGACGTCCTCCGCTATGTCAAATCGCTGGGTGACAGCGTGCGCATGGTGCTGGGCAACCACGATCTGCATCTGCTGGCCGTATACGCCGGGATCAGCCGTAATAAGCCGAAAGATCGCATTACCCCCCTGCTGGAAGCACCGGATGCCGATGAGTTGCTCAACTGGCTGCGTCGCCAGCCGCTGCTACAGATTGACGAAGAGAAAAAGCTGGTGATGGCGCATGCCGGCATCACGCCTCAGTGGGATCTTGAGACGGCAAAAACCTGCGCGCGCGACGCCGAAGCGGTGCTGGCGAGCGACTCCTATCCGTTCTTCCTGGATGCGATGTATGGCGACATGCCGAATAACTGGAGTGATGACCTCAGCGGCCTGGCGCGACTGCGTTTTATCACCAATGCTTTTACGCGGATGCGCTACTGCTTCCCGAACGGGCAACTGGATATGTATTGCAAAGATACGCCTGAAAATGCCCCTGCGCCGCTTAAGCCATGGTTTGCGATTCCGGGCCCCGTGACAAACGAATACAGTGTGGTATTTGGACACTGGGCATCGCTGGAAGGAAAAGGCACCCCGGAAAATATCTATGCGCTGGATACCGGATGCTGCTGGGGCGGGGATTTAACCTGCTTACGCTGGGAAGATAAAACTTACTTTGTGCAGCCATCCAACCGACAGCTGGACTTAGGCGAGGGTGAGGCAGTCGCCTCCTGAAGATATTTATCCTCTCCCTTCGGGGAGAGGATAAAACCGTTAACGACGTTCCAGAATTTCGAAGCAGTAGCTGTGTGAGTTCTGCGCATCCGCATCGTGAAACTCACTGAATACGGACTCCCACTCGTCCGGATCGTAATCCGGGAAATGGGTATCCCCTTCCACTTCCGCATCAATGTGCGTCAGATACAGTTTCTGCGCTTTTGGCAGGAACTGCTCATACACACGCCCCCCGCCGATCACCATGATCTCTTCGGCATCGCCGCAGGCGGCAATGGCTTCATCTACGGACTTAACCCACTGAACGCGATCGTCAGTGCCCGGCTGGCTACTGATCACAATATTCTTACGACCCGGCAGCGGACGACCAATCGACTCCCAGGTCAGGCGGCCCATCACTACCGGCTTGTTTAACGTAGTACGTTTAAACCATGCGAGATCGGCAGGCAGGTTCCACGGCATGGCGTTTTCCATGCCGATAACGCGGTCTACCGCCAGCGCTGCAATCAGACTGATCATTGAAAATTTCCCGGATGCAAAAAATTGCCGCCACTATACGGAAAGCTTAATCTTTCGTCGACTGGCGGCAGGGTAAAGAATTAGAAATTTTTTAATATTGCTGGCAACTCCACTTCACGCAGAGGGTTTACTCTCCGGTTCATCCGCAGGATCACCAGTATGCTTGCCCTCTTCCGTTCCTTGCCAGCCGTGGCGCTGAACCAGCGACAGATGATTACGATCCTCGTTGATGATCTCCGTCAGCATGGTGCTGGTGCGTTTAAACACCGCAGCGCGTTCGGTTGCCGTACTGCTCGCCATCGCCACCATCTCTTCCACCATCTCATGATTAAAACGGCGGAACAGATCGGCACGCTCACGTGCCTCATACGCGCCAAGCCCCAGGCTTTCCAGCGCCATGCGGCCAGATTTGAGCGCCCCTTCGAAGGTTTCACGTTCAGGGGCTGCCACACCCGCCTGACGCAGCTGGATGTAGTGATCCACATCGCGCGCACGGGAGATAATGGTCAGATGCGGAAAATGCTCTTTGACCAGCTCAACCATCTGCATACTGGTCTCTGGATCGTCAATGGCATTAATCAACACCTCGGCTTTCGCCGCCCCGGCGGATTCCAGCAGATCGACGCGGGTCGCATCACCGTAAAACACTTTCATATCGAATTTACGCAGCGTATCGACATGGTCAGGATCGTGATCGAGAATGACCATTTTGACACCGCTGGAGAGCAGTAAACGGCCAGTAATCTGCCCGAAGCGGCCAAATCCGGCGATGATCACCCGCGGCTGCTCCTCGTCGATCTCATCGGCTTCTCGCTCCTGTTCGCTTCCCGTTTTCTCCAGACGCGTCAGCAGCACCAGCAGGATCGGCGTTGCGGCCATCGACAGCGCAACCGCCAGCGTCAGCGCTTTTGCCCATTCCGGATCAAGTACATTTGCCATCTGCGCTGCGCCAAAGACAACGAAAGCAAACTCACTCCCCTGCCCCAGCAGCACGGCAAACCAGCGGCGTTGCGGTTTTGGCACATTTAACGGGCGGGCAATCAGCCACAGCATCGCCATTTTAATGACCAGGAAACCCACCAGCAGAATGATGATGCGCAGCGGATGGGTTACCAGCGTCCCGAAGTCGATAGACATCCCGACGCCGATGAAAAACAGCCCCAGCAGCAATCCTTTAAACGGCTCGATATCGCTTTCCAGCGCGTGACGGTATTCGGAGCTTGCCAGTAAGACCCCCGCGAGGAAGGCGCCCATTGCCATCGACAGCCCGGCCTCTTCCAGCAGCAATCCAAAACCAAACACCAGGAATAACGCAACGGCGCTGAATACTTCGCGCAGGCCAGAGCGAGCAACAAAGCGCAGCAGCGGACGCGTTACGTAGCGACCAAGCAGAACAACCAGCGCCAGCGCACCGGCAACCTTCAGCGCTGATAAGGCAAATGCTCCCAGCGTCGTTGATGCGCCGCTGGCTGCCAGCAGCGGGATCATCGCCACCAGCGGGATGGCGGCAATATCCTGGAACAACAGTACGGAGAAGGTGCTGCGCCCCATTTGCGACACCGTCAGATTACGCTCGTTCATTGCCTGCATGGCAATCGCCGTCGAGGAGAGCGCCAGCGTCATGCCGATCAGCTCTGCGACTTTCCACTCCATCCCCAGCAGAATGCAGAACCCGCCCAACAGCAGACCGCAGGCCAGCATTTGCAGGGCGCCTCCGCCAAACACCGAGGCGCGCAGTTTCCACAGCCGCTGCGGATCCAGCTCCAGACCAATCACAAACAGCATCAGCACCACGCCGATCTCCGCAAAATGCAGGATCGACTCGGCATCCGTCACCAGCCGAAAGCCCCAGGGGCCAATCACACACCCGGCAATCAGATAGCCGAGCACCGAGCCCAGCCCCAGACGAACCGCCACGGGCACAATTAATGCCGCCGCGCCGAGGTAAATCAGCGCCTGTATCAGCGTATGGCTATCCATTGTGCGTCTCCTGCCACTCAAGTAAACGTTGTTTGTAGTGACGAGCCTGCGCCTGCAAGGTTTCATCGTCGCAGACAAAGGTACAGTGCATCGCAAAAGGCGGAAGCCAGTTCAGACCGCAGTAAAGGGCAGTAGCCTGGAGCGGCTGCGCCAGCACGTCAAATCCGGGGAAGGCGCCAATCTCAAAGTGGCTTTCCCCCCCGCCGGTGGTAACAGCCCACATCAGGCTTTTGCCCTGAAGCGCGTTGCCGTTGTGTCCATATGCCCAACCGTGGGAGAAAACTTTGTCGATCCACAATTTCAGCAGCGGAGGCGTGCTGTACCACTGCATCGGATGCTGCCAGACGATCAGATCGGCACGGGAGAGCGCCTCCTGTTCGGCGGCGACATCGATATTAAAATCAGGGTAGAGTTGATAGAGGGAACGTATCTCTACGTTTTCGAGCGTCCTTGCCTGCTCAAGCATCCGCTTATTCGCATGAGAGTGCTGCGGATAGGGGTGCGCATAAATTATCAGAATCATGTATATGCCCGTCTTTTACTTTTCTTGTAGCAATGAGTGTAGACAGTTACCACCCCGACTTAAAGGGGTCATCTTACGCTTCAAAGTAAATCGCAAGTATTGGCAATCATCACCACCTTAACAGCGATTACGGCGCTAAAGAAAGAAAACGACGCGTACGACAAATTCATGCCGCAAAATAATAGTAACAACTCATATTGCCAACAGATATTTTTAGAGGACCTTAAGTCATTCTTTAATAAAACAGTCTGTACATAACCCATTGAAAAAATAATAATTTTACGCTCTTTGTTTTGAGCTCATTATTTAGGCGGTCGATATACGTTTCACACACGTGTCGAATATTCCTTCTCACTCAAATGGATGTGTACATGAGCAACAAACCCTCCCAATTAAATAATACAACCAAAACTCTGGGAAAGATATTTCCTGCCTTGTTGATATGCACCCCTGCGGTTGCGTTTTCTGCAACGATTGACCAATCAACTTCTGTTCCTCAAGATTTCTCAGCCGATGCTGAATATGTTATTAATAAAGACGTGACGATATCTTCCGCAGATAGTGAAGCGGCGGTATCTGTCACTGGGTTTACTATCAATAATATCACTAACGAAGGGAATATTTCCGGTAGGGAAACTGGCCTGGATATAAATACTGCCGCGCAACGTGTTGTGGTGAATAACGAGGAAGGTGCCGCCATCACATCGAAATCGGCTACAGCTATTAGTATTGAATCAATGCAAGGTGAAATTAGCAACCGTGGGAATATAACCGCTTTTGAGGATGGTATATTCGTTAGTGAAAACTCATCGGCTGTAAGTATTTCAAATAGCACAACCGGAGTTATTAAAGGTAAAACTGGCCTGAACGCACTTGCAGGCGTTGCCATTAATAATGCGGGTACGATCACTGGTACAGCGAATGATGGAATCGCTCTGAGCGAGGGTAACACTAAGGTCATAAATACTGGTAACGTGCAGGGTGCGCAATACGGTTTTAATGTAACGAATAATGCAAAAGTAGATATCACGAATAGCGGAACGATTAGTGGTGATACAGCCGCTGTTATGTTTGCCAGCAATAAAAATAACACCCTGGTGCTTGATACGGGTTCCACTCTTATCGGTGACGTTATTTCCACCAATTCCACGGGAAACACTCTCACCCTGATCGGCACCGGTACGGAAGACAGTAACTTTGTGGGTCTGAACGAAGGCGACGGTTTTGCCAGTATAAAAATGATGGGCGAAAATTGGGCGCTGTCGGGCGATCTCGATATTATTGGCTCTGGCGATTCCTTGCTGATAGACACGGGCGCGTTAACCCTGTCAGGCGCGGTATCGAATACCGGTAATACACGGGTGGCCAAAGATGCTTCGTTGCAACTGGGCGATGGCGAAAAAACCGCGACCCTCAGCGGTGGGCTCACCAACAACGGTACCGTCATTTTTAACCAGGGAAGCGATTTCACTTTCGCCACCGACATGACCGGTAGCGGTAACGTCGAAAAAGTTGATTCCAACACCCTGACCCTGACGGGCAAAAATAGCTATACAGGGGATACGGTTCTGCACGGCGGCACCACGCTGGTCTCCACTGGCGCAACGCTCGGCGTCAAGGGCAGTAACGCCACCGTTACCGTTGAAAATGGCGCGACCTTTGCCACCGCAGGCGAAGTGAACAACAACATCGCGGTTCTTAGCGGCGGTACGCTGGCGGCGTGGAATGCAGTCCAGGGTAACTCCACGCTCAGCGCTTCCGGCGTCGATACCATCAACGGCAACGTGACTAATGGCGGCACGCTGTTACTCAGTGCGGCTAATAATAGCGTTGGCAATAATTTTACGATTAATGGCGACTACACCGGCTCTGACGGTAGCCAGATCGTGATGAACAGCACCCTGGGTGAAGATAATTCACCAACTGATCACCTCACTATTACGGGCAGCAGCTTCGGTCAGTCCGGCATCAGCATCACCAACATTGGCGGCGCAGGCGCGCAAACCATTAACGGTATGGAAATTGTCAGCATCGGCGGCAGTTCCGAAGCCCAACTGACGCTGGCAAAACCGGTCGTTGCAGGCGCCTGGGAATATAGCCTCTACCAGCACAGTGACGGCAACTGGTATCTGGAATCAAAGGCGACGCCTTCTGATGAGCCTTCCGATGACACCGATGACGGTGGCAATACTGATGATGGCGGTAATACCGATGATGGTGGTAATACCGATGATGGTGGCAACACCGATAACGGCGGCAACACCGACAACGGCGGCAGCACCGACAACGGCGGCAACACCGATGATGGTGGCAACACCGACAACGGCGGCAGCACCGATAATGGCGGCAACACTGACAACGGCGGTAGTAATACGCCGGAAGTCATGGCACCTGAAGTGGGTGCTTACTTAGGTAACTACCTTGCCGCACAGGGCATGTTCCTGCATAAGCGTGACGATCGCGACCAGATCACCTTCCGCAATGAAGACGACCTGAACACCTGGATGTACGTTAAGGGTCGCTATCACGAGAACGATGCGGGTGGCGATAAAGTCAGCTACGACACCACCACCACCGTACTGCAAGTCGGCAGCGATTTCATGAGCAAGCCAATGGATAACGGCATCCTGCGTGCTGGCGGGATGTTCGGTGCAGGCCAGGCGAAGACCCACTCTGATGCAAAGCACAACGTACGTGACGCACAGGGTAAGGTTGATGGCTTCAATGTTGGGCTGTACGCCACCTGGCAGGAAGATCAGAAATTACGTCTGGGCAGCTACGTTGATACCTGGGCCGCTTATAGCTGGTACAACAACAACGTCACCAGCAATCGCAACGATGAAGACTACGATAGTGAAGGTTTCGCCGCGTCTGTTGAAGTCGGCCACGCGTGGATAATCCAGTCTGAAAATGAACGCACCTGGAAGATCGAGCCGCAGGCGCAGGTGATCTACAGCTATCTCGATCAGGAAAATCATACCGATCGCGACGGCGTACGCGTCACTACCCTGGACAATGACAGCGTCTTTGGTCGTCTCGGCGTTAAAGCTAGCTACTTCCAGCAGAAGGACGTCAAGGCCTGGCAGCCGTACGTTGCGGTTAACTGGTTGAAAGGTGCTGGTCAAAACGATCTGGCATTCAACGACGAGACCGTCAGCAACGATACGCCGGAAGATCGTGGTCAGTTAGAGTTGGGCTTAACCGGCAACCTGAACGAAACCACGACGATCTCCCTGCGTGCCAGCGGCGAGTGGGGTGAAAACAGCTATGCCGCCTACGGCGGTCATATTTTGTTAAACCATCGCTGGTAATCGATCATCCTGAAGCAAAAAAGCAGTGGCATGTGCCACTGCTTTTTTTTAGTTATCCAGCTCGCCCATTGATTTAACCTGGTCACGGTTAATCTGTTCAGTTTGACCGGTTTCGGCGTTTTTGTACGATACCAGACCGGTATCGTCATCCACCTGCGGTTTCCCGTCAGTAACAATCGTTTTGCCATCGGTGGTTTTTACGGCCTGATTGGACGAACAGCCCGCCACGGTGAACATTGCAGTGGCAGCCAGAACGGAAGCGATCAGTAGTTTATTTTGCATGGTGTTTTCCCTTGCTCTCAGTTGAATTTTCGTTATCGACCTAACTATTTTAGGCTAACTGACTGAAAGCGGATGAAAAACCAGAAGGTTCTTAAGATGGGAAAATTGCCCGGTAACCGGATGGCACCGGGCAATGTGTGTTACTTGCTAATCTGAGCGTGCATTTCCTGCACCGAAATCACCTTCTCGGTGGCATCCGCATTCAGCGCCATGGCCGTCGCGAAACCGCCGTTCAGGGTGGTGTCGTAATGCACTTTGTACTGGAGCGCGCTGCGGCGAATCAGCTTGGAGTCTTCAATCGCCTGGCGACCTGCGGTGGTGTTAATGATGTAGGTGTACTCGCCATTCTTAATGCGGTCCTGAATGTGCGGACGACCTTCATGCACTTTGTTCACCAGTCGCGGGTTGATACCCGCTTCACCCAGCACAATCGCCGTACCGTGAGTGGCGTCCAGCTCGAAGCCCTGTTTCAGCAGCTTGGCGGCCAGGTCAACCACGCGCTCTTTATCGCCTTCGCGAACGGAGAGCAGCGCACGGCCTGATTTTCTCATGGTGGAGCTACTGCCCAGCTGCGCTTTGGCAAACGCTTCGGCGAAGGTACGGCCCACGCCCATCACTTCCCCGGTAGAGCGCATCTCTGGCCCTAACAGCGGGTCAACGCCCGGGAATTTGTTGAACGGCAGCACCACCTCTTTCACTGAGTAGTACGGCGGGATAATTTCTTTCGTGACGCCCTGCTGAGACAGCGTCTGGCCAGCCATCACGCGCGCCGCCACTTTCGCCAGCGGAATACCGGTCGCTTTGGAGACGAACGGTACGGTACGCGCCGCACGCGGGTTGACTTCAATCAGATAGACTTCGTTGTCTTTTACCGCGAACTGAACGTTCATCAGGCCGCGAACCTGAAGCTCGAAGGCCAGCTTCTGCACCTGCTGGCGCATCACGTCCTGAATCTCCTGGCTCAGGGTGTACGCTGGCAGAGAACAGGCGGAGTCACCGGAGTGCACGCCCGCCTGCTCGATGTGCTCCATGATGCCGCCAATCAGCACCATTTCGCCGTCGCAGATGGCATCCACGTCGACTTCAACCGCGTCGTCGAGGAAGCGGTCGAGCAGCACTGGCGCATCGTTGGAAACGCTCACCGCCGTCTGGAAGTAGCGACGCAGGTCCGCTTCGTCGTAGACGATTTCCATCGCGCGACCGCCCAGTACATAGGAAGGACGCACCACCAGCGGGTAGCCGATCTCTTTCGCTTTCTCAACGGCCATCTCAATGGCGGTAACGGTGGCGTTCGCCGGCTGTTTCAGCTTGAGACGGTCAACCGCCTGCTGGAAACGTTCGCGGTCTTCCGCACGGTCAATCGCGTCCGGGCTGGTGCCGATAACCGGTACGCCTGCTGCTTCCAGCGCGCGCGCCAGCTTCAGCGGAGTCTGGCCGCCGTACTGCACGATCACGCCTTTTGGCTTCTCGATGCGCACGATTTCCAGCACGTCTTCCAGGGTAACCGGCTCGAAGTAGAGGCGGTCGGAGGTATCGTAGTCGGTCGAAACGGTTTCCGGGTTACAGTTGACCATGATGGTCTCGTAACCGTCTTCACGCAGCGCCAGTGAGGCGTGTACGCAGCAGTAGTCAAACTCGATGCCCTGGCCGATACGGTTTGGACCGCCGCCCAGCACCATAATCTTGTCGCGGTCGACGGACGGGTTCGCTTCGCACTCGTCTTCATAGGTGGAGTACATGTACGCGGTATCGGTCGAGAACTCTGCCGCACAGGTGTCCACGCGCTTGTAAACCGGGTGCAGGTCATACTGGTCGCGCAGCTTGCGGATTTCCGCTTCACGCACGCCCGCCAGCTTAGCCAGACGCGCATCGGCGAAGCCTTTACGCTTCAGCATGCGCAGGAAGTCTGCGTCCAGGCCGTTGATGCCCAGCTCCGCCACTTTCTCTTCCAGACGCACCAGCTCTTCAATCTGCACCAGGAACCAGCGGTCAATGTTAGTCAGGTTAAATACGCCGTCGACGGACAGGCCCGCGCGGAAGGCATCGGCGATGTACCAGATACGCTCTGCGCCCGCGTCTTTCAGCTCGCGGCGGATTTTGGTCAGTGCTTCCGGGTCGTCCAGGCTGACTTTCGGGTCAAAGCCGGTCGCGCCCACTTCCAGGCCGCGCAGCGCTTTTTGCAGGGATTCCTGCTGCGTGCGGCCAATCGCCATGACTTCACCAACGGATTTCATCTGGGTGGTCAGACGGTCGTTGGCGCCGGCGAATTTCTCGAAGTTAAAGCGAGGAATTTTTGTCACAACGTAGTCGATGGACGGTTCGAAGGACGCAGGGGTGCGGCCACCGGTGATGTCGTTCATCAGCTCGTCGAGGGTATAACCCACCGCCAGTTTCGCCGCCACTTTCGCAATCGGGAAGCCGGTGGCTTTGGAGGCCAGCGCGGAGGAACGGGACACGCGCGGGTTCATTTCGATAACAATCAGACGGCCGGTTTTCGGGTTCACCGAGAACTGCACGTTAGAGCCGCCGGTTTCCACGCCGATTTCACGCAGTACCGCCATCGAGGCGTTACGCATGATTTGGTACTCTTTGTCGGTCAGCGTCTGAGCTGGCGCAACGGTGATGGAGTCGCCGGTGTGGATCCCCATCGCGTCGAAGTTTTCGATGGAGCAGACGATGATGCAGTTGTCGTTTTTATCACGCACCACTTCCATCTCGTACTCTTTCCAGCCAATCAGCGATTCATCAATCAGCAGCTCTTTGGTGGGAGAGAGATCCAGACCGCGTTCGCAAATCTCTTCAAACTCTTCGCGGTTGTAGGCGATACCGCCGCCGGTGCCGCCCATGGTGAACGATGGACGGATGATGCACGGGTAGCCCACTTCTGCCGCAACGGCCAGCGCTTCTTCCATGTTGTGCGCGATACCGGAACGCGCGGTGTCGAGGCCGATTTTCTTCATGGCCACGTCGAAGCGGCGACGGTCTTCTGCTTTATCAATCGCGTCGGCGGTCGCCCCGATCATGGTCACGCCAAACTCTTCCAGCACGCCCTGACGCTCCAGCTCCAGCGCGCAGTTCAGCGCCGTCTGGCCGCCCATGGTCGGCAGCACCGCGTCCGGACGCTCTTTCTCGATAATTTTGCGTACCACTTCCCAGTGAATCGGCTCGATGTAGGTCGCATCCGCCATTTCCGGGTCGGTCATGATGGTGGCCGGGTTAGAGTTCACCAGGATGACGCGGTAACCTTCTTCACGCAGGGCTTTACACGCCTGCGCGCCGGAGTAGTCAAATTCACAGGCCTGGCCGATGACAATCGGGCCAGCGCCAAGGATCAGGATGCTTTTTATGTCTGTACGTTTTGGCATGGTCTTCTCAGCTCCTGATTATTTAGCGGTCTTACGGTATTGCTCGATAAGTTCGATGAAGTGATCGAACAGCGGTGCGGCATCGTGTGGGCCCGGGCTGGCTTCAGGGTGCCCCTGGAAGCTGAACGCAGGCTTATCGGTGCGATGGATACCCTGCAAGGTGCCATCGAACAGTGATTTGTGCGTCACGCGCAGGTTAGCCGGCATCGTCGCTTCATCCACAGCGAAGCCGTGGTTCTGCGCGGTGATCATCACCGTGTTGTTGTCGATATCTTTCACCGGGTGGTTACCACCGTGGTGGCCGAACTTCATCTTGACGGTGTTCGCTCCGCTCGCCAGCGCCAGCAGCTGATGGCCGAGACAGATGCCGAATACCGGGATATCGGTTTCCAGGAAGGCCTTGATGGCGTCGATAGCGTAGTCGCACGGCGCCGGGTCGCCAGGACCGTTAGAGAGGAAGATGCCGTCCGGGTTCATCTTCAGAACATCTTCCGCAGACGTTTGTGCCGGGACGACCGTCAGGCGGCAGCCACGGTCAACCAGCATACGCAGGATGTTGCGCTTGGCGCCAAAATCGTAGGCCACCACGTGGAACGGCAGCTCGCTTTCCGGTTTCGCTTCCGGCAGGTCGCCTTCCAGCGTCCAGCTTCCCTGCGTCCAGCTGTAGGCTTCAGCGGTGGTCACTTCTTTCGCCAGGTCCATACCGTTCAGTCCCGGGAAGGCTTTCGCTTTTTCCAGCGCCAGCGTCGCATCAAGGTTATCCCCTGCGATGATACAACCGTTTTGTGCACCCTTCTCGCGCAGCAGACGCGTCAGCTTACGGGTATCGATATCGGCAATCGCCACAATGTTATGGCGCTTCAGGTAAGAAGAGAGGTCTTCGGTGTTGCGGAAGTTGCTGGCAATCAGCGGCAGGTCGCGAATGACCAGGCCTTGCGCATGTACCTGAGAGGATTCTTCGTCAGCCGCATTGGTGCCGACATTGCCGATATGAGGATAAGTAAGAGTAACGATTTGGCGAGAATAGGAAGGATCAGTGAGGATTTCTTGATAACCGGTCATTGAAGTATTGAAAACGACTTCCCCAACCGCCGAACCCGTTGCCCCTATGGCCCGACCGATAAACTGGGTTCCGTCTTCCAGAACCAATAGCGCTGACTTAATCAAAACACCCTCCAGAGAATATTCACTCACTTTATTTGCATATTAATTCATAACCATGTCATGGATCAATGCAAATGTGTTGCCAGCGGATTTTTGGCAAACGGCGGCATTCTGGGGATTTGCTATGTAAAAGTCAACTTAAAACGGGAGTTTTGTATATTCTTTTGCAAGCCTGGCGTCTGGAATGGGTTTTAATGGGCAAAAAGATGAGGTAAATCATTCCGGAAAACGCTTGCGCGGCAGGTTTGTTAGAATTTTAGGGAGGTGGGCGACAAAAAGTGGACCAGATGGTCAAAATTTACATATATTTCACAGAAAAATGGCACAACAGTAAGCTTTATGCCGCCTAAGCGTTATTTTTTATCTAAAACGGATAAAATAAGAGGGCAATAAATTATTGCCCTATGCAATCAAGGAATTACGACTGCAATAACCACATCACGATGGGTAATATCGCTTACAAATTATTGAGATCAAGCACATCTCGCATATCAAAAAGACCCTTTTCCTTCGCGTTAAGCCACAAGGCGGCACGTACTGCACCATTCGCAAACGTCATGCGGCTTGACGCTTTATGGGTGATCTCAACACGTTCGCCAATATCGGCGAACATCGCCGTATGTTCGCCGACGATATCGCCTGCACGAACGGTTGCGAAACCAATTGTCCCGGGCACGCGTTCGCCGGTATGTCCTTCACGGGTATAGACCGCGCACTCTTTTAAATCTTTATCAAGTGCATGAGCAATCGCTTCGCCCATCGCCAGCGCCGTGCCTGATGGAGCATCAACTTTATGGCGGTGGTGTGCTTCAACAATCTCAATGTCGGTATAGTTGCCCATCACCTTCGCTGCCTTTTCCAGCAGTTTCAGCATGACGTTAACGCCGACGCTAAAGTTCGCAGCGAAGACAATCGCAATCTCAGTGGACGCGTCCTGAATGGCCTGTTTACCGGCATCATCGAAACCAGTGGTACCAATCACCATCCCTTTACCGTGCTGACGGCAAAACGCCAGATGAGCCAGCGTGCCTTCCGGACGGGTAAAGTCGATGAACACGTCAAAGTCTTCTTTCACCGCCTCAAGGCTGCTCTGCACGGTGACGCCTGTCTTGCCCGCGCCCGCCAGCTCGCCTGCATCGGCTCCCAGCAGGGATGAACCTTCACGCTCCAGCGCCGCGCCGAGTGCCACGCCATCCATCTGTAGTGCCGCCTGAATCAGCTGGCGGCCCATACGTCCACCCGCGCCCGCAATAGCAACGCGGATCTGTGCATCATGCATAGTTATTCTCTTACGTTAAAATGATGTAAACCGTTTTCAGATTAACCAGCCTTTGCACAGGCTGCCACAGAAAACGCCGATAATTAGAATTTAATGATAAACAGGGTGAGATATCAGTGAAAGACATGATCGTCAGCGAAAACCGCATGATTCCCGCACCACCAGCGCAGGCGGCAGAATGATTCGTTTGGCGGGTTCGTCGTTGCCCTGTATGCGGCTGTAAAGTAACTCCCCTGCCTTACGACCAATCTCTTTCGCCGCCACCGATACGGTGGTCAATGCGGGCTGCACCAGAGCCGCTTCGGTAATATCATCGAAACCGACCAGCGCAAAATCACGTCCCGGCTCACGGCCCATCTTGCGTAAGCTTTGCATCACCCCCAGCGCCACAACATCCTGATAGCAAATTGCCGCACTGATGTGTGGATGCTCGAGAAGTAACGCCTCTGCCACGCGCGCGCCGTCGCTTTGGCTGGCGTGAGAGGTTCTGATCCAGGCAGGATTCGGCGTCACGCCGTACTCCAGCAGCTTGCTGGTAAAGCCCCCGATACGCTGCGCCCGAGAGCCCGAATTCTGGCTCCCTCCAATGAACGCAATGTGCCGATGGCCCATTCTGAGCAGATGCTCCGTCGCCATCTGCGTGCCTAAGAAGTTATCCGTTCCGACAAAATCAAAATCCGGATCGTTCAGCGGGCGCACAACCATGATAGCCGGAATATTGCGCCGCTTCAGACCCTCAAAAAAGGCTTGGGGCGTTTCCCGAGCCGCACACAGCACCATACCGCCGACGTTATTACGCATCAGTGAATCAACAAATTTTTGCTGTCGCTCTGCCGATTCCTCGCTATTCGCCAGAAAAAGCATCAGCTCGTGGCGCTCCATTTCATGACTTAGCCCTGCCGTCATCTCGCTGTAAAAAGGGTTGGTGATATCGTGCAAGAGCAGCCCGACCTGGTTACTGCTGCGGTTACGTAAATTGGCTGCCGTCTGGTTATAGACATAGCCGGATTCATCCAGCGCCTTAAGCACACGTTCGCGCGTGCTTTGCGAAATGCGGCCTTTGTTGCAGAGCACCATCGAGACCGTCGCCGTTGACACGCCGGCGCGTTTCGCGACATCGGCCAGTGTAATTCCCGTCATGTTGTCTCCTTCATCATCACTACAGGTTAATCGAATAACCTGTTTTTTGCATTTTTCCCTGTGAGACTCTTCACATTACCGCTGTTGTTCTGGATTCGATTCGCATTTATGGCGGGTTAATCGCGTTAACCACTCTTCTCAAATACGGTTAATCGAATAACCTTAAATAACGATTACGGAGGATACAATGACAACCTACGACAAATTCCCCACGGTGGCGATACAGGGTTTTGATGACAGCGCCTGGCAAGGCTGGGAAGCAATAACCCGCGTTCTTGAGTCAAAAACCCAACAGCGCAGCCGCACGGTGCTGGTGATTGACTGCTATCCGGGCGTGCGCATGACCGAGCTTGAAGAAAACGTGCTGCCGCGTCTACGCCCGACGCTGGCGATCAATGCTGAACAGGCGCGACGGGATGAGTGTGCCATTCATGAGATGCTTGCACGCAACCTCACAGACGATCGCGTCTTTGGCGTTCTCTCCTGCCACCAGCTTGGAGAGTTTTTCGATCCCGCGCGTCTGGAGGCGTTGCAGGTTCGGGTGAGCCAGTGTTCTGGGGGGCTGATTGTGATCTACGGTCCCGGTGCGACGCTTGTCCATCCGGGTGATGTGCTGGTGTATGCCGATCTGCCGCGCTGGGAGATCCAGCAGCGTATGCGCCGGGGTGAGACTGGGAACTGGGGCGCAGATAATCAGCAGGAAGATATGCTTCGTCGCTACAAGCGCGCCTTTTTTGTCGAATGGCGCGTCTTCGATCGCCACAAAACACCGCTGCTCAGGCGCACCGATTTTTTACTGGATACAACCCAGACGAACCAGCCCGCGATGGTCAGCGGCGAGGCCCTGCGAGCCGGGCTGAAGCAAACTACCACCCAGCCTTTCCGCGTGGCGCCCTTTTTCGATCCTGGCGTCTGGGGCGGCCAGTGGATGAAACAGCAATTCGATCTCGATCCCTCTGCACCCAATTACGCGTGGTGTTTTGACTGCGTGCCCGAGGAGAACAGCCTGTTACTGCGTTTTGGCGCAGTGCGGATCGAGATCCCCTCTCAGGATCTGGTTTTGCTTGAGCCCCGTGCTCTGCTGGGCGAGAAAGTTCACGCACGTTTCGGCGCGGAATTCCCGATCCGTTTTGACTTCCTCGACACCATGGGTGGCCAGAATCTGAGCTTCCAGGTCCACCCCATTACCGAGTACATCCAGCAGCAGTTTGGGATGCACTATACCCAGGATGAGAGTTATTACATTCTGGAAGCGGAGCCGGGTGCCGTCGTCTATCTGGGGACCAAAACCGGCACAGACCCTGAGGCCATGATGGACGATCTCAGGCGCGCGGGTCGCGGTGAAAAACCGTTTGATGACGACCGCTTCGTTAATCAGATCCCGGCAAAAAAGCACGACCATTTCCTGATCCCGGCTGGGACGGTGCACTGCTCCGGCGCGGGAACCATGGTGCTGGAGATCAGCGCTACGCCGTATATTTTCACCTTCAAACTGTGGGACTGGGGCCGCCTGGGCCTGGACGGGCTGCCGCGCCCGGTACACCTGGAGCACGGTGAAAAGGTGATCGACTGGCAGCGCGACACGCGGTGGGTACATCAGCATCTGGTGAATCAGTTCGAACCTGTCGCGGAAGGAAACGGCTGGCGTGAAGAGCGTACTGGCCTGCACGAGCGTGAATTTATCGAAACCCGCCGCCACTGGTTTAGCGAACCCGTTTTGCACCACACCGGCGGCGGCGTGAACGTGCTGAATCTGGTAGAGGGCGACGAAGCAATTGTCGACAGCCCAACCGGTGCATTTGAGCCGTTTACCGTCCATTACGCCGAAACCTTCATCATTCCGGCAAGCGTAGGTGACTATCGCATTTCACCTTCAGCCCGTGCTTCCGGACACCCCCTCGCGACTATCAAAGCCTGGGTAAGGAGCTAACGATGATTCATTTTATTGTCGCCACTCATGGGCCGTTAGCCGCCGCGCTGCTGGAGAGCGGCCGGATGGTATACGGCGAGCTCCCCGGCATACACGCCATTTGTCTGACCGAACAGGCGGGAATAGAGGGCTTCCGGCAGGATTTCATCTCCACACTGGAAGCGGCAAGCGTCAACGCTGACGGCGTGCTGGTGCTGTGCGACATGCAAAGCGGCACGCCGTGGAACGTGGCCTGTGAGGCCGCGTTTAACCCACATACGCAGCCGCCGGTCGCCGTGGTGGCTGGAGTCAACTTCCCGATGCTGCTGCAAACCGATGAGGTGATGATGGCTCGCGATGTTCATCAGGCTGCCGGGCAGCTTATCGAACTTACTCTGCCGACGCTGGTACAGGCGAAACCGGCAGATACTGCACAGACAGACGATTTTTAAGGAGCCGCATATGAGTATTTCTTTTGTACGCATTGACGATCGCGTGATCCACGGGCAGCTCATTACACGCTGGGCCAGGGAGCTGCCCTGCGACGGCATCGTTGCCATTGACGATGCCGTTGCGGCCGATCCGCTGTTATCGTCGGTCATGAAAGGAGCCGTATCAGACACTAAAGTGTGGCTGTTCGATACGGCAACCGCGATCGAAAAACTGCCAAAAGTGATTGCCAGCGAAAAGCGCTATTTCGTGATTGGCAAATCTCCACTCACGCTACAGCGCATTGAGCAGGCGGGCATTAGCCTGAAAAACAGCAACGGAAAAATTAACGTGGGCCCGATGAGCGCCCGGGCTAACACGATCACCATCGGCCCGAATCAATCGGTAACCCAGGATGAAGCGGCAGCGTTCGAGTGGCTGACCGGGCAGGGACACGCGATTGAATTCCGCCTGGTTCCCGATGCCAGTTTTTATACCTGGCAGGATGCCAGACAAAAGCTGAAATAAGGAGCAGATCATGATTATCGAAGCGGCTTTAATTGGCCTGCTGTGTTATCTGGGCGCACTCAGTAGTCCGTGGCTTTTAGGGCTGACGGGCGGCTGGTATCTCATCTCCCGACCGCTCATTTCCGGGATGCTGGTTGGCCTGATCCTGGGCGATATCAAAACCGGGATTATGATTGGCGTAGCGGTGCAGGCGGTGTATATCGCAATGGTGACACCCGGCGGCTCGATGCCAGCAGATTTAAACTTTGTGGCTTATCCGGCCATTGCGCTGGGAATACTTTCCGGCAAAGGCCCTGAGGTTGCCGTCGCGCTGGCGGCGACTATTGGGATCGCCGGAACCATTCTCTTCAATGCGATGATGGTGCTGAACTCCTTCTGGAACCATCGTGCGGATGTGGCGCTGGAGAACGGCGACGAGCGCGGGGTCTACCTCAACAGCGCCATCTGGCCGCAGGCGATGAATTTTGTGCTGCGCTTTGTGCCTACCTTTATCGCCGTCTTTTTTGGCGCACAGTACATTAGCGGGTTTATGGACAGCCTGCCGCACATCGTCCTCTCCACCATGAATGTGCTGGGCGGCATCTTGCCCGCCGTCGGTATTGCCATCCTGCTTAAGCAGATCATCAAAAGCTATACCATGCTCATCTACTTTCTGGTGGGCTTCGTTTGCATCGTTTTCCTGAAACTCAATATGGTCGCGCTGGTGATCGTGGGCGCCCTGCTGGCACTGATTCATTACAACTATAAACCCGAGGCACCGCAGGCCGTGGCTTCAGCACCTGTCCCTGACGACGAGGATGAATTCTGATGGAAGAACGTAAACTCACCCGCAAGGATCTGCGCCGCTGCTGGCGAGCGTGGATGATGCACAACCTCTCCTCAATGAGCTTTGAACGCCTTGAATCCTTCGGCTTTTGCCTGAGCATGCTGCCGGTCGCAAAAAAGCTCTATCCCGACCCGGTACAACGTACCGAGATGCTGCGCCGTCACGCGTCGTTCTACAACACGGAGCCACAGATTGGCGCGATCGTTAACGGTATGGCGCTGGGGCTGGAGGAGAAAAAAGCCAACGGCGAGCCGATTGACGGTGAAACCATAAATACCCTGAAGGTAGGCCTGATGGGGCCAATTGCCGGGATCGGCGATTCGATGATCCCCGGCATGCTGATCCCGATCCTGCTTAGCATTGGGATGGCGCTGGCGGCAGGCGGAAATATCCTCGGTCCACTGTTTTATACCGTTGCCTGGCTGGCCATCATTATCCCTGGCTCCTGGTTCCTGTTTCTCAAAGGCTACCAGATGGGATCAGGCTCCGTGGAGATGCTGGTCAGCAGCAAATCTACCCGGCTACGGGAAGCGCTCTCGCTACTGGGCGTATTTGTCATGGGCGGCGTGGCGGCCAGCTACGTGAAGCTCGGCACCGGGCTGGAGTTCATCACCCGGGACGGGGTTAACATTCACGTTCAGCAGATGCTGGACGGTATTTTCCCGCAGCTGCTTCCGCTGGCGGTGGTGCTGGGGACCTGGTATCTGATGGCAAAACGCGGCGTGTCGCCGGTAAAAGCCATGATATTGCTGCTTATACTGGCAGCGCTTGGCGTGGCGTCCGGTTTGTTTGCAGGATAAGAAAACCGGGGCAATGCCCCGGCTTCTTTATGGATGGAAGTTATTCCACAGTTCTGCGACTTTATCCGGACGCGAAATAAACTGGAACCGTGCGGGGTCATCAATAAACTGCTGATAAACAGGCGCATCAGTAATGCCGAATTCCGGATAACTTCTCGGCGTAATCATCTGCAAGCGCCCAGGTCTGTAGTGACAGTTATGCTGCCAGACAATATGATTACCCTGAACTAAGGGATACCAGGCCAGACCTTTTCGTGCACGAACGGCCTCATACTCAAAGCCATATTCCCGATCGCACCACGCACCAAACGTCAGCGGCTCATTGGGCGAGGCCGAAATCGTCGCATGGCCCCATCCGGGAGGGACCAGTACCTTTTCACCCGGCCCCGCGAGTACCGCAAAACAGCGTCCCGGCTCCTCGTCCACATACTCCTGCATGTAGATAATCGCTTTACCCTGCCAGATTTCGTACAGCTCAGGGGGCGACCATCCGCTGTGCTGGCTAATGCGGTGAACATGACCCTGGCTGCGGACCGGCTCATCGCCAAGCGTGCCTGCCGCGTAGGTGACCACACCAAAAAGCAGCATGCGTTTTTCGAGCTCCGGCCTGTCCGCCAGACGCGCCACGTCCATCGCGATGGCATACACCTGTTCAGGCCCTTCGCAGTCCGGATTGCGCAGCGACGGGCGGATCTGATCCAGTGTTCTGATCTCCGGCATCGGCCCGGTAACATCCTCTCCGTAGCAAAAACCGAGCGGCTGACGGGTGATGGTCATATCAAGGCCATAGTTAGCCATGGCGCACCTCGTAACCTTCCCCGGAGGCAAAGATCCGCAGGGTGAAGCCCTCTGCCAGCGCCGCATAGTCGTGTCCCGCAATGCTCGGCCAGACGGCAAGGGAGGATAGCGTCTCGTTGCCAGTGTTAATCAAACGATGCGCTGTAAAAGGAGGAATAATATGCACGGAGCCAGCCGTCACCTGCTCAAGCCGCGCGTCGCCCGCCTCCGTTTGCAGCAGCAACAAGCCACATCCGCGCAGGCCAAAATAGACCTCCCCCTGTTCGCGGCGCTGATGAAAATGACCGCGAGTCATAAAGAACTCATCGCCCACGTTACCCGCACGCAGGTGAGTTACCCCAACGAAGAGTGCCCCTTCCCCTACGGGCGAGCCCAGTACGTCTACGTCATACACGCTTTTTTGAGGATTGCCGCACTTCCACGCCTCGCCGTCTGCGAAGATCCCGGGAAGATCCGCAAGACGAGTCGTTTTGCGGATAAGCGGCCCGCCGGCTAGCGCGCCGGTAGCCCACGTCAACTGAGGTGGCAAAAAGATGTCTGAATTCATATCGCTCTCCGGCCCGAGGAGAACAGCAATATCATGATGGCAGATTAAACGATTAACCTACTGGAAAAAGCGTCAAAATTGATGGTGAATCACAGTTAACCAGAAACAAAAATGCCGGAGGCTTTCGCCACCGGCATTTTGAAGATTGAGAGGACATTATTCCACTTCGCGGGCGTCGATTCGCAGCTCTTTCGGCACTTCGAAGACAATGTTCTCTTCACGGCCTTCCAGCGGCACCGCTTCGCCACCGCCCAGCTCTTGCAGGCGGGCAATGACGTTTTGAACCAGGATATCCGGCGCTGAAGCGCCTGCGGTAACACCGACGCAGGCCGCGTTTTTCACCCACGCTTCCTGAATGTCCGTTGCGTCGTCGATCAGGAACGCCGCTTTCCCCATACGCTGCGCCAGTTCGGCCAGACGGTTGGAGTTAGAGGAGTTTTTCGAGCCGACCACCAGCACCACGTCCGCCTGTTCAGCCAGCGCGCGCACGGCTTCCTGACGGTTGGTGGTTGCATAACAAATATCATCTTTGCGCGGCCCGACGATTTTCGGGAAGCGCTGGCGCAGGGCGTCAATCACGTCTGAGGTGTCGTCTACGGAAAGCGTCGTCTGGGTCATAAACGACAGACGGGCTTCGTTTTTCACGTCCAGGGTAAACACATCTTCCGGTGATTCGACCAGGTACATGCCCCCTTCCGGGTTGCTGTACTGGCCCATGGTGCCTTCAACTTCCGGGTGACCGGCGTGACCAATCAGAATTGACTCTTCACCACGACGGCTGGCGCGCGCCACTTCCATATGCACTTTTGTCACTAACGGACAGGTGGCATCGAATACGGTCAGATCGCGGCTTTTCGCCTCGTTGCGTACCGCCTGAGAGACGCCGTGCGCGGAGAAGATGAGGATTGCGCCGTCCGGCACTTCGCTGATCTGCTCGATAAAAATCGCACCGCGCTCGCGCAGGCTGTCGACCACGTAACGGTTGTGCACCACTTCGTGACGCACGTAAATCGGCGCGCCGTAAATCTCCAGCGCGTTTTCAACAATGCTGATAGCGCGGTCTACACCGGCGCAGAAGCCGCGCGGGTTAGCCAACAGGATCTGCATTTTACTCCTCCAGTGCCGGATCGATCTCCAGCACTTCGACATCAAAATGAACGGTACGCCCGGCAAGCGGATGGTTGAAATCGACGGTGATAGAATCACCGTTGATTTCTCGGATCACGCCAGGCATTTCGCTGCCGTCCATAGCGGTAAAGAGCATAATCGCCCCGATTTCTGGTTCACCCGCATCCATAAACTCACGACGCGAGAAATACTGGATCAGGTCCGGGCTTGGCACGCCAAATGCCGCATCCGGCTCCAGCGAAAACGCTTTTTTCTCGCCCTCTTTCAGACCCAGAAGCTGCTGCTCAAGGCCTTCAGACAGGGAGGTGTCACCCAGACGAAACAGCGCCGGTTTGCCATTATTGCGGGTGGATTCGGCCGTGGAGCCGTCATCCAGCTTCAGCGTGAAATGAACGAGAACCGCGCTGTTGCTCTGTACGGATTTAGACATGCAAATTGCTCGCTTGTTTTGGGTCACCTGTTGCCCGGTGGCGCTACGCTTACCGGGCCTACGGGGGCCACAAATTCTGTAGGCCGGGATCGCTACGCGTCACCCGGCTGGTTTTGTTACGCCTGCTCTTTCGCGGCCGGTTTAGGCAAGAAGCCTTCCAGCACGATTAACGCCGCACCAACGCATATTGCGCTATCGGCGAGGTTAAAGGTCGCGAAGTGCCAGTCGCCAACGTAAAAGTCGATCATATCGACCACAAAGCCGTGCCACAGGCGGTCAAACAGGTTACCCAGCGCGCCGCCAATGATCAGCGCGTAGGCGATGTTATTCAGCTTTTGCGTGGCCTTTGAGCGGTACATCAGCACCGCCAGCACGACGCAGATACCGATAGCGATACCCGCGAAGAACCAGCGCTGCCAGCCACCGCTGTCGGCAAGGAAACTAAACGCCGCACCATAGTTGCGGGCATAGTGCAGGTTAAGCGACGGAAACAGCGGGACCGTATCCCCCAGAGCGAAATTCTGGAGGATCAGGAACTTGCTGCCCAAATCAATAATCAGCACCACCACCACCAGCCACAGCCAGCGCAGTCCTGTTGAACAGAGAGTTTTACTCATCAGGCAAACTTACGTTTTTCGCCGTCACCGGCGACGTTGCTTACACAGCGTCCGCAGATGTCTGCGTGTTCCGCCACCTGGCCAACATCGGTGGTGTAATGCCAGCAACGCGGGCATTTCTCACCGTCGGCTTTGCTCAGTGCGACCTTCAGTCCTTTGAGCAGTTCACTCTGCTGAGCATCAGCAGTAGCTTCGGCATAATCCGCAACTTTCGCACCGGAGGTCAACAGGACAAATCGTAATTCATCGCCCAGCGCGGTCAGTTTGGCCGCCAGCTCCGGTTCGGCGTAGAGGGTCACGGTCGCTTCCAGAGAGCCACCGACTTTCTTGTCAGCGCGCGCCTGCTCGATAACCTTATTCACTTCGCCACGCACTTTCAGCAGCTCGTCCCAGTAGGCATCGTTCATTGCTTCAGTGCTGGAGAGGTCGAACAGACCTTCGTACCACTCGCCGGTGAAGACATACTTCTCGCGGTCACCCGGCAGGTAACCCCAGATTTCATCCGCGGTGAAGGACATGATCGGCGCCATCCAGCGTACCAGCGCCTCTGCGATGTGGAACAGCGCAGTCTGGCAGCTACGACGCGCCACGCTGTCCGCTTTCGCGGTGTACTGGCGGTCTTTGATGATGTCGAGGTAGAACGAGCCCATCTCGATGGAGCAGAAGCGCATCAGGCGCTGCACCACTTCGTGGAAGTCGTAAGACTCATAGGCTTTAAGAATATCTTCCTGCGCCGCTTTCGCGCAGCCTACCGCCCAGCGATCGAGCACAACCATCTCTTCCGGCTTCACCATGTCTTTCACCGGATCGAACCCGTTCAGGTTCGCCAGCAGGAAGCGCGCGGTGTTACGAATACGACGATAGCTGTCAGCAGCACGTTTCAGGATCTCATCAGAGACCGCCATTTCGCCGGTGTAGTCGGTAGAGGCCACCCACAGACGCAGAATGTCCGCGCCCAGTTTGTTCATCACGTCCTGCGGAGAAACGGTGTTACCGATAGATTTGGACATCTTACGGCCCTGACCATCCACGGTGAAGCCGTGGGTCAATACCTGGCGGTAAGGTGCTTTACCCTTCATGGCGGTGGAGATCATCAGCGATGACATGAACCAGCCGCGGTGTTGGTCAGACCCTTCCAGATACATATCGGCAGCGTGACCAGCAAACTCCGGACGCACATCAACCACGGAGGAGTGGGTAGACCCGGAATCGAACCACACGTCCAGGGTATCCGGCACTTTCTCGTAGCTGTCTGCGTCAGCGCCCAGGATGTCGCGGGCGTCGAGATCCCACCACGCCTGAATGCCGTCAACTTCGACGCGCTTCGCCACTTCTTCCATCAGTTCCAGAGTGTTCGGGTGCAGCTCCTGCGTCTCTTTATGTACGAACAGAGACATCGGCACGCCCCAGGTGCGCTGACGGGAGATACACCAGTCAGGACGGTTAGCCACCATGGATTCGATACGCGCCTGGCCCCAGTCAGGGATCCACTGCACGCCTTTGATCTCTTTCAGAGACTGGGCGCGCAGGCCTTTCTGATCCATGCTGATGAACCACTGCGGGGTCGCACGGAAGATGATCGGGGTCTTGTGACGCCAGCAGCACGGATAGCTGTGCTGCATTTTCTCAACGTGCAGCAGCGCGCCGCTGGTGCGCAGCATGTCAACGATGATGTCGTTAGCTTTAAAGACGTTGATGCCGTCCAGCGCCGGGTACGTGCCTGGCAGGTAAGAGCCGTCCGGACCAACCGGGTTAGCGATTTCCAGACCATATTTCAGGCTGATGTTGTAGTCGTCAGGACCGTGGCCACCGGCGGTATGCACCGCACCGGTACCCGCGTCCAGCGTGACGTGGTCGCCCAGGATCGCCGGAACGTCGAAGTCCAGGAACGGGTGTTTGAAGCGCATCAGTTCCAGCGCGTCACCTTTTACGGTGCCCAGCACGGTGTAATCGGTGATGTTCGCGCGTTTCAGCACGCTTTCGACCAGGTCTTTCGCCAGGATAACCGCACGGCCATCAATCTGCACCAGCGCATACTCAAACTCGCCAGAAAGGGAGATCGCGCGGTTAGCAGGCAGCGTCCACGGGGTGGTGGTCCAGATCACCAGAGAGATCGGGCCGCTTACGCCAGGCAGACCAAATTTAGCTTTGATCGCATCCTGATCGACCGCTTCGAAGGCCACGTCGATAGAAGGCGAGGTTTTGTCGTAATACTCCACTTCCGCTTCTGCCAGCGCAGAGCGGCAGTCGACGCACCAGTGCACCGGCTTCGCGCCTTTGTGCAGGTGACCGTTGCCGATGATTTTACCCAGCGCTCGGATGATGTTGGCTTCGGTTTTGAAGTCCATGGTCAGGTACGGATGCGACCAGTCACCCAGCACGCCCAGACGGATGAAGTCAGCGCGCTGACCGTCAACCTGGGTGGCAGCGTATTCGCGGCATTTCGCGCGGAATTCTGCGGCGGTGAACTTCTCACCCGGCTTACCGTACTCTTGCTCAACTTTCAGCTCGATTGGCAGACCATGGCAGTCCCAGCCCGGAACGTAAGGCGAGTCATATCCCGCGAGTCCTTTGGACTTCACGATAATGTCTTTCAGAATCTTGTTTACAGAGTGACCAATATGAATGCTGCCATTCGCATATGGAGGGCCATCATGCAGAATGAAGGTTTTTTTGCCTTTTTTGGCTGCACGAATGATGCCGTACAGGTCATCATCGGTCCAACGCGCCAGCATTCCCGGTTCACGCTTGGCGAGATCGCCGCGCATCGGGAACCCTGTTTCCGGCAAATTCAGGGTTGATTTATAGTCACTCATCAGATTCTCGGTTCCGTATTTATCACGTAGGCAGTTAAGCCGGTTCTAAAGCCCAAAAAACTCGCGGGCCGTTAATTCATCTCGCGCGATTTGCGCTTTAAGTTCATCCAGCGAAGCGAATCGCTGTTCATTGCGTATTTTTTTACGCAGTATCACATCTATATGGCGACCATACAGGTCCATTACAACGTCCAGCAGGTGTACTTCTAACTGTTGACGCACACCGGCAACCGTTGGACGTGTGCCAATGTTGGCGACGCCGTAGAAAGGCTTCTCGCCCAGTCCTGCCACTTCCACCGCATAGACCCCTTTAACCGGGGAGACCTGACGACGCAGCGGTATATTCGCCGTCGGGAAACCTATCGTGCGGCCCAGCGCATCGCCATGGACCACGCGACCTGAAATTGTGAACGGGTGACCCAGCAGCGTTTCTGCCGTGTCCAGTTCATCGTTCGCCAGCGCCTGACGTACCGCCGTGCTGCTGACGCGCACGCCGCCCTCACAGAAGGTCATCGTGCTGGTGACGTCAAACCCGTACTCCAGGCCAGCCTTCTGTAATAACAAGAAATCGCCCTGACGACCAGCGCCAAAGCGGAAATCATCGCCCACGGCGAGAAACTGCACGCCAAGCTGCCTGACCAACAGGTCGCTGACAAAATTTTGTGCGGTCAGCGCGGCAAAACGACGGTCGAACCGTACGCACAGGACGTAGTCCACCCCTGACTCCGCCAGGTAGCGTAACTTCTCACGCAGACGCGTCAGCCGCGCGGGGGATTTCTCGCCTGCAAACAGCTCCAGCGGCTGAGGCTCGAAAATCATCACCACGACGGGCAGGCCTCGCGCCTCGCCTTCTTTACGCAATCCCTGCAACAGCGCCTGATGCCCACGATGCACGCCGTCGAAATTACCAATGGTCAGCACGCACCCGTGCGGGGCTTGACTGAGATTATGTATGCCGCGTATCAGCTTCATGACTGGCTCAAAACAGTGAAAATCGCCAAAGTATACCTTGTACAGCGGTTAAGGTTAACCGGCGATTGTTCACGCTAAACAGAAAGCCGTATGATTTCATCACGCTGACCTTTCGCAGCAAAAAAATCTGTCCGCGAACTGCGATTTTTACGCCGAAAAGCTGTATTCACGAACGACAAGCTGGTAGAATCCTGCGCCATCACTACGTAACGTAGCGTCGCCACATTAACGGCGCTTATTTGCACAAATCCATTGACAAAAGAAGGTATAGAGGGCATATTCCTCGGCCTTTGAATTGTCCACATAGATCATATTTGGGAGTTGGACCTTGGCTAATATCAAATCAGCTAAGAAACGTGCCGTTCAGTCTGAAAAGGCTCGTAAGCACAATGCAAGCCGTCGCTCTATGATGCGTACTTTCATCAAGAAAGTATACGCAGCAATCGAAGCTGGCGACAAAGCTGCAGCGCAGAACGCATTTAACGAAATGCAACCAATCGTGGATCGTCAGGCTGCTAAAGGTCTGATCCACAAAAACAAAGCAGCGCGTCATAAAGCAAACCTGACCGCGCAGATCAACAAACTGGCTTAATCGCCACTTGTTGTTGCTTGTTTGAAAGAACCCGCTTAACGCGGGTTTTTTTATGTCTTCAGATTGCCGGCGGCGTAAACAGCGCCGAGTAGTCGCGGTTGCAGATTCGCTGTACCGCCGGATGCTGAATCATCCTTTCGGCGAATATGGCGTGATACTCTTCCATCACGTTATCCACCCTGCCAATCTCGGTAATCTTGTCGTCTGAATAGAGATCGTGCGCATACAGCGTCGGAGCGACGAAGATAGCGTTGTGCGCCTCGCCAAAGGCTTTCATCAGCGCCGCATCGTCGAACTCACCGAGGATTTCTACGTTCAGCCCCTGCGAGTTAAACCAGTTCAGCAGCTTCCGTCCGAGCATGGACCGCCTCCCCGGCACTAGCAAGCGGCGCTCTTCCAGGCAAGCCGGAAACGGTTTTTCCGGCGGCGGATTGATGCACCAGAAACTGACGCCGCATTCGCCAATTTTCACCGAGAACAAGCCTTCCTGCTGCGTGGAGTCGATTGGGCAGTCCGAGATAATCATATCCAGCTTATGCTGGCTCAGCTGTTCCAGCAGCATCTCGTGAGTGGACTCAAAGCAGCGCAGATGAATTTGCTCATCCTCAACGACGGCGGCATCCAGCACGCCGCTTACCAGCCGTTTCGACAACGCATCCGCCACGCCCACGTCAAAGAGGAGGTTAGACTCTTTGCGATAGTTAACGATATCCAGCATCTCCTGGCTCAGGGTAAACATCTTGTCCGCATAGCGGAACACCAGCTCGCCCAGTTCACTGGGCTCAATCCCACGGCCCTTGCGCTTGAACAACTTGCCCTGTAACCGCTCTTCCAGGGCTTTGATTTGCCCGGTGATAGTCTGTGGCGTCAGGTAGAGCGCCTCTGCGGCGCCCACGACCGAGCCCTGCTTGTAGACATGCCAGAAGTAATAGAGATGGTTATAGTTCAAATGAGACATCACGTTTTCACTCCCTGATAGTTTATCGGGAGAAGGCTTCCCTCCTCCCGGTTTCCTGTTATGCCTGGACAGCCTGTCCGGACAACTTCACCTTCAACAAGGTATAACCGATAACCGCGGCCAGCAGCGACCCGATAAGAATGCCGAGTTTCGCCCAGACGATAAGCTCAGGCGCGCTTGCGCCAAACGCCAGCGTCGAGATAAAGATCGACATGGTGAATCCAATACCGCACAGCACGCCGACGGCCATAATCTGGCTAAAGGTGGTCCCGTTTGGCAATGACGCCAGCTTCAGCTTCAGCGCCAGCCAGCAGAACAGGCTGATACCCAGCGGCTTACCGATAAACAGACCGGCGATGATACCCAGCGGCAGCACGGAGGTGAGTCCGTCCAGGGTAACCCCGGTCAGGGAAACACCCGCGTTGGCAAACGCAAACAGCGGCAGGATCATAAAGCCCACCCACGGATGAAGCACATGCTCAAGCTGTCTGGCAGGCGATTTGCCGTCCTGCTCCTTCAGCGGAATAAAGAAGCCAACGATGACGCCCGCCAGCGTGGCATGCACGCCAGACTTCAGCACCGCCGTCCACAGCACCATGCCCACCAGAATATAAATACCCGTACGTCGGACGTTGAAGACGTTCAGCAACGCCAGCACCGCAATAGCCACGGCCGCCACGCTCAGCGACAGAACCGACAGATCGCTGGTGTAGAACAGCGCGATAATCACGATAGCGCCCAGGTCATCGATAATCGCCAGCGCCATCAGGAAAATTTTCAGCGCTACCGGGACGCGGCTACCGAGCAAGGCTAAGACCCCGAGCGCAAACGCGATATCCGTTGCGGCCGGGATCGCCCAGCCGTCACGCGCAACCGGATCCTGCCACGCAAACGCGAGAAAGAGCAACGCCGGAACGATCATCCCGCCAATCGCCGCGATCACCGGAAACGCCGCGCGCTGACGGCTGGCAAGCGAACCGATCACCAGCTCACGTTTAACCTCCAGGCCCACCAGCAGGAAGAACACCGCCATCAGCGCATCGTTGATCCACAGCAGCATGTTCTTGTTAATTTCCAGCGCCCCGACCTTCAGCTCGACGGGCGTTTCCAGAAATGCGTGATAGAGATCGCGCGTCATGCCCATATTGGCGAGCAGCATGGCGGCCGCAGCAGCAATAATCAGGATGACGCCGCCGGATGCCTCACTGCTAAAGAAACGGTGTAGTAATTTCACGTTTAAACTCTCTTTTACAACAATACCTCGGTAAAACCATAATATCAGCGCAAACAGATCGGTAAAAACAGATTAATATTGGTTATAGATTCAGTTTAACCGAGGTATAACGCTAAAAAGCAAAAAGCCCGGAATCGCTTCCGGGCTTTAAAGGATAGTAACCAGCTGGCGGGTTAGCGGGTTAAATCGTCGAAGAATTTTTTGACGCCATCGAAGAAGCTTTTGGAGCGCGGGCTGTTTTTCTCACCCGTCGGGCCGCCAAAGCTTTCCTGAAGCTCTTTCAGCAGCTGTTTCTGCTTATCGTTCAGGCCGACCGGCGTTTCCACGACTACGCGGCATAACAGGTCACCCTGCGCGCCACCGCGAACGGATTTAACGCCTTTGCCGCGCATGCGGAACAGCTTGCCGGTCTGGGTTTCGCCAGGGATTTTCAGGTTAACGCGACCGTCCAGCGTCGGCACTTCGATTTCGCCGCCCAGCGCCGCCATCGCAAAGTTGATCGGCACTTCACAGTACAGGTTGTTACCTTCACGCTCGAAGATGGCGTGCTGCTTCACCTGAACCTGAACGTACAGATCGCCTGCCGGTGCGCCGTGCTCGCCGGCTTCACCCTCACCTGCCAGACGGATGCGGTCGCCCGTATCCACGCCTGCCGGGATCTTAACGGACAGCGTTTTGGTTTTCTCTACGCGACCGTGACCGTGACATTTGGTGCACGGATCTTTAATCAGCGTACCGCGACCATGACAGTGCGGACAGGCCTGCTGCACCGCGAAGAAGCCCTGGCGCATCTGCACCTGACCGGAACCATGACAGGTTGGGCAGGTCTGTGGCTGAGTCCCCGCTTTCGCGCCGCTGCCGTGGCAAACGTCACACTCTTCCAGCGTCGGGATACGGATCTCTTTGGTTACGCCACGAACCGCTTCTTCCAGCGTCAGGTCCATGTTGTAGCGCAGGTCTGCGCCGCGCGCCGCGCGCTGACGACCACGCCCGCCGCCGAAGATATCGCCAAAAACATCACCAAAGATATCGCTGAAATCAGCGCCGCCGCCGAAGCCGCCGCCACCAAATCCACCGCCGCCCATGCCGCCCTGTTCAAAGGCCGCGTGACCATACTGGTCATAGGCCGCACGTTTTTGTGCATCGGTCAGGACTTCGTAGGCTTCTTTAATCTCTTTAAATTTGGCTTCAGCCTCTTTGTCACCCTGATTACGGTCAGGGTGGAATTTCATGGCCAGGCGCTTATACGCCTTTTTGATTTCACGCTCTTCCGCAGTTTTCGGAACGCCTAAAATCTCGTAATAGTCTTGCTTTGCCATTGGTTTTTTTAAGCCCCTTAACATGCGAGCACGGGCGTGGAGAATTCTCCTACGCCCGTGCCGATTACTTACCCTGCATCAGGGCGATTATTTTTTGTCTTTCACTTCTTCGAACTCAGCGTCGACAACATCGTCGTCTTTCGCGTTGTTCTGGGAAGCCTCAGCGCCCGCCTGCTGCTGTGCGTGCTGCTGCTGAGCGATTTCCATCAGCTTCTGAGAAACCTGTGCCAGCTCCTGCATCTTCGCTTCGATGTCCGCTTTGTCTTCGCCTTTCAGAGACGTTTCCAGCGCGCTCAGTGCAGTTTCGATTGCAGTTTTGTCTTCCGCTGGCAGTTTATCGCCCGCTTCTTCAACCTGCTTACGGGTGCTGTGCAGCAGATGGTCACCCTGGTTACGGGTCTGAACCAGCTCTTCGAACTTACGATCGGATTCCGCGTTAGCTTCGGCATCACGAACCATTTTTTCGATTTCCGCTTCGTTCAGGCCAGAAGATGCCTTGATGGTGATCTTCTGCTCTTTACCGCTGTTTTTGTCTTTCGCAGACACGTGCAGGATACCGTCAGCATCGATGTCGAAGGTGACTTCGATCTGTGGCATGCCGCGTGGTGCCGGGTTAATACCGTCCAGGTTGAACTGACCCAGAGATTTGTTATCCGCCGCACGCTTACGCTCACCCTGAATCACATGGATGGTTACCGCAGACTGGTTGTCTTCAGCGGTAGAGAACACCTGGCTGTGTTTCGTCGGGATAGTGGTGTTCTTGTTGATGAGCGGAGTCATCACGCCACCCATGGTTTCGATACCCAGAGACAGCGGGGTAACGTCCAGCAGCAGTACGTCTTTCACTTCACCGGTCAGTACACCACCCTGAACCGCAGCACCGATAGCAACCGCTTCGTCCGGGTTCACGTCTTTACGTGGCTCTTTACCAAAGAATTCAGCAACTTTCTTCTGAACCATTGGCATACGAGTCTGACCACCTACCAGGATAACGTCCTGAATGTCAGACACGGACAGGCCAGCGTCCTGCAATGCAACTTTCAGTGGCTCGATAGAACGGTTCACCAGGTCTTCTACCAGGCTTTCCAGTTTCGCACGGGTCACTTTGATGTTCATGTGTTTTGGACCGGTCGCGTCTGCGGTGATGTACGGCAGGTTCACGTCGGTCTGCTGAGCGGAAGACAGCTCGATCTTCGCTTTCTCAGCGGCTTCTTTCAGGCGCTGCATAGCCAGCGGGTCGTTACGCAGGTCAATGCCCTGATCTTTCTTGAACTCGTCAACGAGGTAGTTGATCAGACGGGTATCGAAGTCTTCACCACCCAGGTGAGTATCACCATTGGTTGCCAGAACTTCGAAGGTTTTTTCGCCGTCAACATCGTCGATTTCGATAATAGAGATATCGAAGGTACCACCACCCAGGTCGTAAACCGCGATAGTACGGTTGCCGACTTCTTTATCCAGACCGTAAGCCAGTGCTGCTGCGGTTGGTTCGTTGATGATACGTTTTACTTCCAGACCTGCGATACGGCCAGCATCTTTGGTTGCCTGACGCTGAGCATCGTTGAAGTAAGCAGGTACGGTGATAACAGCTTCAGTTACCGGTTCACCCAGGTAATCTTCCGCGGTTTTCTTCATTTTCTTCAGCACTTCAGCAGAGATCTGCGGAGGTGCCGTTTTGGTGCCTTTCACATCAAGCCATGCATCGCCGTTATCGGCTGCGATGATTTTGTAAGGCATGATAGAAACGTCACGCTGAACTTCTTCGTCCTGGAAGCGGCGGCCAATCAGGCGTTTGATCGCAAACAGGGTGTTTTGCGGGTTTGTCACTGCCTGACGTTTAGCCGGCTGACCAACCAGAGTTTCACCATCCTGGGTATAAGCAATGATAGAAGGCGTGGTGCGATCGCCCTCGGCGTTCTCCAGCACACGTGCAGTAGTGCCATCCATAATCGCTACACAAGAGTTGGTAGTACCCAGGTCGATACCAATAATTTTACCCATCTAAACGTCTCCACTAAAAATTCAGTCAACATGTGGTTGTGTACCTGTAATAAGGGCAGAACGTGCTTTTTCAACTGCCCAGATTTGATTTTTTTCAGGTCCACACACTGCGGTTGCTTACAAGATGGGGTCACAACGGCATCCATCAAGGGGGAAGGATAAAAAATTTTTTAATTTCACCCCGGTGAGATCATAGACGGCGTCGATGCCGCCCATTATGATGCCGCGCCCCGTCAGGGAGAACTGGCGCGGGTTTAACCATTTCACCATATTAATGATGATTTTTTTGAGGACTTATGGGCAACACTAAGTTGGCTAATCCGGCTCCGCTGGGCCTGATGGGTTTTGGCATGACCACCATTCTGCTGAACCTGCATAATATCGGGATGTTCCCGATGGACGGCATTATCCTGGCGATGGGCATTTTTTACGGCGGTATCGCACAGATCTTTGCGGGCCTGCTGGAATATAAGAAAGGCAACACCTTCGGCTTAACCGCCTTTACCTCTTACGGTTCCTTCTGGCTGACCCTGGTCGCGATTCTGCTGATGCCTAAAATGGGCCTCGCGGAGGCGGCAAACGCCCATTTCCTGGGCGTGTACCTGGGACTGTGGGGCGTGTTCACCCTGTTCATGTTCTTCGGCACCCTTAAGGCGAACCGCGCGCTGCAATTCGTCTTCCTGAGCCTGACCGTCCTGTTCGCCCTGCTGGCCATCGGTCACCTGGCGGATAACGAAGGCATCGTTCACGTTGCCGGCTGGGTCGGTCTGGTGTGCGGCGCAAGCGCAATCTACCTGGCGATGGGTGAAGTGCTGAACGAGCAGTTCGACCGCACCATTCTACCGATTGGTGAAA
>NZ_JBSKJP010000008.1:0-195251 GCF_053709615.1 Enterobacter sp. UPMP2061
CTTCCCACTCTGCTTCGCCTTCCAGCGCTTTCAGCGCGGAACCACGAACGATTGGAGTGTCGTCGCCTGGGAAATCGTACTGAGACAGCAGTTCACGAACTTCCATCTCTACCAGTTCCAGCAGCTCTTCGTCATCAACCATGTCACATTTGTTCAGGAACACGATGATGAAAGGAACGCCTACCTGACGACCCAGCAGGATGTGCTCACGAGTCTGAGGCATAGGGCCGTCAGTCGCAGCAACAACCAGGATCGCGCCGTCCATCTGCGCAGCACCGGTGATCATGTTTTTAACATAGTCGGCGTGGCCTGGGCAGTCTACGTGTGCGTAGTGGCGAGTCGGGGTGTCATACTCAACGTGAGAGGTGTTGATGGTGATACCACGAGCTTTTTCTTCTGGTGCGTTATCGATCTGGTCGAAAGCACGAGCAGCACCGCCGTAGGTTTTAGCCAGTACAGTGGTGATTGCAGCAGTCAGGGTAGTTTTACCATGGTCAACGTGGCCGATAGTACCAACGTTGACGTGCGGTTTTGTACGTTCAAATTTTTCTTTAGACACGGCTATATTCCTTACTATAGTGCTCTCCCCTTCGGAGAGAGCACGGGACTTAGGTTTTAATCCTGTGGATTACTTACCACGGGCTTCGATAACGGCCTGAGCAACGTTGTTCGGCGCATCATCATACTTCAGGAATTCCATAGTGTATGATGCACGACCTTTGGTCAGAGAACGCAGCTGAGTTGCATATCCGAACATTTCAGACAGCGGAACTTCAGCGTGGATCTTAACGCCAGTTACTTCGGATTCCTGACCACGCAGCATACCGCGACGACGGCTCAAGTCACCGATAACGTCACCGGTGTTCTCTTCAGGAGTTTCTACTTCAACCTTCATGATCGGCTCAAGCAGAACTGGTTTTGCTTTCTTAAAGCCTTCTTTAAAGGCAATAGACGCAGCCAGTTTAAACGCCAGTTCAGAGGAGTCAACGTCGTGGTAAGAACCGAAGTGCAGACGAACACCCATGTCTACAACCGGGTAACCAGCCAGAGGACCAGCTTTCAGCTGCTCCTGGATGCCTTTATCAACGGCAGGGATGTATTCGCCAGGAATTACACCACCTTTGATGTCGTTGATGAACTCGTAACCTTTAGGGTTAGAGCCCGGCTCCAGTGGGTACATGTCGATCACAACGTGACCGTACTGACCGCGACCACCAGACTGCTTAGCGTGTTTACCTTCAACATCGGTAACTTTCGCGCGAATCGCTTCGCGGTAAGCAACCTGAGGTTTACCCACGTTCGCTTCAACGTTGAATTCACGCTTCATACGGTCAACGATGATGTCCAGGTGCAGTTCACCCATACCAGCGATGATGGTCTGGTTAGATTCTTCATCAGTCCATACGCGGAATGATGGGTCTTCTTTCGCCAGACGGCCCAGAGCCAGACCCATTTTTTCCTGGTCAGCTTTGGTTTTTGGTTCAACTGCGATGGAGATTACCGGCTCAGGGAATTCCATACGCTCCAGAATGATCGGGTGATCCGGGTCACACAGGGTGTCACCAGTGGTCACGTCTTTCAGACCGATAGCAGCAGCGATGTCGCCCGCACGAACTTCTTTGATCTCTTCACGTTTGTTAGCGTGCATCTGTACGATACGGCCAAAACGTTCACGCGCCGCTTTCACGGAGTTCAGGATGGTGTCACCGGAGTTAACCACACCAGAGTAAACGCGGAAGAAGGTCAGGTTACCCACGAATGGGTCGGTAGCAATTTTGAACGCCAGTGCAGAGAACGGCTCGTCATCACTTGCGTGACGCTCAGCCGGAGTATCTTTACCGTCGTCCAGGATGCCGTTGATCGCAGGAACGTCAACCGGGGATGGCAGGTAGTCAACTACCGCATCCAGCATCGCCTGAACACCTTTGTTCTTGAACGCAGAACCACAGGTTACCAGGATGATTTCGTTGTTCAGAACGCGCTGACGCAGAGCAGATTTGATCTCTTGCTCAGACAGTTCTTCACCACCCAGGTATTTCTCCATCAGCTCTTCAGAAGCTTCTGCTGCGGATTCGATCAGGTTCTGGTGCCATTCGTCAGCCAGGTCCTGCATCTCTGCCGGGATATCTTCGTATTCGAAGGTAACGCCCGCATCTGCTTCGTTCCAGTTGATGGCTTTCATTTTCACCAGGTCGATAACGCCGGTGAAACCTTCTTCAGCACCAATTGCCAGCTGAAGCGGAACAGGGTTCGCGCCCAGACGGGTTTTGATCTGGCCAACAACTTTCAGGAAGTTAGCACCCATACGGTCCATTTTGTTAACGAACGCGATGCGTGGAACTTTATATTTGTTTGCCTGACGCCATACGGTTTCAGACTGTGGCTGAACACCACCAACTGCGCAATAAACCATTACCGCGCCGTCAAGAACACGCATGGAACGTTCTACTTCGATGGTGAAGTCAACGTGCCCTGGGGTGTCGATGATGTTTACGCGATGCGGTTCGTACTGCTTAGCCATACCTGACCAGAATGCAGTAGTCGCTGCGGAGGTGATAGTAATACCACGCTCCTGCTCCTGTTCCATCCAGTCCATGGTGGCTGCGCCGTCATGAACTTCACCGATTTTATGGTTTACACCGGTGTAGAACAGAATACGTTCGGTAGTAGTGGTTTTACCGGCGTCGATGTGCGCACTGATACCGATGTTACGGTAGCGTGCGATGGGTGTTGTACGAGCCATTTGATTCCTCGTTTATATCTTTAGGCGTTCAGTTAAGTTACCCAGAGCGGGCGGCTTCTCTGAAGCGCCCGCCTGGTGACTACGACTCCGAAGGGATTACCAACGGTAGTGTGCGAACGCCTTGTTGGCTTCTGCCATACGGTGAACGTCTTCACGTTTCTTAACTGCGGTACCTTTGTTTTCCGCAGCATCAGAAAGTTCGTTCGCCAGACGCAGAGCCATGGATTTATCACCGCGTTTACGAGCAGCTTCAACGATCCAACGCATTGCCAGAGCATTACGACGAACCGGACGAACTTCAACTGGAACCTGATAAGTAGAACCACCAACGCGGCGAGACTTAACTTCTACAGTCGGGCGCACGTTGTCGAGAGCGACTTCGAAGGCTTCCAGTTCATTTTTACCAGAACGCTGAGCCAGGGTCTCCAGCGCGCTGTATACGATTGCTTCTGCGGTAGATTTTTTACCATCTACCATCAGGATATTTACAAATTTTGCCAGCAGTTCTGATCCGAATTTCGGATCTGGAAGAATTTTACGCTGACCAATGACGCGACGACGTGGCATGGGATTACTCCGTTGTTAATTCAGGATTGTCCAAAACTCTACGAGTTTAGTTTGACATTAAGATAAATCAGTTTGGCCTTACTTAACGGAGAACCATTAAGCCTTAGGACGCTTCACGCCGTACTTGGAGCGAGCCTGCTTACGGTCTTTAACACCTGAGCAGTCCAGCGCACCACGAACGGTGTGGTAACGAACACCCGGAAGGTCTTTAACACGACCGCCACGGATCAGGATCACGGAGTGCTCCTGAAGGTTGTGACCTTCACCACCGATGTAGGAAGTCACTTCGAAACCGTTAGTCAAACGCACACGGCATACTTTACGCAGTGCGGAGTTTGGTTTTTTAGGAGTGGTGGTATATACACGAGTACATACGCCACGTTTCTGCGGGCAGGCTTCCAGCGCAGGCACGTTGCTTTTTGCAACTTTGCGTGCACGTGGTTTGCGTACCAGCTGGTTAACTGTTGCCATTAAATAGCTCCTGGTTTTAGCTTTTGCTTCGTAAACACGTAATAAAACGACCTCATACAATATGAGGACGCGAAATTTTAGGGCTACGTCGAAAAGGTGTCAAGAAATATACAGCGATCTCAAATCACCAGTTCATTTGACTGGCGTGCGTCACAGTAAGATTGACGAAATCAGTATAGCCAACCACGTCAATTTTGGCTGAAATTTGACCAGAAAGACCCCGCGCATCCAGATCCTCTTTCAGCGCAGAGACTGTTATGGGGGCATTCGCGAGGATTTCAACAAAACGGCTGCCTTCAAGCGCCGCAAGCACGCCATCCTGAATCAGCAGCAGATCATCACCTTCGCGCAGCATGCTCAGTAACGTGTCGATATCGCATTGCCACGGTGAACGGCTCAGGGTATGGAGCATGACAGCCTCAGAAAGTCAGAACGGTATTGTAGTGAGAGAGTTGTTCGCGCAGCGCAGCAGATGTCAGGATCGTCACGTCCAGCACGAACGGTGTTTTCTCGTTTAACCCACGCGCGGCCAGCGAGTCGGCGCACACATAGAAGGTTTCAATGTCATAGAGCGGCAGAACTTTAAAGGTCGCAATGTAGTCGCGCGCAAGAATGGCCTGCGGTTGTTGGCCTGCCAGAAGCTGGAATACGCCATCGCCTAAAAAGAAGACGCCGATATCTTCGGTTAAAGCCGATGTCGCGAGCAATGCATCCAGCCCTTCCCGGCCTGAAGCGCTGCCATGCGGCGCAGAAGTAAAAACAAACGCTACGCGCTTCATCAAAATTGCACCACTCTGTCGCAGGTCAACGCCGCCTGTGCCAGGGCACCCAGTCCGCTGAGCGAAAAGCCCGGTTGCAGGTTAGCCCCCGCCAGACCAAGGCGTTCGGCTTCGGTCACATCCGTCACGCCGCGACGCAGTGCCGCCGCGACGCAGATATGCAGGTCAACGCCCTGCGTTTCGTTTAATTTTTGCCAGGCGCGCACGAGGTCAAACTCATCGCTCGCCGGAGACGTAAACTGGTTCGCGTTATATACGCCTTCGCGATAAAAGAAGACGCTTGCCAGTTCATGACCGGCATCAAGCAGCGCATGGGCAAACTGTAGCGCGCTGCTGGCCTGCTGGGTACCGTACGCCGGGCCCGTCACCATTAACGCAAAACGCATTACTTGTCTTGTCCCAGGAAGTCGCCGCTTTTGAACTGGCGAATATAGAGGTAAACCGTGTGTTTGGAGATATTCAGGCGATCGGCCACCTGGTTGATGGCATCTTTGATATCAAAAATCCCTTTCTCATAGAGGTTCAGGACGATCTGACGATTCTTGGCGTTGTTGGATACGTTGCGATCGGCATTCACCTCTTCAATGGTGAACTCCAGCGTCTGGGTCACGAGATCCTCAACCGAAGAAGCAAAGTTCACCGATGAGCCCACGTCCGGCGTTTCTGGCGGGATGAAGGTGCTCATGATTTGCGAGAATGGCACATCAAGGTTCATGTTGATGCACAGCAAACCGATTACCCGGTGTTCGCGATTTCGAATCGCGATCGTTTCTGATTTCATCAGCACGCCACTTTTGGCGCGGGTGAAATAGCATTTTGAGACGCTGCTGTCCGCGCCGGTCATGTCATGCAACATACGCAATGCAAGGTCGGTGATTGGCGAACCAATTTTACGGCCAGTGTGCTCACCATTCGCAATGCGGATAGCGGAACACTTAAGATCTTGCAGGGAATGCAATACGATTTCGCAGTGGGAACCAATGAGCATCGCTAACCCGTCCACTACCGCTTCGTAGGATTTCAGAATATCGAAGTCGGTCTGGTCAAATGGACGTTGATCCAGCAAATCAAGTTCACTGGTTTCGTTGGTTAAAAGCGACCTGGACATGAAAAAAACACTCCTTTTCAGGAGCCTGTCGTTAGGTTTTCAGGGCAGGCTCATTATCTACACGGACAACTAAATTAATACAGCGTGTATAACGCTTTCCAGTGTTAATTATATCTGCCCCACAATAAAAAAACCGCCGCCTGTAAAGGCGGCGGTTTTTTTCAGGATTACTTCTTAGCTGCTGCGGCTTTGTCGTCAGCCGGTGCGTCTGTTTTCGCATCCGCTTTCGGCGCCGGTTTGATGTCCAGCAGTTCTACATCAAATACCAGCGTGGAGTTAGCCGGGATACCCGGAACGCCGGTTTTGCCGTAAGCCAGATCCGGTGGGATGACCAGCTTGATTTTACCGCCTTTCTTGATGTTCTTCAGGCCTTCGGTCCAGCCCGGGATCACACCATCCAGACGGAAGGAGAGAGGCTCACCGCGGGTATAAGAGTTATCGAACTCTTTACCGTCGATCAGCGTACCTTTGTAGTTCACCACAACGGTGTCGCTGTCTTTAGGCGCGTCGCCGGTACCTTCTTTCTCAACTTTATAGATCAGGCCAGTAGAAGAGGTTTTAACGCCTTTCTCTTTAGCGAACTTGTCGCGGTAGGCTTTGCCTTTCGCTTCGTTATCTTTAGCGTCTGCTTCCATCTTGGTCTGAGCGGCGCCTTTCACGCGCGCTTCGAACGCTTGCAGAGTCTGCTCGATTTCCTGGTCAGACAGTTTGCTCTTGTCTGCGAACGCATCCTGAACCCCTGCGATCAGCTGGTTTTTGTCCAGTTTGATGCCCAGTTTCTCTTGTTCTTTCAGAGAGTTTTCCATGTAACGACCCAGAGACGCGCCAAGTGCGTAGGCGGATTTCTGGTCGTCATTTTTGAATGCCGCTTTGCTGTCTGTAGTCGCAGCAGGCTTCGCAGCAGTATCAGCAGCGAAAGACAGCGGCGCATTGAGCGCTACAGCCATAGTGGTCGCCAGCAGCGTAACTTTAAACAGTGATTTCATCCATATCTCCAGGACCTGAGGTCTCTCACCCCAGTGTTAAACGTAAATGAGTGACGTACTATAAAACGTTGCGGAAGAAATCTACAGACAGACTCCCCCGAATGTCGCTTCTTTTCAGACTATTTTTGTTTAAATAAGTTTCTTGTCAGGGAGATGGATACTGTACTTAAGGAAAAAGTCAGCTAAACTTCGCCGCCGCTGGTCCATTATGGCGAATGAGAGATAAACGAGGTGAATGATGAAGGATACAACGATCGAAGCGAGACTGGCTGAGCTGGAAAGCCGCCTGGCTTTTCAGGACATCACCATCGAAGAACTGAACCAGACCGTGACGGCCCATGAGCTTGAAATGGCAAAACTGCGCGATCACATGCGCCTGCTGACGGAAAAGCTGAAGGCCACGCAGCCGTCAAACATTGCCTCTCAGTCAGAAGAGACACCACCACCTCATTATTGAGGCGTAAAAAAAGCGGGATTATCCCGCTTTTTTATTTTCCGGAGTACGGAATCAGTGGCAACCGCAGCCGCCGTTACCGCAACCACCTTTACCGTGGCCGTGGTCATGACCATGGTCGTGGCCGTGACCACCGCAGCAGCCGTCATGGCCGTGATCGTGGTCATGGTCGTGACCGTGCGCACCGTGAACGTGGCCATGAGCCAGCTCTTCTTCGGTCGCTTCACGGATCGCAACAACTTCTACGTTGAACTTCAGGTTCTGACCCGCCAGCATGTGGTTGCCGTCAACCACAACGTGGTCGTCTTCAACTTCAGTGATTTCAACCGGAACCGGACCCTGGTCAGTTTCCGCCAGGAAGCGCATGCCAACCTGCAACTCGTCAACGCCCATGAATACGTCTTTAGGAACGCGCTGAACCAGGTTGTCATCATACTGACCGTAAGCGTCGTTCGCGCCTACAGCAACGTCGAATTTGTCGCCAACTTCATGGCCTTCCAGCGCCGTTTCCAGGCCGGAAATCAGGGAACCGTGACCATGCAGGTAGTCCAGCGGCGCACTCACCGGAGACTCATCAACCAACACACCGTCTTCTGTACGTACCTGATAGGCCAGGCTGACCACCAGGTCTTTTGCTACTTTCATGATATCTCCTGAGCGTGGGAAAATTGCTGGCGCAGATTGTAGCGGAAATCTGCACCCGTGTACCCTTAAGCTTAAAAAAACTCAGAGCATATCGCTAGTCTGGATGAAAAATGCCGATCACTTGCTCTTCTTTGCGAACGTGATCGCGGGCTTCTTTATCGGCCTCACGCATCTGGTGACCGCACTTAACACATTCAACGATATCGATATTATTTTCACGCCACATGGCCAGCGTATCTTGCGCCTGGCAGGATGGGCATTTTGCGCCCGCGATAAAGCGTTTACGTACAGCCATCTTTCGTTACCCTTTATTCAAATTCATCCCAGCCGTCGAGCTGGCGTCGTTCCTGTTGCATCTCACGCTGGAAGATCTCCTCCAGTTCGCGACGCGCTTCCCGCACGCGGGAGATCTGCGCCGTGTCGCTGTGCACGGGCATCAGTTCACGCAGCATTCGCATATCCAGCCGGCGGAAATGCATCTGGGCGCGTTGCGCCTGGTGAGGATGCATACCCAGCGAAACCAGCGCCTTGCGTCCCAGCTCCAGCGCGCTGGAGAAGGTTTCGCGGGAGAAGTGTTTCACACCCGCCTGCAAAAGTTCGTGAGCCTCCACACGTCCACGCGCACGCGCCAGAATATGCAGATGCGGGAAATGCTGCTGGCACAGCTCCACCAGCTTCATCGTGTCTTCCGGATCGTTGCAGGTGATGACGATGGACTCCGCAGCCTCTGCCCCCGCCGAGCGCAACAGCTCAAGCTGCGTCGCATCGCCGTAGTACACCTTATAACCATATTTGCGCATCAGGTTGACGGCGCTGATATCACGCTCCAGCACCGTAATGCGCATTTTATTCGCCATCAACAGGCGACCAATCACCTGTCCGAAGCGACCAAAGCCCACGACGATCACCTGCGGTTTATCATCTTCCACCCACGGCGCTTCGTCTTCATCGTCTGCGGGATTCAGGCGGCGCGACAGCAGTTTGTCCACCAGCTTCATCAGCAGCGGGGTGGTCATCATCGACAGCGTAACCGTCACCAGCAGCAGCGCCATCTGGTCATCTTTGAACAGCTTCTGAGACGACGCCGTGGAAAACAGCACAAACGCAAATTCTCCACCCTGGCTTAACACGCTGGAAAACTGCATTCTTTCCGAGCTGCGCAGCCCGTAAATCCTCGCGAGGAGATACAGCACCAGCGTTTTGACCGCCACCAGCACGGCGACACTCGCAATAACCCACAGCAGATGGGTATAGAGCACGCCAAGATTAAGCGCCATACCCACCGAGATAAAGAACAGCCCTAACAGCAGCCCCTTAAACGGATCGATGGCGGTCTCCAGCTCGTGGCGGTACTCACTTTCCGCAAGCAGCACCCCGGCGATAAACGTCCCAAGCGCCATCGACAGCCCCAGCGCATCCATAAACAGCGCTGAGCCAAGCACCAGCAGCAGCGTTGCGGCGGTGAATACCTCGCGCACGCCGGATGCGGCAATAAACCGGAATACCGGACGCAGTAAAAACCGTCCGCCGATCAGCATCCCCGCGAAGGCCAGCACCTTCATGGAGATCTTCATCCAGTCGAAATGATCGTCTCCGGAGCCCGCCAGCAGCGGCACCAGCGCCAGCGCCGGGATCACCGCTAAATCCTGGAACAGCAGCACCGAAAAACCCAGCTGCCCCGCCTCGTTGCGGTTCATCCCTTTGTCGCGCATCAGCTGAAGCGCCATCGCCGTCGACGACATCGCAAGACCGATCCCGCCAATCACCGCGGCCTGCCAGGAAAACTGCGTCAACATCAGCAGTCCCGCGAGAATGGCCGCGCTGAGTAACACCTGCGCCGCCCCGACGCCAAAAATAGATTGCCGCAGTTGCCACAGCTTGGCGGGGTTCAGCTCCAGCCCGATGATAAACATCAGGAAGACCACGCCCAGCTCGGAGAAGTGGAGAATTTCATCCACATCGCTGATAAACCCAAGCCCCCAGGGGCCAATGGCGATCCCCGCCAGCAAATAGCCCAGCACCGCGCCAATGCCGAGACGCGCGGCAAGCGGGACCGCGACGACGGCGGCAAACAAAAACAGCACCCCGGCAAGGAGTAAATTCGAACCGTCCATTAGCGTCCTCCCGCCGGAATCGGTGACGCCAGCCATTCGCCATAGGCCCTGGCATGGCTCGCCAGTGCTTTCGGATCCTGCCGCCGTGCCCAGTAGATAATAATCGGGCTCATCCAGTGCATACGGCACATCGCCGCCGTCAGCTCAAACGGCCGCAGAATGTCGCTCATGGGGTAACGGTTCAGCCCGTCGTGACGGTAAGCGCTTTCCGGCTCACCGGTGGTAATGACACTCCGCCAGTACTTTCCCGCCAGCTGGTTGCCCCCCACCCCGCTGGAGAAGCCCCGGCTCAGCACGCGGTCCAGCCACTCTTTGAGCAGCGCCGGACAGCTGTAGGTATAAAGCGGATGCTGGAACACAATCACGTCGTGCTGACGCAGCAGTTCCTGCTCGTAAGGAATATCGATAAAAAAATCAGGATAGTGCGCGTAGAGATCGTGCACCGTTACATTACTGAGCTGTGTGGCCGGCTTAAGCAGCACCCGGTTCGCCACCGAGTCCTGTGATTCCGGATGGGCATACAGCAGCAGCACTTTCGCTGTCTGAGACATCACTCCCCTCCCGGTTCTGTTTTTGTGTATTGTTGTCGTTTTGGGCTACCATGGCGGCCCGGTGGGGAAAATGGCCCACACCTTACATTATCATAATGACAAATTAACATAGTCGGAACATACGGCGCTTCTATGATTGTTTTCTCCTCGTTACAAATTCGTCGCGGCGTGCGCGTCCTGCTGGATAACGCGACTGCTACCATCAACCCGGGCCAGAAAGTGGGGCTGGTCGGCAAAAACGGCTGCGGTAAATCCACCCTGCTGGCGCTGCTGAAAAACGAGATAAGCGCGGATGGCGGTAACTTTACCTTCCCGGGCAACTGGCAGCTCGCCTGGGTGAACCAGGAGACGCCCGCACTGAGCGAACCCGCGCTCGACTATGTTATCGACGGCGATCGTGAATACCGCAAGCTCGAAGCGGAGCTCAACGCCGCCAACGAACGTAACGACGGCCACGCCATCGCCACCGTCCACGGCAAGCTGGACGCCATCGATGCCTGGACCATTCGCTCCCGCGCCTCCAGCCTGCTGCACGGTCTGGGTTTCAGCAACGAACAGCTTGAACGCCCGGTGAGCGATTTCTCGGGCGGCTGGCGCATGCGCCTTAACCTGGCCCAGGCGCTGATCTGCCGCTCCGACCTTTTGCTGCTCGATGAACCAACCAACCACCTCGATCTTGATGCGGTTATTTGGCTGGAGAAGTGGCTCAAGAGCTATCAGGGCACTCTGATTCTGATCTCTCACGACCGCGACTTCCTCGATCCGGTAGTGGATAAAATCATTCATATCGAACAGCAAAGCATGTTCGAATACACCGGCAACTACAGCTCTTTCGAGCGCCAGCGCGCGACGCGCCTTGCCCAGCAGCAGGCGATGTATGAAAGCCAGCAGCAGCGCGTGGCGCACCTGCAAAGCTTTGTGGATCGCTTCAAGGCCAAGGCGTCAAAAGCCAAGCAGGCGCAGAGCCGCATCAAGATGCTGGAACGCATGGAGATGATCGCCCCGGCGCACGTGGATAACCCGTTCCACTTCAGCTTCCGCGAGCCGGAGAGCCTGCCGAACCCGCTGCTGAAAATGGAAAAAGTGAGCGCGGGCTATGGCGATCGCATTATCCTCGACTCTATCAAGCTCAACCTGGTGCCAGGTTCACGCATTGGTCTGCTGGGACGTAACGGCGCCGGTAAATCGACGCTGATCAAACTGCTGGCGGGCGAGCTTAACCCGGTCAGCGGCGACATCGGGCTGGCGAAGGGCATCAAGCTAGGCTACTTCGCCCAGCATCAGCTGGAATTTTTACGCGCGGATGAATCGCCGATCCAGCACCTGGCGCGCCTGGCGCCGCAGGAGATGGAGCAGAAACTGCGCGACTACCTCGGCGGCTTTGGCTTCCAGGGCGATAAGGTGACGGAAAATACAGCGCGTTTCTCCGGCGGTGAAAAAGCCCGTCTGGTGCTGGCGCTGATCGTCTGGCAGCGTCCAAACCTGCTGCTGCTTGATGAACCGACCAACCACCTCGATCTCGACATGCGCCAGGCGCTGACCGAAGCGCTGATAGAGTTCGAAGGGGCGCTGGTTGTCGTATCGCACGACCGCCACCTGATCCGCTCCACCACCGACGATCTCTGCCTGGTGCACGGCGGCAAAGTGGAGCCGTTCGACGGCGATCTGGAAGATTATCAGCAGTGGCTGACGGACGTGCAGAAGCAGGAAAACCAGCCGGAAGAGTCAGCGAAAGACAACGCCAACAGCGCCCAGGCGCGTAAAGATCAGAAGCGCCGTGAAGCGGAACTGCGCACCCAGACGCAGCCGCTGCGTAAAGAGATTGCCCGTCTTGAAAAAGAGATGGAAAAGCTCAACGCCACGCTTGCTGCCGTCGAAGAGAAGCTGGGCGACAGCGAACTGTACGATCAGAGCCGCAAAGCGGAGCTGACGGACTGTCTGCAAACTCAGGCGAAAACCAAATCCAGCCTCGAAGAGTGCGAAATGGCGTGGCTGGACGCGCAGGAACAGCTGGAAGCGATGCTGCAAGCCGACTAACACGCCGGGAGGGTTATGGGCTTCGATACCACGAGCGAGATTACATTCCGTAAGCTCAGCATCTTCATGACGTTCATGGAGAAGGGCAATATCGCACGTACCGCCGAAACGCTCGGCCTGAGCGGTGTCAGCGTGCACCGCGCGCTGCATACCCTCGAAGAGAACGTCCGCTGCCCGCTCTTTGCTCACAAAGGGCGTAACCTGATTGCCCTCCCCTCCGCGTGGACGCTGCTGGAGTATTGTCAGGAGGTGATGCAGGTGATGGAGCGCGGGCTGGAAGAGTCGCGCAAGATCGCCGGTATCGGCCAGGGACGGTTGCGCGTCGGCACGCTCTACTCGCTGACGCTGGAAACCGTGCCGCGCCTGATAATGGGCATGAAGCTGCGCCGTCCGGATCTGGAGATGGATCTGACGATGGGCTCGAACGAAACCCTGCTCCATATGCTGGATGAGGGATCGCTGGATGCGATTTTAATCTCTATTTCCGAAAGCGATATCGACCGTAACAGCCTCGAAGTGCTTCCTCTGTTCCATGACGATATTTTCCTTGCCGCACCGGCCTCTGCCACGCTGAATACCAGCGGCCCCGCCGATCTGCGTGACTATAAAGATCAGAAGTTTGTCGCCCTCGCGGAAGGGTTCGCCACTTACGCCGGGTTTCAGGAAGCGTTTCATATCGCCGGTTTCGAGCCGGAGATTGTGACGCGCGTAAACGATATCTTCTCGATGCTGAGTCTGGTGCAGGCGGGGGTCGGGTTTACGCTGATGCCGGGCAGGATGAAGAAAGTGTATGAAAATTCGGTACAGCTACTGAAGCTGGCGCAGCCGTACCAGATGCAGCAGCTGATTGCGATCGTCTTTGCCCGCAACCGCGAGCAGGATCCGAGCCTGCGGGCATTGGCCGCGGAAGGGCGGATGTATGCGAGAAGTTTGCAGGATAGTGCCTGATGTTATTGCCCGGTGGCGCTACGCTTACCGGGCCTACAATCCGGGAGTAGGCCCGGTAAGGCGCAGCCGCCACCGGGCAAAAAATTACGCACGAAGCCGTCCCGCCAGATGCACCGCCACGTCCACCCCGCTGCGCTCCAGCGAAATGGATTCCCCTTCCCACGCCGCCTGCCGCGTCAGACAGGTCAGGATGCCCCCTGGCGGCATCTCAATCGCCAGCCGCGCTTCGCGCTCGTTAGCGGAAATCACCGCCTCCTGCCAGCGCACGGTTCGCGCCATATTCATCGCTAAATCATCAGCGATCCTCTCCGGCTGCCAGAGCACGCGCCCGGTGCTGCCGCTCAGGTACGCGCAACGCGGACGTGAAAGCGTGACCGATTCAAACGCTGCGGCCAGCTTCTGCGCCGGTTCCGCCAGCAGCGCGCAGTGTGACGGTACGCTCACCGCCAGCCGCTTAGCCTTGCTTGCGCCTTTTGCCAGCGCGCGCTCCGCCACCTGCGCCATGCCGTCATCGGTTCCGGCAATCACGATCTGCGTTTCGGCGTTCAGATTAGCAATATAGGTTCCTGTCCCCTGAATCAGGTTTTCCACCTGCGGCAGGGTCAATCCCATAATCGCCGTCAGGCCGTAGCCGTGGGGATACGCCTGCTCCATCAGATCGCCACGCAGCGCCACCAGCTTCAGCGCGTCCGTAAAGTCCAGCGCACCGGCGATAACCGCCGCAGGATAAGCGCCAATGGACAGCCCGCTGACGATATCCGGCGACACGCCGCGACGTTCCAGCTCGCGCGCCCACGCCACGCCTGCAATCAACAGCGAAAGCTGAACCGCACGGGTGTGGATTAACGAGGATGCGCTGTCCAGGGTATCAACTTCCGCCCCCAGCACAGCACGGGCCTGCTCCAGCTCCGTTCCCGGCAGGTTTTGCAGCATACCTTCATGCTGCGTGCCCTGCCCCGGAAAGGTAAACAGTATTTTCATTACTCCTCCCTGTGCCATGGATCCGCCACCAGGCGTGGTCCACATTGCGTTTTTAGCAGCGTTTTGCCGTCGCGCAACCATTCCGCCAGCGCGAATCCGCCCTCGGGCGTGTCCACCTGCGTATCCGCCCGACACAACGCACGGCTGAGCTGAGCCTGCCAGCCAGTAAACGCCTCAGGGGAAACGGCACGCGGGGCGCGGATCAGCAGATCGAGATCGCTGTCGGCATGGATCACCGGAATGCCGGTCGCCAGCGCGTAACCCGTACTGCCGGTTATCCCCCACGTCCACGGCCACGACTGCTGCGCAAGCTGAAGCGCCACCTGAACCGGCGGCTGAGTGATAAACGGCGAACGCAGCAGGTCGGCGGCAACGCTCAAATCTTCGGGCGACACCACGCGCAACACGTTCTCAGGCTTCACCCATCCGGCCGCCCGCTGGTCGCGGCGCAATCCGCGCACGCCAACGGGAATACGGCCTTCATTATCAACATCACGCCGCACCACTACCGGTAGCCCGGTATGCCAGGCCGCGTCCACCCAGGATTCGGTAATCCCTTCCAGGGCGTCGCGCGCGGTAAGCCAGATGAGGTCATGTGGGCGTAATGTTGTGGTCATGATTACATTCCTGAAGTCAGCGAGATAAACAGCGGCAGCGACAGGATACACAGTACGGAGCTTAACAGCAGCACGGCTTCAGCATCCGGCGACTGCACGCCAAAGCGGTTACCAAATACCACGCCGAAGAAGCCCGCAGACAGCGCAATCATCAGGATGGCGGTGATCGCCACGGAGCCGTGCAGACCGAAGATTAAAACGATACCCCAGGCGATCGCTGGCTGGATCAGCAGCTTGGCGAGAGTGGAAGTGATCACCATGGTGTTGATCTGAAGTTTACGCGCGGAGAGGATCACCCCGGTCAGGAACAGCGCCGCAGCGGTCGCAGACAGTCCCAGCGGTTTAATCGCCGCCAGCACCAGCTCCGGCATTTTGATGCCGATAGCGGACAGGATCACACCCAGCAGCGGGCCCATCACGATCGGTTTTTTAATGGAGCGCCACATCAGCACCGGCAGCATGGAAAGCGTTGAACCCGAGTTATTGCCTTCGGCGCGCGCTTTCTCACGCTCCAGAATCAGCAGGCAGAACGGGGTCATCAGCACCGAACCACAGGCGATGGAGACCGCAACGGACAGTGAAGTTGAAGAGCCTTCGCCCAGCACGCTGCCCAGAATCGGCAGGCCAAGCGCCGCGTAGTTTGGCAGGGCGACGGTAAGCGTCAGCACGGCCGCATCCTGCGGGGATTTTTTAAACACTTTTGTCGCGAGGAAGTAGATGACCGCATAGGTGATCCACATCGCCAGGGTGAGCACCAGGATCAGCGGCGACTGCGCTACGATGCCGGTCCACGGGGTTTGCACGGTGGCGCTGAACAGTGCGGCCGGGAGTGCAAAATCCATCACGAAGATATTCAGCAGGGAAACATTTTTGTTATCGACCATCTTTGCCTTACCGGCCCAGAATCCCAGCAGCATGATGACGAAAATCGGTGCAAGAGCATGAACAATTACGTAAGTCATAAATCACCTGTAGTAAAAAAGTTTAAGCACTGGCGCGATGTTTATTATTTTCAGGATGCAGGTTCCCGCGTGGACGCAACGGACGCGCCCACGGGGTGATGCATCTGGCAGGTCTCTTTTTACTTACCAGCTGGCTCGCATACGTTCACGTACGAGCGCCGAGCTGCGGCGGTTGTCAGCACCCAGACGGTTTTTCAACGTGGTGTCCTGACGAGCGTCGCTGATGGCCTGTTGCAGGGTGGTTTTCACCCGCGTCAGATCGCTTTCGGAAGGGGCATCCGGATTGCTGATATCCAGCAGGTCGGAAAGCAGCCCCAGCGTGGCGTAGTTACTGATGTCGTACGCCATTGGCGGGATGGTTGCAGCCAGTTTTTCCAGTGCCTCAACGGTACGCAGCGTAATGCGCGCCGCAGACTCTTTGCCCATGGCGTGGATCAGCACGCCTTTACCGTTGAAGGCAATCAGACGGTTAGCCTGGTAGCCGTGCGCCAGAAACGCGCCGGACATGGCCTTACCGACGATAAGACCAATCACCGGATGACCCGCCAGCCGCGCATTAGCGTAGGCGGCAGCGGCGCCGGCCAGCGCCTGGTGGATGCCAAACGCCTCTTCGCGACGGCCATAGGCCTGGCTTGGGACGTCGATTACCGCCACAATCGGGCGCTTCACGGCTTTGTCTGCGTCAGCGGCAACGGTTTCGCTGACCACTTTTGCCAGCGTCCATCCTTCCAGCAGGCCGACTTCACCCTGCGCCGCGCACGGGAAGTGGTTGTTGGCGTCCGGCACCACGGCGACAAAACGCACCGTTTCACCGTTTAGCTCGCCGTCTGCGGCCTGCACGGACGGGCATAACCCCTCCAGACGTTTCGCGTTCGGGGCCAGAGTTTCCAGCCAGAGTTCGCCACGGCTAATTGCGTTAGTCATCATTTCACCTCCCGGGCAAAAAGCGCTTTAATCTGTTCGGCATCGGCCTGTTTGCGGGTGTCGAAATTCGTCAGACGGTTCAGGTAATCGTCGTAGTTATCGGTGCGATGTTTCGCCGGTACGCCTTTGGCGATGGCTTCGTTCATCGCGGCTTTCACCGCGTTCACGCCGTCGCCCACCAGCGCATCCACCAGCCCGCTTTCATAGCGCACTTCGCCGCCGGTCATGCTCCAGATAAACGGACGATCGCGGGAGTCATACTCTTCAATGCCCGCTTCCTGCTCGATAACCTGCGGACCGTTGAGGCCGAGCCGCGCTTCGCGGGTCACAATCAGGTAGCTGCACAGCGCCGCGGCGATAGACATCCCGCCGAAGCAGCCCACGGTCCCGGCGACAATCCCGACGACCGGGGTATAGCGACGCAGGTCAACGATCGCGGCGTGGATATCGGCAATCGCCGCCAGGCCGAGGTTGGCTTCCTGCAAACGTACGCCGCCGGTTTCGAGGCACAGCACCGCCTGAGTCGGAATGCCGTTGCGGTTATCTTCCGCCGCCAGCTCCAGCGCCGCCGCCATTTTGGCGCCGGACACTTCGCCCATGCTGCCGCCCTGGAAGGTGCCTTCAATCGCCACCACCACCGCAGGCTGGCCGTTGATGGTCCCTTTCGCGACCACCATGCCGTCATCGGCCTGAGGAACAATCCCCTGTGGCCCAAGCCACGGAGAGATAATGCCTTCAAACGGATCCAGCAGTTCGCGGTAGCTGCCGTCGTCGAGCAGCGCCTGCGCACGCTGGCGCGCTTTTAATTCGATAAAGCTGCTGTCATCACGCATGGTTCACCCCTTCAAAAACCTGTTCGATACGAATGCGTGCCACGCCCGGCGTCGCGCCGAAGTCGTGGATGGTCAGCTTACCTGCGGGCAGGCTGCTGACGGTTTGCAGGCGGTTGAACAATGCCTCCCAGCGCCCGCGGCTGTTGTCGACGGAGGTGGTGATATCAATGGTTAAGGTCTGGCCCGGTTCGGCGGTGAAAAGCGCCTCCATATCCCCGGAACCGACTACCCCTGCCAGCGCCCTGCCGCTTACTTCGCGGCTGGCGGGCACGGTCAATGTGATTTTTTCCATAACATCCTCTTAATGCTTTGAATAGGGCGTTTCGACGCGGTCAAGAAACAGCGTGGCGGCAAGCAGGTCTGCGGCTCCGCCCGGCGAGGCGTTAAGCGCCAGCATCTGACGGTCTAACCGCGCCAGCGCCTGCTGCCCGGCGAGGGTTGCGCATCCTCCGGCGTTCAGCACCGCACGGGCGCCGTTCTGCATGGCGTCCAGCCCCTCCATGCCGGCGCGCGACAGCACGCAGGTGTCGGTGAGCGAGGTCATGATCGCCATCAGCGCGTCGAGTCTGGCCTGCGTTTCGCTGCTGCCGTTGAGACGGCTGAGGCGAAGCTGCGGCAGCGCGCGCTGCATAACGTGCGGAAACGCCTGCTGAGCCTCTTCACGCGCGCCCGGTACACGGTAGCGGTGCGTGACGCGTAACCCCTTGCTGAACACTTTCGGCGCCGCGTCATCCGGCAGCTTCGCCAGCTGAGCGGCGGTGTTCGCGACGGTTTGCGCCCGGGCATCGCCGCCCAGCATCGCCACCGCGCTCACCAGCAATCCCAGCGCCCAGATCGCGCCACGGTGCGTGTTCACGCCGTCGGTAGCGGCCATCATCTGCCGTTCGCCTTCGCGACCCAGGCGGCCAACGGTTTGCCGGAGGGCAATATCCGCCGGACGCTGCCAGCTCTGCTGCGCCAGCGCCTGAAACGTGGGGGTCAGGCTGTGAGCGGAGCGCTCCATCAGCGCAAGCGATAGATCGTGGTGCGCGCCGTTCCCCCGGCTGTCCACCAGACCGGGTTTCGGGCTTAAACGTGCTTCGTCAATCAGACACTGCGTGGCGGTTCGCGCCAGCCATTCGGCACCGCCTTCAACCTGGATCTGGGGCAGAAGTTTCATTACCAGCTCCGGAATTTCGCAGGTGGGTTATACAGGCCACCGGACCACTCAACGAGGTCAGCCACGCTGCCCGCAGCCAGCAGAGAGCGGGTGGCGTCGGTACGACGAATGCCCATATCTTCCGGATACACAACCTTGCCGCTCTGGCGCAGTTCCGCCACGCGTTTGGCGTCAACGCCCAGACCGATATCGGTGATCCCCGCCACGGCGGCGACCATGGCGCGACGCTCTTCCAGATCTTTCGCCCGGTAGAGGTAAGCAATCCCCTCTTCCGTCAGCACGTGGGTGACGTCATCGCCGTAAATCATGACCGGCGCCAGCGGCATACCGGAGGCTTTCGCGACGTCAACGGCGTCGAGTTTTTCCACGAAGGTTGGCTTCACGCCCGCCTGGAAGGTTTCCACCATCTGCACAACCAGCTTTTTACCGCGCTGCATCGGGTCAGGCTCGGTGATCATGTTCAGCCAGGCCGGTGTGGCGTGGCGACGACCGTGCGGATCGTGGCCCATGTTTGGCGCGCCGCCGAAGCCGGAAAGACGACCGCGGGTCACGGTTGAGGAGTTAGCGTAACCGTCGACCTGTAGCGTAGAGCCGATAAACATATCGACCGCGTACTGCCCAGCCAGCTGACAGAAGGCGCGGTTAGAGCGCATGGAGCCATCGGCACCGGTAAAGAACACGTCCGGGCGGGCGCGGATATACTCTTCCATCCCCAGCTCGCCGCCGAAGCAGTGGACGCTCTCCACCCAGCCGCTTTCGATGGCTGGGATCAGCGTTGGATGCGGGTTCAGGGTCCAGTGTTTACAGATTTTGCCTTTGAGTCCGAGCTGTTCGCCGTAGGTTGGCAGCAGCAGCTCGATCGCTGCGGTGTTAAAGCCAATCCCGTGGTTCAGGGACTGCACCTGGTGTTCAGCGTAGATGCCTTTAATCGCCATCATCGCCATCAGGATGTGTTCCTGTTTGATCAGGCGCGGGTCGCGGGTGAAGAGCGGTTCGATAAAGAACGGCTTGTCGGCAACCACCACAAAATCAATCCACGAGCCCGGAATATCCACACGCGGCAGGTCGCACTCGTCGTCCACCAGCTCATTCACCTGCGCGATGACGATGCCGTCATGGAACGCGGCGGCTTCCACCAGCGCCGGGGTATCTTCGGTACTCGCCCCGGTATAGAGGTTGCCTTTGCGGTCCGCTTTAAAACCGGCAATCAGCGCCACGTTTGGCGAAAGGTCGACGTATAAACGTGAGTAGAGTTCGATGTAGGTGTGAATCGCCCCGATTTCGAGCTGACCATCCTCCAGCAGTTGGGAGATACGCAGGCTTTGCGTACCGGAGAAGGAGAAGTCCAGCTTGCGAGCGATGCCTTTCTCAAAGATGTCCAGATGCTCGCTGCGGCCCACGCTCGGCATGATCATATGCAGATCGTGTACGATTTGCGGGTTCACTTCGGCCAGTGAACGGGAAAGGAAATCCGCCTGCTTCTGGTTGTTGCCTTCCAGAACGACTTTGTCGCCTGGTGCGATCAGTTTTTCCAGCATGGCGACAAGATCGCCGGTTGGCAGTACCTTGCCCTGCACCGGTACGGACGCCAGACGACGCGCTTTCTCGCTGCGTCGGGTGTTCCATTGCCGGGTGGGTGTTTGCCCAGATAACATTATTAACCTCCTGATTCAGCACATCATTCTGATTTGCTTAACGTTGAGTAAAGTGTGCGCGCTGGTGAGAAAGGCATCAATTAAGCGTAGAGCCAAATCATTAGCCTGAGAGTAATAATCAAGGTAAATATTTGTGATCGGGATCAGTTCATGTTTCGGAAAAACGGGCTAAACGGGGTACAATTCGGAAGGTATAGTTAATTTCTGACAAGAATCAGCATCGCCCTTATGACCCAAATCATTCCCTCAGACTTCGACATTGCAGCCGAAGAGAGCGCAGAGTTCGTGCCCATGCGCGGTGTGGCTAACCCTCACCTGCAAACCATGCTGCCGCGCCTGATCCGCCGCAAGGTACAGTTCACCCCGCACTGGCAACGCCTGGATTTGCCGGATGGAGACTTTTTGGATCTCGCCTGGAGCGAAGATCCGGATCGGGCCAGACATAAACCCCGTCTGGTGGTGTTTCACGGTCTGGAAGGCAGCCTGCACAGCCCTTACGCACACGGTCTCGTTGAGGCGGCGAAAGCCCGCGGCTGGCTTGGGGTGGTGATGCATTTTCGCGGATGCAGCGGCGAGCCTAACCGTCAGAAACGCATTTATCACTCGGGTGAAACCGAGGACGGCACCTGGTTCCTGCGCTGGCTAAGAGACCATTTCGGCGAGGCGCCAACGGCAGCGGTGGGGTATTCGCTGGGCGGCAATATGCTGGCCTGCCTGCTGGCGAAGGAGAGCGACGCCGTACCGCTGGATGCGGCGGTGATCGTCTCTGCGCCCTTTATGCTGGAGCAGTGCAGCTATCATATGGAAAAGGGGTTTTCGCGAGTGTACCAGCGCTACCTGCTCAACCTGCTGAAAGCCAACGCCGCGCGCAAGCTGAAGGCCTATCCGGATACGCTGCCTGTGACGCTGCAACAGCTCAAACGCGTGAAGCGCCTGCGCGAGTTTGATGATTTGATCACCTCGAAAATTCACGGCTTTGCCGATGCGATTGACTATTACCGTCAGTGCAGCGCCATGCCTTTACTGAACCAAATCACGAAACCTACGCTGATTATCCACGCCAAAGATGATCCGTTTATGGATCACCACTCGATTCCGGCGCCCGATCATCTGCCGGCCAACGTGGAGTATCAGCTCACCCAATTCGGCGGACACGTCGGCTTTGTCGGCGGCACGCTGCGTCGGCCAAAAATGTGGCTTGAGACGCGTATTCCCGACTGGTTAACGGCTTATCTGGACGGTAAATAATGATTATTCCCTGGCAGGATCTCTCTCCCGACACGCTCGATAATCTGATTGAAAGCTTTGTCTTGCGCGAAGGCACCGATTATGGTGAACATGAACGTTCGCTTGAACAAAAGGTCAACGATGTTAAGCGCCAGCTTAAAAGCGGCGACGTGGTGCTGGTATGGTCCGAACTGCATGAGACGGTCAATATCATGCCCCGCAACGCGTTTCACGGCTGATCTTTACACTTTTCCAGTCAGGGAGTTGCTATGTCTGCCAGACATCCGGTTATTGCCGTTACGGGTTCGAGTGGGGCGGGAACCACTACCACCAGCCTCGCCTTCCGCAAGATCTTCGCCCAGCTTAACTTACGGGCGGCAGAGGTAGAAGGCGACAGCTTTCACCGCTACACGCGCCCGGAGATGGATATGGCCATCCGCAAGGCGCGCGATCTGGGTAAACACATCAGCTACTTCGGCCCGGAGGCGAATGACTTCGGCCTGCTGGAGCAAACCTTCCGTGAATACGGGCAAAGCGGTACCGGGCAGTCCCGCAAGTATCTCCACACCTACGATGAAGCCGTGCCCTGGAACCAGGTCCCCGGCACGTTCACGCCCTGGCAGCCGCTGCCGGAACCGACTGACGTGCTGTTTTACGAAGGATTGCACGGCGGCGTGGTGACGCCTCAGCACGACGTGGCGCGCCACGTGGATTTGCTGGTGGGGGTGGTGCCGATTGTTAACCTTGAGTGGATCCAGAAGCTGACGCGTGACATGAGCGAGCGCGGCCATTCGCGAGAGGCGGTCATGGACTCGGTGGTGCGCTCCATGGAAGATTACATCAACTTCCTGACGCCGCAGTTCTCCCGAACCCACATTAACTTCCAGCGCGTCCCCACCGTGGACACCTCCAACCCGTTCGCTGCAAAAAGCATCCCGTCGCTGGACGAGAGCTTTGTGGTGATCCACTTCCGCAACCTGGAAGGCATTGATTACCCCTGGCTGCTGGCGATGCTACAGGGTTCGTTTATTTCGCACATGAATACGTTAGTGGTGCCGGGCGGAAAAATGGGGCTGGCAATGGAGCTGATCATGACACCGCTGGTGCAGCGGCTGATGGAAGGAAAGCAGATCGCGTGACGCCTGTTGCCGGATGGCGCTTCGCTTATCCGGCCTACGGGCGTGCTTTTGTAGGGCGGGTCAGCGCAGCGCCACCCGCCAAAAAATTAAGCCGCGATCACTTCATACGAATGGGTGATTTTTACCGCTTTCTCCAGCATTAGCGCCACAGAGCAGTATTTCTCCGCAGACAGGTCAACCGCACGCGAGACCGCCGCATCCTTCAGTTCTTTGCCGGTGACGATAAAGTGCAGATTAATATGCGTGAACAGGCGTGGCGCCTCTTCGCGACGTTCTGACGTCAGCTTCACTTCACAATCGGTCACGTCATGACGGCCTTTTTGCAGGATCGACACCACGTCGATCGCGCTGCATCCCCCCGCCGCCATCAGCACCATTTCCATTGGGCTTGGCGCTTTATCGCCGGAGTTGCCATCCATCAAAACCTGGTGCCCAGAAGCAGACTCGCCCAGGAACGTTAACCCTTCAACCCATTTCACACGCGCTTGCATATTCACTCACTCCAACGTTGCATTTTTTATGACAGATTACGTGTACGTTACATTTCTCGCAACGGAAGGCGACCTGCGTCATGCTGAAGCGAGACACCAGGAGACACGCGGCGAAAGCTATGCTAAAACACTCTGGATGCTACAGTAATACATTGACGTTACACATGTATGCAGAGGACATCAAACTTTACTGGCTGCGAAACGTTACGACAGCCGACTTCCCAGGTATGGGTAAGAATTCGATTGCAACCCCAGAGTCCGGATGCATCTTATGACTCTGGTGACAGCTTATAACAGAGGATAACAGCGCATGGTGCTTGGCAAACCGCAAACAGACCCGACTCTCGAATGGTTCTTGTCTCATTGCCACATTCATAAGTACCCATCAAAGAGCACGCTGATTCACCAGGGTGAAAAAGCGGAAACGTTGTATTACATCGTTAAAGGCTCGGTGGCCGTGCTGATCAAAGATGAAGAAGGGAAAGAGATGATCCTTTCTTATCTGAACCAGGGCGATTTTATCGGTGAACTGGGCCTGTTTGAAGAAGGCCAGGAACGTAGCGCCTGGGTTCGTGCAAAAACAGCATGTGAAGTGGCTGAAATTTCTTACAAGAAATTCCGTCAGCTGATTCAGGTCAACCCTGACATCCTGATGCGTCTTTCTTCCCAGATGGCACGCCGTCTGCAAGTGACCTCTGAGAAGGTGGGTAACCTCGCCTTCCTGGACGTGACCGGTCGTATCGCGCAGACGCTGTTGAACCTGGCGAAACAGCCAGACGCCATGACCCACCCTGACGGTATGCAAATTAAAATTACCCGTCAGGAAATCGGTCAGATCGTCGGCTGCTCCCGTGAAACAGTGGGCCGTATCCTGAAGATGCTGGAAGACCAGAACCTGATCTCTGCCCACGGTAAAACTATCGTGGTCTACGGAACCCGTTAATTTCGGTCAAACGGCGTGCCGCCGCAGGGTGGCACGCCGTTTTTGTCTCTACTCCTCATGTGGCGCAGGCTGATCTATCACCCGGAAGTTAACTACGCACTACGACAAACGCTGGTGCTGTGTCTTCCCGTGGCCGTGGGCCTGATCCTCGGACATCTTCAGCAAGGCCTGCTGTTTTCCCTCGTGCCCGCCTGCTGCAACATTGCCGGTCTGGATACGCCGCATAAACGCTTTTTTAAACGTCTGATTATTGGCGGCTGCCTGTTTGCCGGCTGTAGCCTTGCCGTACAACTCTTACTGGCCCGCGACATTCCTCTGCCGTTGATCCTGACCGTGCTGGCGATGACGCTCGGCGTCACCGCCGAAATCAGCTCGCTGCACGCCCGCCTGCTTCCCGCGTCGCTGATTGCCGCCATCTTCACCTTAAGCCTTGCGGGCAATATGCCGGTGTGGGAGCCATTGCTGATCTACGCCCTCGGCACGCTGTGGTACGGGCTGTTTAACTGGTTCTGGTTCTGGCTGTGGCGGGAACAGCCGCTGCGCGAATCCCTGAGCCTGCTCTACGTGCAGCTTGCTGAATACTGTGAAGCAAAATACACCCTGCTCACTCAACATACCGACCCGGAAAAATCCCTGCCGCCGCTGCTGGCGCGCCAGCAAAAAGTGGTGGATCTGATCAGCCAGTGCTATCAGCAGTTGCACATGCTTGCCGCCAACAAAAATCATGAATACAAGCGGCTGCTGCGAACCTTCCAGGTCGGGCTGGATTTGCAGGAGCATATCTCCGTCAGCCTTCATAATCCGGAAGAGGTGCAAAAGCTGGTGGAGCGCAGCCATGCGGAAGCGGTGATCCGCTGGAACGCGCAGACCGTCGCAGCCCGCCTGCGGGTGCTGGCTGACGATATCCTCTATCACCGCTATCCGACGCGCTTTAACATGGACAAACAGCTCGGCGCGCTGGAAAAGATTGCGCGTCAGCACGCGGATAACCCGGTCGGGCAATTTGCTGCCTGGCATTTCAGCCGCATCGCCCGGGTGTTACGCACCCAGCGCCCGCTTTATGCCCGGGACCTGATGGCCGATAAGCAAAAACGGCTGCCGCTGCTGCCCGCGCTCAAAAGCTATCTATCACTGAAATCTTCCGCCCTGCGCAATGCCGCGCGGATCAGTGTGATGCTGAGCATCGCCAGCCTGATGGGAATGGCCCTGCACCTGCCGAAACCCTACTGGATCTTAATGACCGTGCTGTTTGTCACCCAGAACGGCTATGGCGCCACGCGGGTGCGCATTCTGCATCGGGCGGGCGGTACGATGGCGGGGCTGATTATCGCGGGCGTGACGCTGCACTTCCACGTGCCGGAAGGCTATACCCTGGCCGGTATGCTGGCAATCACGCTGGTGAGCTACCTGATCATCCGCAAAAACTACGGCTGGGCGATGGTGGGCTTTACGGTGACGGCGGTGTATACCCTGCAACTGCTCACGCTTAACGGGGAACAGTTTATTATTGCCCGGCTGGTCGATACGCTAATTGGCTGCCTGATCGCCTTTGGCGGCATGGTCTGGCTGTGGCCGCAGTGGCAAAGCGGGCTGCTCAGGCAGAACGCCCACGACGCGCTCGAAGCTGACCAGCAGGCCATTCGTCTTATTCTGAGCGATGACCCGCAGCCCTCTCCGCTGGCCTACGAGCGCATGAAGGTCAACCAGGCGCATAACGCCCTGTTCAACTCCCTTAACCAGGCCATGCAGGAGCCGGGCTTTAACGCGCACTATCTGGCTGACATGAAGCTGTGGGTCACGCACAGCCAGTTTATCGTCGAGCACATCAATGCCATGACGACGCTGGCGCGGGAGCACACGATGCTGACGACGGATCTGGCGCAGCGCTATTTGCAGTCGTGTGAAATTGCGTTGCAGCGCTGTCAGCAGCGTCTGGAGTATGACGCGCCGGGCGAGTCAGGGGATTCGAACATTCTGGAAGCGCCGGAGACGCTGACCCACGGGCCGATGAGCACCCTTGAGCAGCATTTACAGCGCGTTCTCGGGCACCTGAACACCATGCACACCATTTCGTCGGTAGCATGGCGTCAGCGCCCGCATCACGGGATTTGGTTAACGCGCCGGTTAAAACGAACCGCGTATTAGCCGCTGACGCTCTTCGCGACCGCCGCGGCAAAACGGGTTAATCCGTCTTCGATGTCTTTGTCTTCCACCACCAGCGATGGCGCAAAGCGCATCACGTCCGGCCCGGCGTTGAGCACCATGACGCCTTCGTGCGCGGCGGCGTGCAGGAAATCGCGCGCGCGGCCTTTGTACTGCGGCTTCAGTTCGGCGCCGATCAGCAGCCCCATCCCGCGGATGTCGCTGAAGACATCAAACTGTTGGTCAATCTGCTGGAGATGTTTCACAAACAGGTCGCGTTTCGCATTCACGCCATTCAGGACGTCCGGCGTATTAATGATGTCGAACGCCGCACCCGCCACGGCGCACGCCAGCGGATTACCGCCGTAGGTGGAGCCGTGTGAGCCCACATGAAATGCGGAAGCGATATCCTGGGTGGTGAGCACCGCACTGACCGGGAAACCGCCGCCGAGCGCTTTCGCGCTGGTCAGAATATCCGGCGTTACGCCGTAGTGCATATAAGCAAACAGGTCTCCGGTACGCCCCATCCCACACTGCACTTCATCAAACACCAGCAGCGCCTGGTGCTCGTCGCACAGCTCGCGCAGCCCTTGCAGAAATTCAGGGGTGGCCGCCGTGACGCCGCCTTCCCCCTGAATGGGCTCGACCACCACGGCACAGGTGTGATCGTCCATCACCGCTTTAACGGCGTGGAGATCGTTAAACGGCACGTGGATGATATCCGCAGGTTTCGGACCAAAGCCGTCGGAATACTTCGGCTGGCCGCCAACGGAAACGGTAAAGAAGGAGCGTCCGTGGAAGGCGTTATGGAAGGCGATGATTTTGGTTTTGTACGGGCTATGACGCGTGGTTGCGTAGTAGCGCGCCAGCTTAAAGGCGGTTTCGTTGGCTTCGGTGCCGGAGTTCATAAACAGCACGCGTTCGGCGAAGGTGGCATCGATGATCTTACGCCCCAGACGCAGCGCCGGTTCGTTGGTGAACACGTTGCTCGTGTGCCACAGCGTTTCGCCCTGCGTTTTCAGCGCGTCCACCAGCGCAGGATGGCAATGGCCCAGCGCCGTCACCGCAATACCGCCTGCGAAATCAACATACTCGTTGCCCTGCTGATCCCAGACGCGGCTGCCTCTCCCTTTCACCGGGATAAACTCAGCCGGTGCATAAATCGGCAGGATCACTTCATCGAATGTCGCGCGGGTAATTGCTGGTTGTTCAGTTGCCATGTCATGACCATCCATTTTTATGTCACATTGATTGTGAAAATATAATCACAAAATATGCATAAAAAATCACAACAAGGCAACAGATATTCAGCGATTAAGGAAATTGGCCAGCAGCGCGTGCCCCTGTTCGCTGAGAATGCTTTCCGGGTGGAACTGCACGCCTTCCAGATCGTACTCACGGTGACGAATGCCCATGATCTCCTGCGTCTCGCTCCAGGCGGTGACCTCAAAGCAGGCCGGCAGGGTCGGCGGATCAATGATCAGAGAATGGTAGCGCGTCACGGTTAACGGATTGTTTAGCCCCAGGAATACGCCGGTACCGGTGTGCGTGACCGGAGAGGTTTTGCCGTGCATGACTTTCGCGGCACGGACAATGGTGGCGCCAAAGACCTGCGCAATGGCCTGATGACCCAGGCAGACGCCCAGAATCGGCAGTTTGCCCGCATAATGGCGGATCGCCTCCAGCGAGATACCGGACTCCGAAGGGGTACACGGCCCCGGCGAAATCACGATTTTCTGGGGTGCCAGCGCGTCAATGTCAGCCAGCGCGATCTCATCGTTACGGCGGACAACCACCTCTGCCCCCAGCTCACAAAAATACTGGTAAAGGTTCCAGGTAAAGGAATCGTAGTTATCAATCAGCAGAATCATGGCGGCTCCTGAAAAAATGGCCGCCCTATTTTACGCAGATTCCCGCGCTTCACTCACAACTTTGGCAAAGATGGCGTTCAGGGCTGTCAAATCCCCCATTGCCCCGCTCTGATTGGCGGCTGCCCAGTCGTTCGGGTCGATCCCCTGCCAGTTCAGCACATAGCCCGCATGAATAGCCAGTTGTTCAAAGAAGATCCGCTGGGCCACGCCATTACCGCTCATAAACGGATGTAGCATGTTGATTTCACAGTAGTAATGACTGATTCTGTCTGTAAACTCTTCTTTCTGAAGGCCCACCAGATATTTATCACTTTCCAGCGAAGCCATCAGCTCATTACCCACTTTCTCGATGTACTCGAAATGGCAAAAAGGAATGTCGCCCTTAGAAATATCGGCGGTGCGCAGCTCGCCCGCGCCTTTCATTTCGTTGCGGAATAAATGGCGGTGAATAAGACACAGATGGGGTAAACCCGGTGCGGAAGGCCCCAGTTCCAGCGTCTCGATATCAGGTTCAGCGGGACCCTTACCTTTTTCAAGGAGGCAGCTGGCCTGAAAATTGACCTTACGTTGTTGCTCCCAGAGACGGGATTTTTGCTTGTCGGTGAGTTTTTTCACTACGCCTCCCTGAATAGTCCGTTTGCCACAAGTATAAGCAGCAAAACGCGCTTTCGCAGGGAGGGTGGAAAGACACGGGCAAGATGTGCCCGTGTGGGGGAACGATTACGGTAGCACTTTCGCGGAGAGAATGACGACTGGCTTAGACGGCACATTCTGGTATGGACCGACATCGTGAGTCTGAACCTGAGAGATCTTATCCGCAACGTCCATGCCTTTCACCACTTTGCCAAACACCGCGTAGCCAAAGTCGCGCTGACCGTGGTCCAGGAAGGCGTTATCAGCCACGTTGAGGAAGAACTGGCTGGTGGCGCTGTCTTTGTCCGCCGTACGCGCCATGGAGATGGTGCCGCGCTTGTTCAGCAGGCCGTTGTCTGCTTCATTTTTGATGGGCGGGTTGGGCTGTTTCTGCTGCATCTGCTCGTTAAAACCGCCACCCTGAATCATAAAGCCCGGGATCACGCGGTGGAACGTGGTGTTGTTATAAAAACCACTGTTCACGTAGTCGAGGAAGTTTTTCACCGAAACAGGGGCTTTCTGGCTATCCAGCTCCAGCTCAATATTCCCCGCAGAGGTAGTCAGCAGGACGTGGGGGTCTCCTTTGGCTGCCAGCGCAGCAGGGGAAACGGCAGAAAGAGCAAACACAGCTGCGACAGCCGCCAGTGTTGATTTGAGCATGAGAATTCCTTAACAAAGCGCAGTATAAAAAGCGAATGGCTTGATTCTAAAGAGCAGTATGAACCCAGACCAGTCTTTTACCTAATTTTACCAAATTGAAACAATTATTACCGCGCAAACGATTGTTCACCCCACAACGTAATGTGATCTGCATCACGTTAAAACCTGCAATTGTGCTCAAAATTTTCTGAAAAGATTTAATTAGATCACTTTCGCGACTAAAATCTGCCCGCTCAAACGCAGTCATTGCGTTTTTCTTTACTTTTAACAGGCCAGACATGACTAACAGCAATCGCATCAAGCTCACATGGATCAGCTTCTTCTCTTACGCCCTGACCGGCGCGTTGGTGATCGTCACCGGGATGGTGATGGGAAATATCGCAGACTACTTCCAGCTGCCCGTTTCCAGTATGAGTAACACCTTCACCTTCCTGAACGCGGGGATCCTGATCTCTATTTTCCTTAATGCCTGGCTGATGGAAATCGTGCCGCTGAAAACGCAGCTGCGTTTCGGCTTCGCGCTGATGGTTGCCGCCGTGGCGGGCCTGATGCTGAGCCACAGCATCGCCCTCTTCTCTGCCGCCATGTTCGTGCTGGGCCTGGTGAGCGGGATCACCATGTCGATCGGTACGTTCCTGATTACGCACATGTATGAAGGCCGCCAGCGCGGCGCGCGTCTGCTGTTCACCGACTCCTTCTTCAGCATGGCCGGGATGATTTTCCCGATGGTCGCCGCGTATCTTCTGGCGCGCAGCATTGAGTGGTACTGGGTGTATGCCTGCATTGGTCTGGTTTATGTCGCGATCTTTGTTCTCACCTTCGGCTGCGAGTTCCCGGTGCTGGGCAAAAAAGCGCAGACTGCGTCCGAGCCGGTTGCGAAAGAAAAATGGGGTATCGGCGTACTGTTCCTCTCCATCGCCGCGCTGTGTTACATCCTCGGCCAGCTGGGCTTTATCTCCTGGGTTCCTGAATACGCGAAAGGTCTGGGCATGAGCCTGAACGACGCGGGTAAACTGGTGAGCGATTTCTGGATGTCTTACATGTTCGGCATGTGGGCGTTTAGCTTTATCCTGCGCTTCTTCGACCTGCAACGGATCCTGACCGTTCTGGCGGGTCTGGCAACCGTGCTGATGTATCTGTTCATCAACGGTTCCCCGGAGCATATGCCGTGGTTCATCCTGACCCTGGGCTTCTTCTCCAGCGCGATTTATACCTCGATCATCACCCTTGGCTCTCTTCAGACCAAAGTGGCCTCGCCAAAGCTGGTGAACTTCGTGCTGACCTGCGGCACCATCGGCACCATGCTGACCTTCGTGGTCACGGGCCCGATTGTTGCGCACAGCGGCCCGCTGGCGGCGCTGCATACCGCTAACGGTCTGTACGCCGTGGTGTTCATCATGTGCTTCGTGCTGGGCTTTGTGACCCGTCACCGTCAACACAACCCGGCAACAGCTACCCACTAATCGCCGTAACCCCTTTGCGTACTGCAAAGGGGTTTTCCCCTGCTCACCCGCCCTGCCCGCCAATGGGTAAAAAACACCACTACATTTGTGCAAAAAATAAGCAAGCACAAAAATCAAACAATATCCGTCACTTATAAAAATCCTGACAAATCATAGATATACCCACTAAGGGGTAGGTGAAGGCGTATTTGATTTGCATCAATAAGTGCCCCTGCTGAATCGTTAAGGTAGGCAGTAATAGAAAAGAAATCGAGGCAAAAATGAGCAAAGTCAGACTCGCTATCATCGGTAACGGCATGGTCGGCCACCGCTTTATTGAGGATCTTCTCGATAAAGCCGATGCTGAGCAGTTCGATATTACCGTGTTCTGTGAAGAACCCCGCAAGGCGTACGACCGTGTGCACTTGTCTTCCTACTTCTCTCACCATACCGCCGAAGAGCTCTCTCTGGTGCGTGAAGGGTTCTACGAGAAGCATGGCGTAAAAGTGCTGGTGGGCGAACGCGCTATCACCATCAACCGTCAGGAGAAAGTGATCCACTCCAGCGCCGGACGTACGGTTTTTTACGATAAGCTGATCATGGCGACGGGCTCGTATCCGTGGATCCCGCCTATTAAAGGGTCGGAAACCCAGGATTGCTTCGTTTACCGTACCATTGAAGATCTCAACGCCATTGAATCCTGCGCACGTCGAAGCAAACGCGGCGCGGTTGTCGGCGGTGGTCTGCTGGGTCTGGAAGCGGCAGGCGCACTGAAAAACCTCGGCGTTGAAACCCACGTCATCGAATTTGCCCCGATGCTGATGGCGGAACAACTGGACCATATGGGTGGCGACCAGCTACGCCGTAAAATCGAAAGCATGGGCGTGAAGGTTCACACCAGCAAGAACACCAAAGAGATCGTGCAGGAAGGCACCGAAGCGCGTAAAACCATGCGCTTTGCAGACGGCAGCGAGCTGGAAGTGGATTTCATCGTCTTCTCCACCGGTATTCGCCCGCGCGACAAGCTGGCCACCCAGTGCGGTCTGGCCGTTGCGCAGCGCGGCGGGATCATGATCAACGATACCTGCCAGACCTCCGATCCGGATATCTACGCCATCGGCGAATGCGCCAGCTGGAATAACCGCGTATACGGTCTGGTTGCACCAGGGTACAAAATGGCGCAGGTCGCCGTTGACCATATCCTCGGCAGCGAAAACGCCTTCACCGGCGCAGACATGAGCGCCAAGCTGAAGCTGCTGGGCGTGGACGTGGGCGGTATTGGTGATGCGCATGGCCGCACCCCGAACTCCCGCAGCTATGTTTATCTGGACGAAAGCAAAGAAGTCTACAAACGTCTCATCGTCAGCCAGGACAACAAAACCCTGCTCGGGGCGGTGCTGGTGGGTGATACCAGCGACTTCGGTAACCTGCTCCAGCTGGTGCTGAACGCCATTGAGCTGCCGGAGAACCCAGACGCGCTGATCCTCCCGGCGCACGCCTCCAGCGGTAAGCCGTCCATCGGCGTGGATAAACTGCCGGACAGCGCGCAGATTTGCTCCTGCTTCGACGTGACCAAAGGCATGCTGATCTCCGCCATTAACAAAGGCTGCCACACCGTTGCGGCGCTGAAGGCGGAAACCAAAGCCGGGACCGGCTGCGGCGGCTGTATTCCTCTGGTCACTCAGGTGCTGAACGCCGAGCTGGCAAAACAGGGCATTGAAGTGAACAACAACCTGTGCGAGCACTTCGCTTACTCTCGCCAGGAGCTGTATCACCTGATCCGCGTGGAAGGCATTAAGTCCTTCGACGAACTGCTGGAGAAACACGGCCAGGGCTATGGCTGTGAAGTATGTAAGCCTACCGTCGGTTCTCTGCTGGCGTCCTGCTGGAACGAATATGTGCTCAAACCAGAACACACTCCGCTTCAGGACACCAACGATAACTTCCTGGCCAATATTCAGAAAGACGGGACTTACTCGGTGATCCCGCGTTCTGCCGGAGGGGAGATTACCCCGGAAGGGCTGGTCGCCGTGGGCCGTATCGCCCGTGAGTTTAACCTGTACACCAAAATCACCGGCTCCCAGCGTATCGGCCTGTTCGGAGCGCAGAAAGATGACCTGCCGGAAATCTGGCGTCAGCTGATTGAAGCGGGCTTTGAAACCGGTCACGCGTACGCCAAGGCGCTGCGCATGGCGAAAACCTGCGTCGGCAGCACCTGGTGCCGCTACGGCGTGGGCGACAGCGTGGGCTTCGGCGTAGAGCTGGAAAACCGCTACAAAGGCATCCGTACGCCGCACAAAATGAAGTTCGGCGTGTCAGGATGTACCCGTGAATGTGCGGAAGCCCAGGGGAAAGACGTGGGTATCATCGCCACCGAGAAAGGCTGGAACCTGTACGTGTGCGGTAACGGCGGGATGAAACCTCGCCACGCGGATCTGCTGGCCGCCGATCTCGATCGCGATACGCTGCTCAAATACCTCGACCGCTTCATGATGTTCTACATTCGTACCGCCGATAAGCTGACCCGTACCGCGTCCTGGCTGGATAATCTCGAAGGCGGCATCGACTACCTGAAGTCGGTCATTATCGACGACAAGCTGGGTCTGAATGAACAGCTGGAATCCGAGATGACTCGCCTGCGCGAGGCGGTGATCTGCGAGTGGACCGAAACCGTGAACACGCCAGCAGCGCAGACGCGCTTCAAACACTTTATCAACAGCACCCAGCGCGACCCGAACGTGCAGGTGGTGCCGGAGCGCGAACAGCATCGTCCAGCGACCCCGTATGAACGTATTCCGGTGATGCTGGTGGAGGAAAACGCATGAGCCAGTGGGTAAACATCTGCAACATTAACGACATCCTGCCAGCAACCGGCGTCTGTGCCCTGCTGGGTAACGAGCAGGTGGCGATTTTCCGCCCTCGCCACGATGAACAGGTTTTTGCCATCAGCAATATCGACCCGTTCTTCGAGGCCAGCGTGCTCTCCCGCGGTCTGATTGCGGAGCACCAGGGCGAGCTGTGGGTTGCCAGCCCGCTGAAAAAGCAGCGCTTCCGCTTAACCGACGGACTCTGCATGGAAGATGAAAGCTTCTCGGTCAAACACTACGACGTCCGCGTGAAGGACGGCGAGGTGCAGCTGAAAGCGTAACCTCTCGCCTTTTCAATAGGAAAGGCTTATGACCCCTTATGGGTAACGGCAGGAAAAACCGTATGTTCTGTACGATTCCTGCTGTTATCCTGACGTCAATTCTTCCCCCGCCATGAATGCTGTGAGGTAACGTCGTGGATCACCTGCCGATTTTTTGTCAATTACGCAACCGCGACTGCCTGCTCGTGGGCGGCGGCGATGTGGCTGAACGCAAGGCACGCCTGCTGTTAGAGGCGGGTGCCCGGCTGACCGTCAACGCCCTCACCTTTGCCCCACAGTTTGACGTCTGGGCGCAGGAAGGGATGCTCACCCAGGTGCAGGGCGAATTTGATGAATCCCTGCTGGATACCTGCTGGCTGACCATCGCCGCAACGGATAACGATGACGTTAACCAGCGCGTCAGCGACGCCTGCGAAGCGCGCCGCATCTTCTGTAACGTTGTGGATGCGCCGAAAGAGGCGAGCTTTATCATGCCGTCGATTATTGACCGTTCACCGCTGATGATTGCGGTGTCGTCCGGCGGGCGCTCGCCCGTTCTTGCCCGTCTGCTGCGGGAAAAACTGGAAGCCGTGCTGCCGCAGCATCTTGGTCAGATTGCCCAATACGCCGGGGAGCTGCGCTCCCGCGTGAAGCAAACCTTCGCAACCGTGGGCGAACGCCGTCGCTTCTGGGAGAAGTTCTTTGTCAACGACAGGCTGGCGCAGTCCCTTGCCAATCAGGACACCAAAGCCGTTGAAGAGACGACCGAACAGCTCCTGAGCGAGCCGCTGGACCATCGCGGTGAAGTGGTGCTGGTGGGCGCAGGTCCCGGCGATGCGGGCCTGCTGACGCTGAAGGGTCTCCAGCAGATCCAGCAGGCGGACATCGTGGTGTATGACCGTCTGGTCTCTGATGACATCATGAATCTGGTGCGCCGGGATGCTGACCGCGTGTTCGTCGGCAAACGGGCAGGTTATCACTGCGTACCGCAGGAGGAGATCAACCAGACCCTGCTGCGGGAAGCGCAAAAAGGAAAGCGCGTGGTGCGCCTGAAGGGTGGCGATCCGTTTATCTTTGGTCGTGGCGGCGAAGAGCTGGAAACCCTGTACAACGCGGGTATTCCGTTCTCCGTGGTGCCGGGCATTACGGCGGCGTCCGGCTGTTCTGCATATTCCGGCATTCCGTTAACCCATCGCGACTATGCCCAGAGCGTGCGCCTGGTGACGGGCCACCTGAAAACCGGCAGCGAACTGGACTGGCATAATCTGGCCGCTGAAAAGCAGACGCTGGTGTTCTATATGGGGCTAAATCAGGCAGCCACGATCCAGGCGAAACTGCTGGAGCACGGCATGGAAGCAGATATGCCGGTCGCACTGGTGGAAAACGGCACCGCCATTACGCAGCGCGTGGTCGATGGCGTGCTGACGCAGCTGGGTGAGCTGGCGCAGCAGGTTGAAAGCCCGGCGCTGATCGTGGTGGGTCGCGTGGTAGCCCTGCGCGAAAAACTGAACTGGTTCTCCAGCCACTAACGCATAATCTCTCCCGGGAGTAGTCTTTAAGCGGACTACTCCCTTCTTACCTCAGTCGATAACATACCGCCCGCATAATGGAACTTTTCCATTTATTCCCTCGTGTTACATCCAATTTTCGATTTATTGACAAGGAATGCGTATGTTCAAACTGGCAAAAGCTGCCGTTCTGGTCGGCCTGTTATCAACTCTGACGGCCTGCACCGGTCACGTTCAAAATACTAAAAATAATTGCAGCTACGATTACCTGCTTCACCCGGCGATCTCCATTTCGAAGATCATCGGCGGTTGCGGCCCGGCGGCACAGCAGTAAGCGTTTTTCAGGCGTAAAAAAACCGGGGATGTCCCGGTTTTTTTGTTTCGTCAGTTTTGTCGGGTGGCGGCTCCGCCTTACCCGACCTGCACGGTCCCGTAGGCCGGGTAAGCGTAAGCGCCACCCGACAAAGCGGCTTAAGGTTTCGCCACAAACCCAATCGCGTCGTACACCGCTTTCAGGGTTTCGGAGGCGCGCGCGCTGGCTTTTTCCGCGCCCTCTTTCATCACTTTTTGCAGGAAAGCTTCGTCGTTACGGTAACGGTGATAGCGCTCCTGCAACTCGGTCAGCATGCCGGAAACGGCGTCTGCCACTTCGCCTTTCAGGTGGCCGTACATCTTGCCTTCAAATTGTTTTTCCAGCTCAGGGATGCTCTGTCCGGTCACACCGGAGAGAATGTCCAGCAGGTTAGACACGCCCGCTTTGTTCTGCACGTCGTAGCGCACCACTGGCGGCTCGTCGGAGTCGGTCACCGCACGCTTGAGCTTTTTCACCACCGATTTCGGATCTTCCAGCAGGCCGATAACGTTGTTGCGGTTATCGTCAGACTTGGACATCTTTTTGGTCGGCTCCAGCAGCGACATCACGCGCGCACCGGATTTCGGAATAAACGGCTCAGGCACTTTGAACACGTCACCGTAAAGCGCATTGAAGCGCTGGGCAATATCGCGGCTCAGCTCCAGGTGCTGCTTCTGGTCTTCACCCACCGGCACCTGGTTGGTCTGGTACAGCAGAATGTCGGCCGCCATCAGCACCGGATAGTCAAACAGACCGGCGTTGATGTTTTCAGAGTAGCGGGCAGACTTATCCTTGAACTGGGTCATGCGGCTCAGCTCGCCGAAATAGGTGTAGCAGTTCAGCGCCCAGCCCAGCTGCGCGTGCTCTGGCACGTGAGACTGAACGAAAATGGTGCTCTTCTCTGGATCGATACCGCAGGCCAGATACAGCGCCAGGGTGTCCAGCGTGGCTTTGCGCAGCTTCTCGGGATCCTGACGCGCGGTGATAGCATGCAAATCCACGATGCAGTAAATGCAGTGGTAGTCATCCTGCATGCTCACCCACTGACGTAACGCACCCATGTAGTTACCAATGGTCAGTTCACCTGAAGGCTGTGCGCCACTAAAAACGATGGGCTTAGTCATTATTCAATTCCTGATGTTCACTGTGCGAGAGCCCGAGTGCGGGCAACAAATCTTTGAAGTGGTCGAACACAACGTCCGGCTCACTCAGCGTAATGGCTTCACCGTAGTTGTAGCCGTAGGTCAACCCAACCGACGGGCAACCTGCCGCTCTGGCAGCCAGAATATCATTGCGGGAATCCCCGACAAAGAGCAGCTCCGCAGGCGCTAAGGATAATTTTCCTGCCACCAGCAATAGCGGTTCCGGATGCGGCTTTTTATTCTGCACGTCATCGCCGCCCACAATTACGGAGAAGTATTTCGCGATATCCAGCGCTTCCAGCAGAGGCGCAACGAACGGTGTCGGCTTGTTAGTCACCAGTCCCAGCGGGATGCCTTTGGCATGTAGCGCGCTCAGCGTTTCAGCGACATCCGGGAACAGGAAGCTACCCTCTTCGACGGTCTCTTCGTAGAAACGGTCGAACAGTTTGCGCAGAATACGCTGCTGCTCATCCTGGGGAATATCCGCGTGGTCAACACTCGGTTTACCTTGCGCGGAACGCTGAGAGGCACGCTCCTGACGAGCCCAGGACAGCGCGCGCTCCATCAGCACGTCTGCACCGTTACCAATCCACGTCACGACGCGCTCTTCGCCTGCAACGGGGAGTTCAAGGGCATATAGCGCCTGATCGACGGCGCGGGTTAATCCTGGCGCGCTGTCGACCAGCGTGCCGTCGAGGTCAAATGCTACACCCCGAATAGCCTGCAATTTATCCATGACTTACCTTCGCCAGTTCACGGCGCATTTCATCAATGACTTTTTTGTAATCCGGTTGATCGAAGATGGCGGAGCCTGCGACGAACATATCCGCCCCTGCCGCCGCAATCTCACCGATGTTATTGACCTTCACGCCGCCGTCCACTTCCAGACGAATATCATAGCCAGACTCATCGATACGGCGGCGCACTTCACGCAGTTTGTCGAGGGTCTGAGGGATAAATGACTGACCACCAAAGCCCGGGTTGACGGACATCAGCAGGATCACGTCCAGCTTGTCCATCACGTAGTCGAGATAGCTCAGCGGGGTCGCCGGGTTAAAGACCAGTCCCGCCTTACAGCCGTTCTCTTTGATCAGCTGTAGCGTGCGGTCAACGTGTTCGGAGGCTTCCGGGTGGAAAGTGATGATGCTGGCACCCGCCGCGGCGAAATCAGGCACGATGCGGTCAACCGGTTTCACCATCAGATGCACGTCAATGGGCGCGGTGATCCCGTAGTTACGCAGTGCTTTAAGCACCATCGGACCGATGGTCAGGTTGGGAACGTAGTGGTTATCCATAACGTCGAAATGGACGACATCCGCGCCAGCCGCGAGAGCTTTGGCAGTGTCTTCACCCAGGCGGGCAAAATCGGCCGACAGAATTGAGGGGGCAATCAAAAACTGTTTCATCCGCATCTCCTTGAAATGTGTTTACCGGCGGGCAAAGGCTCAGGGTCGATAAAGCGCCAGAAGTTCGTCCACCTTTTTACGTGTGCCGCCGTTGCTGCTAATGCTACGCCGCACTTTTACCTGAAAATGCTTCGCGGCTTTGTACCATTCGCGCGTATCAGGCGTGTCGTGATTCGAAATTAACACCGGAATTCTTTTGCTGACCAGCTTTTCCGCCATCTCAGCCAGACGCGCCTGCTCGGCCGGGCTGAAGCTGTTGGTGTGGTAGGCGGTGAAATTTGCCGTGGCAGACAGCGGCGCGTAAGGCGGGTCGCAGTAGACCACCGAGTTTACGCCCGCCAGCTCCATGCACTCTTCATAGGAGAGACAGTAGAACTCGGCATTCTGCGCTTTTTCAGCAAAGTGATACAGCTCGTCCTGCGGGAAATAGGGACGCTTATAGCGGCCAAACGGCACGTTAAACTCGCCACGCAGATTATACCGGCACAGACCGTTGTAGCCATGGCGGTTGAGATAAAGAAACAACAGCGCGCGACGGAACGGATCCTGGCTTTGATTAAACTCAGCGCGGAACTGATAGTAGACATCCGGGTTGTTGTTCTCTGGCGTAAACAGCTTCCGCGCCTCTTCCACATACTCATCGGTACGCAGTTTGACGATGTTATAAAGGCTGATAAGGTCGCTGTTGATATCCGCCAGGATATAACGAGAAAAATCGGTATTCAGGAACACCGATCCAGCACCCACGAAGGGCTCGATAAGACACTCGCCTTTCGGCAGGTGCTTTTTAATATCGTCGAGCAGGGGGTATTTCCCCCCTGCCCATTTCAGAAAAGCGCGATTTTTTTTCATGCTGACTAACTGATTACACCTTCTCCGGCTGTGGAGAAAGCTCCGACAGCATCCTGCGCTTTAAACATTACTTCAGATCGGCCTGCACCTGATGAATCGGCTTCGCCCACGGGTTTTTCGCCTGCACGTCGGCTGGCAGCGTGGAAACGGCACGTTTTGCTTCATCTTTGGAAGCATAAATACCACTCACCAGCACATACCACGGTTGACCGTTACGGGTCGTCTGATAAACCACGTAGTTTTTCAGATTCGATTTCTTCGCCCAGGCGTTGAGGTTGTCATAGTTAGACGAACTGCTCAGCTGAAGGGTGTAATTGCTGGAAGAGGCCGACTGCAAAGAACCCACGTTGCCCGTCGTTTTACCTGATGCAGCGCCTGTTTTGGCTGCGGGAGCCGCAGGGGTTGTTGCAGCAGGCGTTGTTGCCGCAGGCGCGGCTGTGGTCGCCGTTGCTTTCGGTGCAGTGGTTGCCGCAGGCGTTGGCGCTTTAACCGGCTGGCTCACCGCAGGTTTTGTCTGCGCTGGCGCTTTCGTTTCTGGCGCTTTTGCCACGGTTTGCGGTTTCGTCTCACGCTTCGGCTCAATCACAGCCTGCTTACGCTCCTGGCGTGGCGCAGTCTGCGTCTGGCGCGGTTTGGTTTCCGTTGTCGCCGTTTGCTGCTGGGCATTGCTGCCATGAACTGGCGCAACGGTGGCTGGTTCAGTTGGCAGCGTGGAGTTCACCACGGCAGTGTTAACCTGCTCCTGATTCTGCGGCTGCATCAGCGCATTGTTCAGATCGCCCTGAACTTCAACACGCTGCTGACCTTCAGGCGTCGCAGGCGCCTGGCCCTGAGTCGGGGTCGCAGAGACAGGCGGCAGAGAGATATCCTGGCCAGCGCTGGTGTTACCTGCGGTCTGCTCTGCGGAAGTGGTGCCCGGCGCAGGCTGAGCGCCATTCGCCTGGTTGCTCGCATCGTTACCAGACAGGTCAATGCTCTTCTCGGCAGACGCCGTCTGCTCGGTAGAATTGGTAGAAGGTGCTTTTAGCGCGGACCCAATGCCGACAATCAGCAAGACCAGCACCAGAACGCCAAGGCCCATCATGATGTACTGACGGGAGGCCGGTTTTGCCGCTACCGCTTTTTTACGTTTGCGCGGACGACGTTCAACAGGCTGTTCATCCATTAACTCTTCTTCGGATTCATACTCCTCGTCTTCTCGCTCATTTCGCGCGTTACGGCTACGCGAAGGGCGACGATCGTCTGCATCCAGTTCGACATCGTCAAAATTGATCTGCGGCTCGTTATCACGTTCTGAAGATTGACGAGAACGACCAGTACGACGATCGCTGGGATCGGGTTTCAGCTCGTCTTCTGGTTTGAATTCATCCATTTAACACCCCACTCAAAGGCTTCTGCCAACGACTCTGCATTTACCTGAAGCTAAAACGACCACCTGTTACAGCGGTCTGACCTTTCTAGTTGTTACGCCTGCTGACAATCAGCAATAGCGCCAAGTACGACTTCGTGCGGCACTCCGCCGCGCACTTCACTTTTCCCTATTGCAAGCGGGAGTACCAGACGCATCTCACCTGCCAATACTTTTTTATCGCGCATCATGTGGGGAAGGTACGCCTGAGCAGACATTTCCTGCGGACCACTCACCGGCAAGCCAGCACGTTTAAGCAACGCGATGATACGTGCTGTCTCTTCCGGCCTGAACTGCCCCAGACGTTCAGAGGCTCGCGCCGCCATAACCATTCCGGCAGCGACAGCTTCACCGTGAAGCCAGTTACCGTAGCCCATTTCGGCTTCGATCGCATGACCAAACGTATGCCCCAGATTCAGTAAAGCACGTAAGCCGGTTTCACGCTCATCTGCGGCAACGACTTCTGCTTTCAGCTCACAACAACGGCGAATACAGTAGGCCATTGCCTGCCCATCAAGGCGCAGCAGCGCATCCATATTCTCTTCCAGCCAGGTGAAGAATTCCCCGTCAAGAATAATGCCGTATTTGATCACTTCTGCAAGGCCGGACGCCAGTTCGCGCGCTGGCAAGGTTTTCAGACAGTCGAGATCCACTACCACCGAGGCAGGCTGGTAGAACGCGCCAATCATGTTTTTGCCGAGCGGATGGTTAACCGCCGTTTTACCGCCCACAGAAGAATCGACCTGTGAGAGCAACGTGGTTGGAATTTGAATAAAGCGCACGCCGCGCTGATAGCTGGCGGCTGCAAAACCGGTCAGATCGCCCACAACGCCGCCGCCCAGGGCAAGCAGTGTTGTATCACGACCATGCGGTTTTTGCAGAAGTGCGGTAAAGACGTTATCCAGTACCGTCAGGCTTTTGTACTGCTCGCCATCGGGCAGAATCACACTGTCGACCTTCACGCCCGCCTGCTCAAGCAGGTGACGTACACGGTCGAGATAAAGCGGAGCCAGCGTCTCGTTGGTGACCAGCATCGCCTGATCACCCGCTTTCAGTGGTAAGAAGGAAGCTGGGTCGTTAAACAAACCAGCCGCGATGGTGATAGGGTAACTACGTTCCCCGAGAGTAACTGTAATCCTCTCCATGACGCGACATCCACCTTAAATGCTTTTACCCGCAGGCGAGTGTATATAAAGCCAGAATCAGTTGCTTTCCAGCATATGAATAATCTGGTTTGCAACCACTTTAGCGCTTTGATCGTCAGTACGAATGGTCACATCAGCAATCTCTTCGTAGAGAGGATTGCGTTCATCGGCCAAAGCTTCCAGAACTTCACGTGGCGGTGTTTCAACCTGCAACAACGGGCGCTTTTTATCACGCTGCGTGCGTGCCAGCTGTTTTTCGATGGTCGTCTCAAGATAGACCACTACGCCACGGGCGGAGAGACGGTTGCGGGTTTCGCGAGATTTTACAGAGCCGCCGCCAGTTGCCAGCACAATGCCCTGTTTTTCCGTGAGTTCGTTGATCACTTTTTCTTCTCGGTCACGGAAACCTTCTTCGCCTTCTACGTCGAAGACCCAGCCCACATCCGCTCCGGTTCGTTTCTCAATCTCTTGATCAGAATCGTAAAATTCCATATTGAGTTGTTGAGCTAACTGACGCCCAATAGTGCTTTTGCCGGCACCCATAGGCCCAACCAGAAAGATATTGCGTTTCTCTGCCATTTTTTCGGTACTACTAAGACTATTCGTTAATGGTAATCCCCGCTGCGCAGACACCCGGCGTAGCAGGACATGAACTGAAACCTCATTTGCAATAGAGCGAGAGTCAGACGAAAAATTATCTCAATACTCCGGCTTGTTTGGCAACTGATTAAATCACCGTTCCCGGCGCATAAGGAAATAAGACGTAAGTCCAACTCAAATCGGTACTCCTTGTATGCTAATTCATGCCCCACGTCAAACATCTGCAACAAACTGAATGCAAAATCATTGCGGGGATCGTTACCCATTACTGAATACTGACCAGACGTGGCGTGATAAACACCACTAACTCGCGCCGTTCATTATCTTTTCCGTCATGGCGGAACAGCTGACCCAGCCACGGAATGTTGCCCAGCACGGGCACGCTGTCGCGTCCGGTTTTATTCTTTTGCGAAAAGATCCCGCCCAGCGCGAGCGTTTCCCCACTTTTTACCTCTACCTGCGTTTCGATCTCCTGCTTATCGATCGCCAGCGTTTCGCCGTCTGCCTGTTGCAGCACCTGGCCGGGCATATTTTCACTGATATGCAGTTTCAGGCGCACGCGACCGCCCGGCAGGACCACCGGCGTGACCTCCATGCCTAATACCGCCTCTTTAAATTCAACGGACGTCGCCCCGCTCTCGCCGCTGGAAACCTGATACGGAATTTCGCTGCCCTGCTTGATGCTGGCCGGCTGCATGTGCGATGCCAGCAGCCGCGGGCTGGCGATGATATCCACCTGCTGCTTTTGCTCAAGCGCCGACAACTCAAGATCCAGCATCCTGCCGTTGATGCGCCCGATGTTAAACCCTGCGTGGGTGGTTGCACTGGCCACCGACAGGTCCGCCCCCAGCGTCGTGACCTGACCCACCTTACCGGCCTCCGTTGCGTCAGCGAGGTTCCATTTCACCCCCAGTTCACGCAGGCTTTTTTCACTGATGGTCACAATCTGCGCCGCCAGTTCCACCTGCTCGACGGGCAGATCCATCTGCACAGCCCAGCGCTGGAGCATATCCACCACCGTCTGGTTATCCCTGACCAGGAAACGGTTGGTGCGCTTGTCGACGGAGAGACTGCCTTTCGGGCTTAAGAGCTTTTCTGCCGCTTTTTGCAATTCGGCTGCATCCGCATAAGCAAACGGAATGCTGTGAGAGTGCAGCGGGGCGTCAAGCAGACGCTGGGCCCGCTCCTGCTCTTTACGCGTCTGTTGCTCCCGTTGCCAGGCCGCCGTATGCACATAAAAAATGCCGCCCTCTTCCCGCAATACCAGCCCGGCGCTGTTCACTACCGTCTGAAGCGCCTGCCTCCAGGGCACCCGCGTTAAATTCAGCGAAAGCGAACCGCTGACATCCGGCGACACCACCAGATTGCGATCCTCCTGCGCCACCAGCGCCTGTAATATCTGCACCACCGGGACATCATCCACCAGCAGGGTGACCGGTTTTGGCGTCGCGGCCCACAGGGGCTGGCTGAGTGCCGCCAGAAACAGCCCTATCCTTATCTTCACTTTTTTTCGTTCCTTCTCGTTGCCATGTCCATCGCTTCGGCTCGCACATGTCGCCGACATCAACGGTCAGTTGTTGTTTATCTATCGCGCTCACCCGCCAGCCTGTCGGTAACCGCACCTGCGTTTTTACCCGGTGCCAGTGTTTCTGCCCGTCCTGCATAAGGCCGATATCCCTGCTGCCGCTGACTACCCCCTGATACCGCCACTGGCTGAGCTGCCCGGCTGCGCAACGCTCTTCCGGCACAGAGAAGGGATCCCGCATCCCGGTCAGGAAAAGCGGAGAAAGCAGGATCAGCAAACGGGCTTTACTGCGCATGACCGATCTCCAGTTGCAGGCTGAGGCGTAACTGTTTGCCCTGTGGGGTGATGGAAAACGCACTCACCCGCGCGTTCTCAAGCTCCAGCCGGGAAAAGAGCGCCGGGACCGCGCCCCAGGAGGCATCCAGCGCCAGCTCTCCCCCACTCTGCTGCGGCTTCCAGTACACCAGCCTTGCGCCCTCACGCTGAAAAGCCAGGGGAGAAAAGAGCCGCGAGGGCATCACTTGCGTAACCACTGCTCTCCGTCCGGCCTCTGGCCACAGCGAGGCGTTGATTCGCTTCGCACTGATGGCCTGCGCCTGAATATCGGCGTAACGCAGAGCAGCGGGCCTGAGCAGCAGTCCCCAAATTGCCCACGCAACAAGCCCCGACGCGATCAACCAGCAAAGGACGCGCCGGGAAGGACGTGCATCAGTCCAGCGTTGATACCAGATACCCACCTGCTACCTCCGGCTATGTAGTTGAAAAGAGAACATCCATCGCCCCTGGCTATCCTGTTGCATTTCGCCTGCCGGTCCGGGGTTAAATCCCGTCACCCCTTTCAGGGCATCGGTCATGGCGGAGAGCGCTGGCAGTGAGGTGGTATAGCCGGTCAGGGTCAGCGAGGGTGGCTGATAACGCAGCGCCGTCAGCCACGCCTGCCGGGGCATTGCGCTGGCAAGGGACTCCAGCGCAGGTTGCCAGGCCGGATCAGACGGCAGCGAAGGGGTTTTCTGCCCCGCTGACTGCGGCTGACGGGCTCTCAATACTTTCTGTACCGCACGTGTCCCGGCCAGTTCGCTCTGCAACGCCTGTAACGCGAGAGTCTGCGTCGCCCGCAGGCTGATACTCCCCGCCAGCATCACCAGCCATGAGCCAGCAAACAGCAGCCCCCAGAAACGCAGGCGCTGATTACGTTGCTGCCGACGCCAGGGTAAAAGATTGGGCATGCTCATTACGGCGCCTCGCTCATGGCCAGCGCCAGGGCGACGGTGTAATCAGCACCGCATTCCGGCAACGGCGGCTGGCACAGCGTCACCGCTTCCCAGGGATCGCGGGCAGCATCAAACACGGCGATATCAGAAGAAGAAAGCGCAAGCAGCGCCGCCAGTTCATTCACCGTCGCCGCTTCTGTGGTATAGCGCCGCCCCCACTGGTGACGCATCGCCCATAGCCACTGGTGTTGATCTCTCCAGGCGACGCACCGGGCGGGGGCAACAGCAGAGAGAAGATTAGCCAGCGCGCCGGCATCCGGGGCGATTGCTGCCAGACGCAAACGCAGCGCGTTCGCCAGCGTCAACAGGGTATCGACCTCTCTGTTTTGCGCTGCGGTAACCTGAAAAGTGTTGCTGAACGTATCCTGCGTGTAGTCAAAACAGAGCGTATCGGCGGGCATCTCCAGCTCACGCGCTAATGCGGCGCCTACCCAGGTGAGCTGTTCGCTGTCACGCAAGGTAACGGATGGACGGGGCAACGCGCGTTGCAGAACGCGCGTCGCCGGAAATGAGAGAAATACCCGATGCGAGTGCGGCAATGTTTTCCGCCAGCCACGTAATGCGTTAACCAGCTGTTCTGGCTTAAGTATTTTGCCTTCCCCGATAACGCCGTCCGACAGCGGTACCGCCCACCAGCGCCGTAAACGCCAGCCGGCCCGCTCTCTGGTCAGCGCTACCGCAACCACCTTATCCTGTTGAATATGAACGCCTGTTTGCCACGTTTTAAAAGCCATGCTTCACGATCTCCTTATCGCCCGTCGGAGTGACGGCTATATCAATGAATCAGGCTTGCCTTTATACTACCGCGCGATTGTTTAGAAACTGCCCAGGCTAAACCAAATGGGAAATCTCCGGTGAAGTTCGTAAAGTATTTATTGATCCTTGCAGTCTGTTGCATTCTGCTGGGAGCAGGCTCGATTATTGGTTTGTACAAATATGTCGAGCCGCAACTCCCTGATGTCGCCACGCTTCGTGATGTGCGGCTTCAGATCCCTATGCAGGTCTATAGCGCCGATGGTGAACTGATGGCGCAATACGGCGAGAAACGTCGTATCCCTCTGACCTTAAATCAAATTCCACCCGTGATGGTGAAGGCTTTTATCGCCACCGAGGACAGCCGTTTTTACGAGCACCACGGTGTCGATCCGGTCGGTATTTTCCGTGCGGCAAGCGTGGCGCTGTTCTCCGGTCATGCCTCTCAGGGGGCAAGTACCATTACCCAGCAGCTGGCGCGTAACTTCTTCCTCAGCCCGGAAAAGACGCTGATGCGTAAGATCAAAGAGGTGTTCCTCGCGATCCGCATTGAGCAACTGCTGAGCAAAGACGAGATCCTTGAGCTTTACCTCAACAAGATCTATCTGGGCTACCGCGCCTATGGCGTAGGGGCTGCGGCTCAGGTCTATTTTGGTAAGCCGATCGATCAGCTCACGCTGAGCGAAATGGCGACCATTGCCGGCCTGCCAAAAGCGCCATCCACGTTTAACCCGCTCTACTCGCTGGACCGCGCCACCGCGCGCCGTAACGTGGTGCTGTCGCGTATGTTGAGCGAAGGCTATATCAGCCAGTCTGAGTACGATAAGGCGCGCAGCGACGTTATTGACGCCAATTACCATGCGCCGGAAATCGCCTTCTCTGCACCGTATCTTACTGAAATGGTTCGCCAGGAGATGGTGAGTCGCTACGGTGATAAAGCGTATGAAGATGGTTATCGCGTCTATACCACCGTGACCCGCAAGGTGCAGCAGGCTGCCCAGCAGGCGGTGCGTAATAACGTGATGGATTACGATATGCGTCACGGCTATCGCGGCCCGTCCAACGTGCTGTGGAAAGTGGGTGAAGGCGCATGGGACAGTAAAAAAATCACGGATTCCCTGAAAGCGCTGCCGACCTATGGCCCGCTGCGTCCGGCGGTCGTCACCCAGGCCGATCCACAGGAAGCAGTGGCGATGATGGCCGATGGCACATCCGTTTCGCTGCGCATGGAGGGTGTCCGCTGGGCGCGTCCATACCGTTCTGACACCCTTCAGGGGCCAACGCCACGTAAAGTGACCGATGTCGTACAAACCGGACAACAAATCTGGGTGCGTCAGGTCGGCGATGCCTGGTGGCTGGCACAGGTGCCGGACGTAAACTCTGCGCTGGTCTCCATCAATCCGCAGAACGGCGCCGTGATGGCGCTGGTTGGCGGGTTCGATTTCAACCAGAGCAAATTTAACCGCGCGACCCAGGCGCTGCGTCAGGTTGGTTCGAACATCAAACCGTTCCTGTATACCGCGGCGATGGATAAGGGGCTGACTCTCGCCAGCATTCTCAACGACGTGCCAATTTCCCGCTGGGATGCCGGTGCGGGCTCTGACTGGCAGCCGAAGAACTCTCCGGCGCAATACGCTGGTCCTATCCGTCTGCGCCAGGGCCTTGGCCAGTCGAAGAACGTGGTCATGGTTCGCGCGATGCGTGCGATGGGCGTGGATTATGCGGCAGAGTATCTGCAACGCTTTGGCTTCCCGGCGCAAAACATCGTTCATACTGAATCTCTGGCGCTCGGCTCCGCGTCCTTTACGCCGCTCCAGGTTGCGCGTGGCTATTCGGTGATGGCGAACGGCGGCTTCCTGGTCGATCCGTATTTCATCAGCAAAATCGAGAACGATCAGGGCGGCGTACTGTTTGAAGCGAAACCGAAAATTGCCTGCCCTGAATGCGATATTCCGGTGATTTACGGCGACACGCCAAAATCCAATGTCCTGGAAAACAAGGATATGGAAGATGTGGCGATCTCTCAGGAACGTCAGAATCTGGCGGTGCCGCAGCCCCAGCTGGAACAGGCCAATCAGGCGCTGGTCGCCCAGAGTGGCGCGCAGGAGTATGCCCCGCACGTGATCAGCACGCCGCTGTCGTTCCTGATTAAGAGCGCACTGAACACCAACATCTTTGGTGAACCGGGCTGGCAAGGCACCGGCTGGCGAGCGGGCCGCGATTTGCAGCGCCACGACATCGGCGGCAAAACCGGGACAACCAACAGTTCAAAAGATGCCTGGTTCTCAGGTTATGGCCCGGGGGTTGTCACCTCCGTCTGGATTGGTTTTGACGATCACCGCCGCGATCTGGGGCGCACGACCGCCTCTGGCGCGATTAAAGATCAGATTTCCGGTTACGAAGGCGGCGCGAAGAGTGCGCAACCTGCCTGGGATGCTTACATGAAGGCCGTTCTCGAGGGCGTACCAGAGCAGCCGCTAACGCCTCCGCCGGGCGTGGTGACGGTGAATATCGACCGCAGCACCGGACAGCTCGCGAATGGCGGTAACAGCCGTGCCGAGTATTTCATCGAGGGTACGCAGCCAACCACGCAGGCAGTGCATGAGGTGGGGACAGAGATCATTGATAACGGCGAGACGCACGAACTGTTCTGACGCCAACAAAAAAGCCGGGTGGCGACTACGCCTGACCCGGCCTACAACGTCAATGCAAAACGGCAACCTTCGGTTGCCGTTTTTAATGGTGGCGCTACAAACGCCCCTGCCCCTTCAGCCATTCCCGCACCAGGAACAGTGCGCTCACGTTGCGCGCCTCGTTAAAGTCAGGATCTTCCAGCAAATCCATCAGATGAGCCAGCGGCCAGCGAACCTGCGGCAGCGGTTCCGGCTCGTCTCCTTCCAGCGATTCAGGATAGAGATCTTCCGCGACAACGATGTTCATTTTGCTGGAGAAATAGGACGGTGCCATGCTCAGCTTTTTCAGGAACGTCAGCTCTTTCGCGCCAAAACCGACCTCTTCTTTCAGCTCCCGGTTTGCCGCTTCAAACACCGTTTCGCCCGGGTCGATCAGTCCTTTGGAGAAACCCAGCTCGTAGGATTCTGTGCCCACGGCGTATTCACGAATGAGGATCAGGTGCTCGTCGACGATGGGCACAATCATCACCGCTTCACGCGAGGAGGGGCGCATACGCTCATAAACACGACGCACACCGTTGCTGAACTCCAGATCCACGCTTTCGACATTAAACAGACGCGATTTCGCGACGGTTTCAACATTCAGAATGGTGGGCTTTTGTAAGGGTTTGGTCATCTTGACGGGTCTTTGCTGGGTGAACTGGCTTTATTGTGCGATACGCCGCACGGTTTCGGCAATGTCAATTGCTCTTTATTTACATTTATGCAACGTAACTGTAGGCGATTCTCATTTCAAAACAAATGTCAAGAGGTTGAAATGTTTCCAGGAATTTGCTGATATCGCGCCGGAACAGGCTTTGTTATCATTACCGGTCACTGGGATGCGCGTCAACATGCTCAAGTTAGACTCCATACTTGCCGATAGCCGACCACAGAATCTCATTCATTGTACAAAAGGTGCGACTGACAACACCTGTAAGAAGATAAGTAAGATGGGGAAAGCATGAGCACCATTTTGATTTTTCTCGCTGCTGTGCTGGCCTGCGCGTCGATTGCGGTGTGGGTATTCAGGCGCCGCGTACATCGCCGTTATCGGCTGCCCTTTTTGAACGCGTTTGCCGGGGCAAACACGCGCAAGCTTTCGCCAGAGGAACGCAGCACCGTTGAGCAGTATCTCGACACGCTGAACCGATCCCGGCTTTCGCCTGGCCCTACCGGCGCCAGCGCCGCCCCCGTATCGCTCAACCTGAACGCCCAAAGTGACACCGTTCTGTGCGTAACGCGCTCCATTACCCGCTACGGCATTACAACCGACGATCCCAACAAGTGGCGTTACTATCTCGACTCTGTTGAAGTGCACCTGCCTCCCTTCTGGGAGCAGTATATTAACGACGAAAACAGCGTCGAGCTCATCCATACCGATACGCTGCCGCTGGTTATCTCCCTCAATGGTCATACGCTGAGCGAATATGTTCAGGAAGCGCCACGCTTTGCGCTGGAACGCGCAAGCGGAACGCAGGCCTCTATTCGCGGTGAAGAGACTGAGCAGATCGAACTGCTGAACATCCGCCAGGAGACGCATGAAGAGTACGTCCTGAGCCGCCCGGATGGCATTCGCGAAGCGGTGTTGATTGTCGCCTCGTTCCTGCTCTTTTTCATCTGCCTGCTGACGCCGGACGTGTTTGTTCCGTGGCTCGCGGGTGGCGCAGTACTGCTTCTGGCCGCCGGGCTGTGGGGCATATTTGCTCCGCCGGCAAAAACGTCATTACGCGAAATTCACTGCCTGCGCGGAACCCCAAAACGCTGGGGACTGTTCGGTGAGAACGATCAGGAACATATCAACAATATCTCGCTCGGGATCATCGATCTTATCTATCCGCGCCACTGGCAGCCGTGGATAGCGCAGGACCTTGGCCACAAAACGGATATTGATATCTATCTCGACCGCCACGTTGTACGCCAGGGGCGCTACTTATCCCTGCACGACGAAGTGAAAAACTTCCCGCTTCAGCACTGGCTCCGCAGCGCGGTGATTGCCGGTGGTGCCGCGTTAATCTTCGTCATGCTGCTGCTCTTCGTGCCGCTGGATATGCCGATTAAATTTACCCTGTCGTGGATCAAAGGGGCGCAAACTGTGGAAGCCACCAGCGTACAGCAGCTCGAAGAAGCGGGTGTACGCGTGGGAGATACGTTGCGCCTCAAAGGCACCGGGATGTGTAATATCCACACGCCGGGCGCCTGGAACACGCGCCAGAACTCGCCGTTCGCGCCGTTCGACTGCTCTCAGATCATCTGGAATGACGCCTCTCCGCTGCCGCTGCCGGAATCGGATGTGGTCAACAAGGCCACTGCGCTCACCCAGACGATTAATCGCCAGCTCCATCCAAAACCGGATGATGATTCTCGCGTCAGCCCTGCCCTGCGTTCGGCTATTCAGAAGTCGGGCATGGTACTGCTGGATGACTTTGGCGAAATCGTCCTGAAAACAGAGGATCTCTGTTCCGCCCAGGATGACTGTATCCGGCTCAAGAACGCGCTGGTCAACCTCGGCAACAGCAAAGACTGGGACGCGCTGGTGAAACGCGCCGAAGCGGGACGCCTGGACGGTGTGAACGTGCTTCTGCGTCCGGTCAGCGCCGAGTCGCTGGATAACCTGGTGGCGACCTCTACCGCCCCCTTCGTGATGCGTGAAACCACCCGTGCCGCCCAGGCGCTTAACAGCCCGGCGCCCGGCGGTTTTGTGATTGCCAGCGATGAAGGCAGCGACCTGGTGGATCAACCTTATCCGCAGGTTTCGCTCTATGACTATCCTGCCCAGGAGCAGTGGAGCGAATTCCAGCGTCTGGCGCAGATGCTGATGCAGACGCCATTCAGCGCGGAAGGGATCGTCACCACCCTCTTTACCGACGCCAACGGCACGCGTCATATTGGCCTGCACCGTATGCCGGATAGCGCTGGCCTGTGGCGCTATATAGGGACATCCCTGCTGCTGATTGCAATGCTGGCGTGCATTGTCTGGAACGGTTATCAGGCCGTACGCCGCTATCAGCGTTCCCGCACGCGGCTGGCAGAAATCCAGGCCTACTACGAAAATTGCCTGAACCCGAAACTGATCTCCTCTTCCGAGAGCCTGATCGGATAACGTCCCTGCGCGACAAGTTGTGCTACCCTGTCGCGCACGTTTCTTCTGGCTGGAGTTCCCCCTTATGCATCTTAATATCGACTGGCAGGCGGTCGATACCGTCCTGCTTGATATGGACGGCACGCTGCTTGATCTCGCCTTTGATAACTATTTCTGGCAAAAGCTGGTCCCGGAAACATACGGTGAACAGCAGGGGATCTCCCCGGCGGAAGCGCAGGAATTCATTCGTTCGCAATATAGCGCGGTGCAGCATACGCTAAACTGGTACTGTCTTGACTACTGGAGCGAGCGACTCGGTTTGGATATTTGTGCCATGACCACCGCCCAGGGCGCACGCGCTGTACTGCGCGACGATACGGTCCCGTTCCTGGATGCGCTGAAAGCCTGCGGTAAGCGCCGCATTTTGCTGACGAATGCGCATCCTCATAACCTGGCCGTGAAGCTGGAAAATACCGGTCTTGCTTCACACCTTGATTTATTGCTTTCCACCCACACATTTGGTTATCCGAAAGAGGATCAGCGGTTGTGGCATGCCGTGGTGGAAGAGACCGGTTTACAGCCGGAACGCACGCTGTTTATTGACGACAGCGAGCCGATTCTGGATTCTGCGGCCGCTTTTGGCATTCGCTATTGTCTGGGCGTGACTAATCCGGATTCCGGCCTGGCTGAAAAAAGCTATCTGCGACATCCGGGGCTGAACGACTATCGCCGGATGATCCCCTCACTCACCGTGAAGGAGACGCCATGAAAGAAAAACCCGCTGATGGGGTAAGACTGGATAAATGGCTGTGGGCCGCCCGTTTTTACAAAACGCGCGCCCTTGCCCGTGAAATGGTTGATGGCGGAAAGGTGCATTACAACGGTCAGCGCAGCAAACCGAGCAAGCTGGTTGAACTGAATGCCACGCTAACGCTTCGCCAGGGCAACGATGAGAAAACGGTGGTGGTGAAAGCCATTACCGAGCAGCGGCGGCCCGCAACCGAAGCCGTTTTGCTGTATGAAGAGACGGCCGAAAGCATAGAGAAGCGCGAGAAAACCGCGCTGGCGCGCAAAATGAATGCGCTGACCATGCCTCACCCGGACCGGCGACCGGATAAAAAAGAGCGCCGCGATCTGATGAAATTTAAACACGGTGAGAGCGAGTAACCCTCACCTGCACGAGAGATGAAAATGGCCCAACACGACCAATTACACCGCTATCTGTTTGAACAATTCGCCGTGCGCGGCGAGCTGGTCACCGTATCCGAAACCTGGAAACAGATTCTGGAAAACCACAACTACCCGCTGCCGGTGAAAACCCTGTTGGGCGAACTGCTGGTTGCCACCAGCCTGCTGACCGCCACGCTGAAGTTCGCTGGCGATATTACCGTTCAGTTGCAGGGTGATGGCCCGATGTCGCTGGCGGTGATCAACGGCAATAACCAGCAGCAGATGCGCGGCGTGGCGCGCGTTCAGGGCGATATCCCTGAAAATGCGGATCTGAAAACGCTGGTCGGAAATGGCTACCTGGTTATCACGATCTCGCCTGAAGAGGGTGAGCGCTATCAGGGCGTTGTCGGTCTGGAAGGCGACACGCTTGCCGCCTGCCTGGAAGATTACTTCATGCGTTCCGAACAGCTGCCAACCCGCCTGTTCATCCGCACCGGTGAAGTGGATGGTCAGCCTGCTGCCGGTGGTATGCTGCTTCAGGTTCTGCCTGCGCAGGATGCACAGACCAATGATTTCGAGCATCTGGCAACGCTGACGGAAACCATCAAAGCGGAAGAGTTGTTCACCCTGTCGGCGACCGACGTGCTGTGGCGTCTGTACCACGAAGAAGAAGTGACGGTTTACGATCCGCAGGATGTGGAATTTAAGTGCACCTGCTCTCGCGAGCGTTGTGCTGGCGCCCTGAAAACGCTGCCGGATGAAGAGATCGACAGCATCATGGCGGAAGACGGTGAGATCGATATGCACTGTGATTACTGCGGTACGCACTACGTGTTCAATTCCATGGATATCGCGGAGATCCGCAATAACGCCTCTCCGGCGGACCCGCAGGTTCACTAAACCTCTTTCCCCTCACCCTAACCCTCTCCCCAACGGGGAGAGAGAACTTGAACACCCTCACCCCTTTGGGTGAGGGGTAAAAAACGCCACCCAAGCTGAATCGTTTTCCCAATGTAACCCTTACGTAATTTTCTTACATGTATGCGATTACATTCACATTCTTCTGGATAAATTCACCAGAGATTAACCTTTTAAGAACATTTTCCCCATCCAAAAAGCGATTCCTGCGATAATCTGCCCGCCCTGTGACTGGAGTCGCAGCGTTTTCCGTTAGTAAGGGTTTTGACCAGATACGTAAATCTATGAGCCCCGTCGCGGTTAACATCCCCAGAAAAACCCTACAATTTCAGGCAGTACATATTGGCTAAGGAGCAGTGATATGCGTGTTAATGGTTTAACCCCGCAAGATCTCAAGGCTTATGGTATTCACGACGTCCAGGAAGTGGTCTACAACCCCGATTACGATACGCTGTATCAGGAAGAGCTCAATCCGGCACTGGAAGGATACGAGCGCGGTGTGTTGACGAACCTGGGTGCTATCGCCGTCGATACGGGTATTTTTACCGGTCGTTCGCCTAAAGATAAGTATATCGTCCGAGACGACACCACCCGCGATACGCTGTGGTGGGCTGATAAGGGCAAAGGGAAGAACGATAACAAACCGCTCTCCCCGGAAACCTGGCAGCATCTGAAAGGACTTGTCACCCATCAGCTTTCCGGCAAGCGTCTGTTTATTATTGATGCGTTCTGCGGCGCTAACGCCGACACCCGTCTCTCCGTACGGTTCATTACTGAAGTGGCCTGGCAGGCGCATTTCGTGAAGAACATGTTCATTCGTCCGACCGATGAAGAACTGCAAGACTTCACCCCTGACTTTATCGTGATGAACGGCGCGAAATGCACCAACCCGCAGTGGAAAGAGCAGGGTCTTAATTCCGAAAACTTTATCGCCTTCAACCTGACCGAGCGTATCCAGCTGATCGGCGGTACCTGGTACGGCGGCGAAATGAAGAAAGGGATGTTCTCGGTCATGAACTACCTGCTGCCGCTGCGCGGTATCGCCTCCATGCACTGCTCGGCGAACGTCGGGGAAAAAGGCGATGTAGCAGTGTTCTTCGGCCTTTCCGGCACCGGTAAAACAACGCTGTCCACCGATCCAAAACGTCGTCTGATTGGCGACGATGAACACGGCTGGGATGATGACGGCGTGTTTAACTTTGAAGGCGGCTGCTACGCGAAGACCATTCGCCTGTCGGAAGAGGCAGAGCCGGATATCTACCACGCGATTCGCCGCGATGCGCTGCTGGAAAACGTCACCGTGCGTGCCGATGGTTCTATCGACTTCGACGATGCCTCGAAAACGGAAAACACCCGCGTCTCTTACCCGATCTACCACATCGAGAACATCGTCAAGCCGGTATCGAAGGCGGGTCATGCCACGAAGGTGATTTTCCTGACCGCGGATGCGTTCGGCGTGCTGCCACCGGTTTCCCGCCTGACCGCCAGCCAGACGCAGTACCATTTCCTCTCCGGCTTTACCGCTAAACTGGCGGGTACCGAGCGCGGTGTGACCGAGCCAACCCCAACCTTCTCCGCCTGCTTCGGCGCGGCGTTCCTGTCGCTGCACCCAACGCAGTACGCGGAAGTGCTGGTGAAACGCATGCAGGCATCCGGCGCCCAGGCGTACCTGGTGAACACCGGCTGGAACGGTACGGGCAAACGTATCTCCATCAAAGATACACGCGCCATCATCGACGCGATTCTGGATGGTTCGCTGGATAACGCCGAGACCTTTACGCTGCCGATGTTCGATCTGGCGATCCCAACAGAGCTGCCGGGCGTGGATACGCGTATCCTGGATCCGCGTAACACCTACGGTTCACCGGAACAGTGGCGTGAGAAGGCTGAATCGCTGGCGAAACTGTTTATCGAAAACTTCGAGAAGTATACCGACACACCGGCCGGTGCTGCGCTGGTGAGTGCGGGACCAAGGTAAAAGCAAAAAGGCAACGAAAGTTGCCTTTTTTAATGTTTTCTCCCTCTCCCCGTGGGAGAGGGCCGGGGTGAGGGCATCAGGCCCCCCCCCCTTTTTTAACTCTCTTTCACCTGCCCCCGTAAAACCGGCACCGGTAACCACGCACGAATGCTCAAACCGCCCCGCTCGCTGGTGCCAATTTCCAGCAGTCCGTTATGGTTATCAACAATACGCTGCACAATCGCCAGGCCTAAGCCGGTTCCGCTGGTGCTGCGCGCGCTGTCGCCACGCACAAATGGCTGGAACAGGTGCTTACGCTGCTCAGGCTTGATGCCCGGGCCATCGTCTTCCACCTGGAACCAGGCGCGGTTGAGTTCCGTACCGCTGCTGACTTTGATCCAGCCGTTGCCGTACCGCGCCGCGTTAACCACCATATTCGCCACCGCGCGTTTAATGGAGAGCGGGTGCATACGTACCTGAATCTCGCCTGCCTGAAGGTCGGTCGCAATTTCACGTTCGTAGCCGCTTTCGGCGGCAACCACTTCGCCCAGAACCGCGTTCAGATCCGCCATCTCCATCGGCATCTCCTGCCCGGTGCGCAGGTAGTCGATAAACTGCTCGATGATGGCGTTACACTCTTCGATATCCTTGTTGATGGACTCTGCAAGATAACCATCCTGCTCGCCCATCATCTCTGTTGCCAGCCGGATACGCGTCAGCGGGGTGCGAAGGTCATGGCTGACCCCGGCCATCAGCAGCGTACGGTCGTCCGCCAGCTGTTTAACGCCTGCCGCCATGTGGTTAAACGCACGCGTTACCGAGCGCACTTCCGATGCGCCATACTCGCGCAGCGGCGGTGGGATAATACCTTTACCGACCTGCAATGCCGCATGCTCCAGGTCGACCAGCGGTCGGTTCTGGATACGAATAAACAGCCATGCGCCGCCGATGGCCAGCAGCATGATCGCCAGGGTGTATCGGAACAGCGGCGAGAAGTCGCCCTGATGAATCTCGGTGAGCGGAACACGCACCCAAATGTTGGGTGACAGCCAGGTTTTCAGCCAGACAACCGGCGAGCTTTTATTGACCTCAACGCGCACTTCCGTCGGGCCGCCAAGCTGCTGCGCCATCTGCTGACTGAGGAATTCATAGTGCTGCGCCCAGCGCAGGCCGGCATCTTCCGCCGCTTCGTTCGAGTAGAGAGAAATGCCCAGCTCACGGTAGATTTCCCGACGGAACGCCGGGGGAACAACCAACTGCGTGCCGTCCTCCAGTTGCAGTTTGTCGGTCATCAGCATACGCACTTCGTATGCCAGCACCTTATTAAACTGCTGAAGGCTCGGCAGGATTGCAAAGTTCAGCACCACCAGGTAGGTCGTCACCAGGCTGACGAATAGCAGGGTGACGATCAATAACAGCGTGCGGGCAAACGAACTTCGCGGCGAGAAGCGCATTCGCCTCATGCTTTAGAGCCGTCCGGGACAAACACGTAGCCCAGACCCCACACGGTCTGAATATAACGAGGATGCGCCGGATCTTCTTCCACCATACGGCGCAGACGAGAGATCTGCACGTCGATAGAACGCTCCATCGCGGAGTATTCACGACCACGCGCCAGGTTCATCAGCTTGTCACGGGAGAGCGGCTCACGCGGGTGACTGACCAGCGCTTTCAGCACCGCGAACTCGCCGCTGGTGAGCGGCATTGGCTCATCTTCACGGAACATTTCACGGGTGCCGAGGTTCAGCTTGAACTTCCCGAATGCAATGACGGCCTCTTCCTGAGATGGCGCGCCCGGCAGCTCGTTCGCCTGACGACGCAGCACGGCGCGAATACGCGCCAGCAGTTCACGCGGGTTGAACGGCTTTGGAATGTAGTCATCAGCGCCGATCTCAAGGCCGACGATACGGTCAACTTCTTCACCCTTCGCCGTCACCATGATGATCGGCATCGGGTTGCTCTGGCTGCGCAGACGGCGGCAAATAGAGAGCCCGTCTTCGCCAGGCAGCATCAGGTCCAACACCATCAGGTGGAAGGATTCACGCGTCAGCAGACGATCCATCTGTTCCGCGTTCGCGACGCTACGAACCTGGAAGCCCTGCTCGGTCAGATAACGTTCCAGCAGCGCACGCAGGCGCATGTCGTCATCTACGACCAGAATTTTGTAGTTCTCTTGCATTGTGTGTACTCCCAAAGGTTCGGATAAGCCTGGAACAGCGTATTCTAAAAAAGTGCACGGGTTCGACCAGCAAATTCTGGTATAAATTCTAGACGAAATTGTTACAAAGCATATTTAACAGCAGCTTATCTGTTCATTTCATCACATAAATCATTATTAATCTTGTCTGTTACACTGTGCGCTACGTATTGTGCGCAAAGACAGTTAACCGGCATTAAAGGCTGCACCATGAAAACGCCTCTGATCACCCGTGAAGGGTACGAGAAACTCAAAAAAGAGATGGATTACCTGTGGCGCGAAGAGCGTCCGGAAGTGACCAAAAAAGTCACCTGGGCAGCAAGCCTGGGCGACCGCAGCGAGAATGCGGACTACCAGTACAATAAAAAGCGGCTGCGCGAAATCGATCGCCGGGTACGCTACCTGACGAAGTGCCTCGAGAATCTCAAAATTGTCGATTACTCCCCGCAGCAGGAAGGTAAAGTGTTCTTCGGCGCGTGGGTCGAAATTGAAAACGACAGCGGCGACACCCTGCGTTTTCGTATCGTCGGCTACGATGAAATTTTCGGGCGTAAGGATTACATTTCTATCGACTCACCCATGGCCCGCGCCCTGCTGAAAAAAGAGGTAGGCGATTTAGCCGTTGTCCAGACGCCTGCGGGTGAAGCAAGCTGGTACGTCAACGAAATCGAGTATGTTAAATAGTCCGAGAGCGCCCTCCCCGGCTGGCATTTTTTGGTGTCAGCCCGTATAACTATCCCCCTGATTTTCGATCCACAAGATGAACTGACCATGATGAAAGAGTCGCTCTGCCGCATTATTGCGGGTGAACTTCAGGCCAGAGCCGAACAGGTAGAAGCTGCCGTTCGCCTGCTTGATGAAGGGAACACCGTGCCGTTTATTGCACGTTATCGTAAGGAAGTCACCGGCGGTCTGGATGACACGCAGCTGCGAAACCTGGAGACCCGTCTGGGCTATCTGCGCGAGCTGGAAGACCGACGTCAGGCGATCCTCAAATCTATCGGCGAGCAGGGCAAGCTGACCAGTGACCTGGAAAAAGCCATTAACGGTACCCTGAGTAAAACCGAGCTCGAAGACCTCTATCTGCCGTACAAACCGAAGCGCCGCACGCGCGGGCAGATTGCGATCGAAGCCGGCCTTGAGCCACTGGCCGATCTGCTGTGGAACGAGCCGTCTCACGATCCGGAAACCGAAGCCGCCAAATTTATCGACGCCGATAAAGGCGTAGCGGACACCAAAGCCGCGCTGGACGGCGCGCGCTATATTCTGATGGAGCGCTTCGCCGAAGACGCGGCGCTGCTGGCCAAAGTGCGTGATTACCTGTGGAAGAACGCGCATATCGTCTCCACCGTGGTGTCCGGCAAAGAGGAAGAAGGCGCGAAATTCCGCGACTACTTCGATCACCACGAACCCATTTCTACCGCGCCGTCTCACCGCGCGCTGGCGATGTTCCGCGGCCGTAACGAAGGCGTGCTGCAACTCTCCCTGAATGCCGATCCACAGTTTGACGAGCCGCCAAAAGAGAGCCACTGCGAGCAGATCATTATCGACCATCTGGGCCTGCGCCTGAACAACGCCCCGGCGGACAGCTGGCGCAAAGGCGTGGTGAGCTGGACCTGGCGCATCAAGGTGCTGATGCACCTCGAAACCGAGCTGATGGGCACCGTGCGCGAGCGCGCCGAAGACGAAGCGATCAACGTCTTCGCCCGTAACCTGCACGACCTGCTGATGGCGGCGCCAGCTGGCCTGCGCGCCACCATGGGTCTCGATCCGGGTCTGCGTACCGGCGTGAAGGTGGCCGTGGTTGACGGCACCGGCAAGCTGGTTGCCACCGACACCATTTACCCGCACACCGGTCAGGCAGCGAAAGCGGCTGTCGTCGCCGCCGCGCTGTGCGAGAAGTACAACGTTGAGCTGGTTGCCATCGGTAACGGTACGGCGTCCCGCGAAACTGAACGTTTCTATCTCGACGTGCAGAAGCAGTTCCCGAAAGTGACGGCGCAGAAAGTGATCGTCAGTGAAGCGGGGGCATCTGTCTATTCCGCCTCGGAACTGGCAGCGCAGGAGTTCCCGGATCTGGACGTTTCCCTGCGCGGCGCGGTCTCTATCGCCCGTCGTTTACAGGATCCGCTGGCGGAGCTGGTGAAGATTGACCCGAAATCCATCGGCGTGGGCCAGTATCAGCACGACGTGAGCCAGACGCAGCTGGCGCGTAAGCTGGATGCGGTAGTGGAAGACTGCGTTAACGCCGTCGGCGTGGACCTGAACACCGCTTCCGTTCCCCTGCTGACCCGCGTGGCGGGCCTGACCCGTATGATGGCGCAGAATATCGTCGCCTGGCGTGATGAGAACGGTCAGTTCCAGAACCGCCAGCAGTTGCTGAAGGTGAGCCGTCTGGGGCCGAAAGCATTTGAGCAGTGCGCGGGCTTCCTGCGCATCAACCACGGCGATAACCCGCTGGATGCCTCTACCGTTCACCCGGAAGCGTACCCTGTTGTTGAGCGCATCCTGGCCGCCACCCGGCAAGCGCTGAAAGACCTGATGGGCGACAGCAGCGCGCTGCGTAACCTGAAAGCGGTGGATTTCACCGACGAACAGTTCGGCGTGCCGACGGTCACTGACATCATCAAAGAGCTGGAAAAACCGGGCCGCGATCCGCGTCCTGAGTTTAAAACCGCGACCTTTGCTGAGGGCGTAGAAACCATGAACGACCTGCTGCCGGGCATGGTGCTGGAGGGGGCGGTAACCAACGTCACCAACTTTGGCGCGTTTGTGGATATCGGCGTGCATCAGGATGGTCTGGTGCATATCTCTTCCCTCGCCGACAAGTTCGTTGAAGATCCGCACACCGTGGTCAAAGCGGGCGACATCGTGAAGGTGAAAGTGCTGGAAGTGGATCTCCAGCGCAAGCGTATTGCCCTGACCATGCGTCTGGACGAGCAGCCGGGCGACACTAACGCACGCCGTGGCGGTAATGGCGGTGGCCGTGAACAGCAGCGTCCGGCAGCGAAAGCCGCGAAGCCACGCGGACGTGACGCACAGACGGCGGGCAACAGCGCGATGATGGATGCGCTGGCAGCGGCGATGGGTAAGAAACGCTAATGCTGCAAATGCCCGGTGGCGCGACGCTTACCGGGCCTACGGTTTTGTAGGCCGGGCAAACGCAGTGCCGCCCGGCAAGCAGGCCGCAGGGAATTAAAATAAATATGTTGTATCCATATTTAAACCACGAATTATCACCTCATTAACAAATAGCCCTCTTTTTATTTTCACCTCAATTTCGAAAATATTGAGCAAGGTCAAGCAGACCGCAAATTAATACGATTAACAACATCCCGTCACATTTTTATTATTGCTGATAAAAACTATTCTCATTATCATCGCAGTGTAGATTATTTAACCTATCGTGGAATCAGGCGCTATGCAATTCACTCCAGACAGTGCGTGGAAAATTATCGGTTTTACCCGTGAGATAAGCCCGGCCTATCGGCAGAAGCTCCTGTCACTGGGCATGCTACCCGGCTCATCATTCCAGGTTGTGCGCGTTGCGCCGTTGGGCGATCCAGTTCATATCGAAACCCGACGCGTTAATCTGGTTCTGCGTAAAAAAGATCTCGCATTAATTGAAATTGAATCTTTATCCCGTTAACAAGCCAGCGGTTTCAGTGAGTCTACTACAATGAAAAAATTAACTATTGGCTTAATTGGCAATCCTAATTCCGGCAAGACAACCTTATTTAATCAGTTAACTGGCGCACGCCAGCGTGTGGGAAATTGGGCAGGCGTGACGGTTGAACGCAAAGAAGGCCAGTTCACCACGACAGATAATCAGGTCACGCTGGTTGATTTACCGGGGACCTATTCCCTCACCACGATTTCATCCCAGACCTCTCTCGATGAGCAAATTGCCTGCCACTATATTCTGAGCGGCGACGCGGATCTGCTTATCAACGTGGTGGATGCCTCTAACCTCGAACGAAATCTGTATCTCACGTTACAGCTGCTGGAGCTGGGTATTCCCTGCATCGTGGCGCTTAACATGCTCGACATCGCGGAGAAGCAAAAGCTGCGCATCGACGTCGATGCCCTCTCCGCCCGTCTGGGCTGCCCGGTGGTTCCGCTGGTTTCCACCCGCGCTCGCGGCATTGACGCCCTGAAGCTGGCGATTGACCGCCACACGGGCAATGCCGACGTCGAACTGGTGCACTACGCCCAGCCGCTGCTGCGCGAAGCCGGGCAGCTGGCGCAGGAGATGGATAACAGCATGCCCGCCAGACAACGTCTGTGGCTTGGCCTGCAAATGCTGGAAGGCGATATCTACAGCCGCGCCTACGCAGGCGATGCGGCGGATAAGCTGGATGTCGCACAGGCTCGCCTTAGCGACGAGCTGGATGACCCGGCCCTGCACATTGCGGATGCGCGCTATCAGGCCATCGCCGCTATCTGTGACGTGGTCAGCAATGCATTAACCGCTGAACCCAGCCGCTTCACCGCCGCCGTGGATAAAATTGTGCTCAACCGCTTCCTCGGTTTACCGATCTTTTTACTGGTGATGTATGTGATGTTCCTGCTCGCCATTAACATCGGCGGTGCATTACAACCTATCTTTGATGGCGGCTCTGTCGCTATCTTCGTGCACGGTATTCAGTGGCTGGGCTACACCCTCCACTTCCCGGAATGGTTGACCATCTTCCTTGCGCAGGGGATCGGCGGCGGGATCAATACCGTCCTGCCGCTGGTGCCGCAGATCGGCATGATGTACCTGTTCCTCTCCTTCCTTGAGGATTCCGGTTACATGGCGCGCGCCGCCTTCGTGATGGACCGCCTGATGCAGGCGCTGGGGCTGCCGGGCAAATCCTTCGTGCCGCTGATTGTCGGCTTTGGCTGTAACGTGCCGTCAGTCATGGGCGCGCGTACGCTGGATGCCCCGCGCGAACGCCTGATGACCATCATGATGGCGCCGTTCATGTCCTGCGGCGCGCGGCTGGCGATCTTCGCGGTCTTTGCCGCGGCGTTCTTTGGTCAGGAAGGAGCGCTGGCCGTCTTCTCCCTGTATGTGCTGGGTATCGTGATGGCTATTCTCACCGGCCTGATGCTGAAGCACACCATCATGCGTGGCGAAGCGTCGCCGTTCGTGATGGAACTGCCGGTTTATCACGTTCCGCATCTGAAAAGCCTGATTATTCAGACATGGCAGCGCCTGAAGGGCTTCGTTCTGCGCGCCGGTAAGGTGATTGTGGTGGTCAGCATTTTCCTGAGCGCCCTGAACAGCTTCACTCTGAGCGGCCAGGCCGCGGACAACATTAATGACTCTGCCCTGGCCTCCGTCAGCCGGATCATTACGCCGGTCTTCAAACCGATTGGCGTTCAGGAAGACAACTGGCAGGCAACCGTGGGCCTGTTCACCGGCGCGATGGCAAAAGAGGTGGTTGTCGGCACCCTGAACACGCTTTACACCGCGGAAAACATCCAGGAAGAGGAGTTTAATCCGGCAGCGTTCAACCTCGGCGATGAACTGCTTGGCGCGGTGGAAGAAACCTGGCAGAGCCTGAAAGACACCTTCAGCCTGAGCGTACTGGCGAACCCGATTGAAGCCAGCAAAGGCGACGGCGAAATGGCGACCGGAGCAATGGGCGTGATGGGCCAGAAATTTGGCAGCGCGTCGGCGGCCTACAGCTACCTGATCTTCGTCCTGCTCTATATTCCGTGCATCTCGGTCATGGGCGCCATTGCCCGTGAGTCCAGCCGCGGCTGGATGGGCTTCTCCATTCTGTGGGGGCTGAACATTGCCTACTCGCTGGCGACCGTGTTTTATCAGGCCGTCAATTACAGCCAGCATCCGCGCTACAGCCTGGTCTGTATCCTCGCGGTGATCCTGTTTAACGTGATGGTGATTGGCCTGCTGCGCCGGGCGCGTAGCCGCGTTGACGTTAACCTGCTGGCAACGCGCAAAACCCCGACGACCTGCTGTAGCAGCCCTGCGGGCGACTGTCACTGAGGGGAAAAAAGATGGCATCGTTGATTCAGGTTCGTGACTTACTGGCGTTACAGGGGCGAATGGAGGCGAAGCAGCTCAGCCTCAGCCTGCATACGCCGCAGCCGATGATCGATGCCATGCTGGAAAGGCTGGAGGCCATGGGGAAAGCCGTGCGCATTCAGGAAGAGCCGGACGGTTGTCTGTCCGGCAGTTGTAAGAGTTGTCCTGAAGGTAAAGCCTGTCTCAGGGAGTGGTGGACGCTTCGCTGATAAAACCGGACAGCGCCGAACAAAACTCAGCAGGATGAGAGATGAACGGCGCATGTGCCGCTTTGGCAACCACCATTGATTTACTCTCCGGCCACAGCGCATCCAGCAGCGGAACCACCTTGCGCGGAACCAGTCCATCCAGATAGCCATAAATACGCAGATGCGGCACCGTTAACGACGCCAGCGGCTCGCGCAGATCGGCCGTTTTCAGGATTTCCAGCCCTCCGTTCAGCACCTCAACCTCCGGCATCGGCAGAGAAAGCACCGTCTGCTTCAGCGTCCGCGCATCCTGACGGGCGGTTTCTGTTCCCATCGTCTGTAATGCCAGGAAACGCTCCACCGTCCGCTGGAAGTCTTCGCTCAGCTGATGCTGGAACCCGGCCAGCACCTCAGGTTTGATGCCCGGCCACGCCTCGCGGGCGCTGAAACAGGGTGATGAGGCCACGGTCACCAGCGCCTGGACCCGTTCAGGATGGCGCAGCGCAATCTGGCTTGCCACCAGCCCGCCCAGGCTCCAGCCGAGCCAGACGGCTTTTTGCGGCGTCGCCTCCAGAACCTGCTCCGCCATGTCGTCGAGCGTCATCGCGCCGTAGCCGTGGCTACGTCCATAGCCCGGTAGATCCACCAGGTGTACCGTGAATTGCGAGGCCAGTTCCTCACTTATGCAACGCCACACTTCGGCGTTCAGTCCCCATCCGTGCAGCAGCACAAGATGACAATTTCCCGTCCCAACGGTCTGCCACCACAGCGTCTTCATCAGTTAACGTTCTCTTTTTTCACATGGAGGTTGCGTATGCTAACAGTGCCCGGCTTGTGCTGGCTATGCCGAATGCCACTTGCGATGAGCGCGTGGGGCGTCTGTTCCGTTTGCACGCGAGCGCTGGGTTACCTGAAGGGCTGTCCGCAATGCGGCTTGCCTGCCGTAAGCCAGACGCTCCCCTGCGGCCGTTGCCTGAAAAAAGCGCCGCCGTGGAGCGCGCTGGTGGCGGTAGATGATTACGTTTTGCCGCTGAGTCGTCTGGTTCATCAGTTTAAGTTTTCCAGCCAGACTGCACTGGCGCAGCCCCTGGCACGCCTGTTGTTACTGGCGGTATTACAGGCGCGAAGAACGCGCGGGCTGCCGCCGGTCGACACGCTTGTGAACGTGCCACTGTTTCAGCGTCGGCACTGGCGGCGGGGATACAATCAGAGCGACCTGCTGTGCCGTCCGCTCGCCCACTGGCTGGGTTGCCGGTACCCAGCCTCTGCGCTGAAACGTACTCATGCCACTGCCGTTCAGCACCGGCTCAACGCCCGGTCGCGCAAAAGGAACCTGAAAAACGCCTTTCGCCTTGAATTGCCGGTCAACGGCCTCCATATCGCGATTGTGGATGATGTCGTCACCACGGGCAGTACCGTGGCTGAACTTTCCCGACTGCTTTTGCAAAGCGGCGCCGCGTCAGTTCAGGTATGGTGTCTGTGCCGTACCTTGTAGCCCTTCTTCAATGGGCGTATGATTATACCCAGGTAATTTAGTCAACTATTAGGCCAAAGCTATGATCCGTATTTCCGATTCTGCACAAGCGCACTTTGCCAAACTGCTGGCAAATCAGGAAGAAGGGACGCAGATCCGCGTGTTTGTGATCAATCCAGGCACTCCGAATGCAGAATGTGGTGTCTCTTATTGTCCTCCGGATGCTGTGGAAGCAACTGACACTGCCCTTAAATTTGAACAGCTCACCGCGTACGTTGATGAGCTGAGCGCGCCGTATCTTGAAGATGCGGAGATTGATTTCGTCACTGACCAGCTGGGTTCTCAGCTGACGCTGAAGGCGCCAAACGCGAAGATGCGTAAAGTCTCTGACGATGCCCCGCTGATGGAGCGTGTGGAATATCTGCTGCAATCGCAGATCAACCCGCAGCTGGCCGGCCACGGGGGACGTGTTTCCCTGATGGAAATCACCGAAGATGGTCTGGCGATCCTGCAATTCGGCGGCGGCTGTAACGGCTGCTCCATGGTTGATGTAACCCTGAAAGAAGGGATCGAGAAGCAGCTGCTGAACGAATTCCCGGAACTGAAAGGCGTGCGCGATCTGACCGAGCACCAGCGCGGCGAGCACTCCTACTACTGATTCAGTGCCCGTCTGTATTGCCCGGTGGCGCTGCGCTTACCGGGCCTACTTTTTCTTGCCTCCCCCTCTGTATGTTGACCTGCGTCTCATAATTTAAATTTTACCTGCCTGGGTGATTCTCAATCACGTCATGTTACCCGTATCATTCCCATGGGCACTCAACACCCTTATAACAGCCGACTAAACTTAACGTTTTCGCAGGCATCAGTATGAGTGCCATTAACACTCTGTTCCCAGTTGGGACAACCGGAATTTGTCGTTGAAACAATGACGTTACCCATAACAATTCAAAGGCCAGGTCAATCATGCCATTAGTCATCGTCGCTATCGGTGTTGTGTTATTACTGCTCTTGATGATCCGCTTCAAAATGAACGGATTTATCGCTCTGGTTCTGGTGGCACTTGCAGTCGGTCTGATGCAGGGAATGCCGCTGGTTAAAGTTATCAGCTCCATTAAAGCCGGTGTCGGCGGTACGCTCGGCAGCCTGGCGCTGATCATGGGCTTCGGCGCCATGCTCGGTAAAATGCTCGCGGACTGCGGTGGCGCACAGCGTATTGCCACCACGCTGATCGACAAATTTGGTAAGAAGAACATTCAATGGGCGGTAGTGTTAACCGGTTTTACCGTCGGTTTCGCGCTGTTCTATGAAGTGGGCTTCGTGCTGATGCTGCCGCTGGTGTTCACCATCGCTGCTGCCGCCAACATCCCGCTGCTGTTCGTGGGTGTGCCGATGGCTGCGGCGCTGTCCGTCACCCACGGTTTCCTGCCGCCGCATCCGGGCCCAACGGCTATCGCCACCATCTTCCACGCCGATATGGGTAAAACCCTGCTGTTCGGTACGATTCTGGCGATCCCGACGGTGATTCTGGCAGGCCCGGTGTATGCGCGCTTCCTGAAAGGCATTGATAAGCCTATCCCGGAAGGGCTGTACAGCGCCAAAACCTTTACTGAAGAAGAGATGCCAGGCTTTGGCGTCAGCGTCTGGACCTCACTGGTACCGGTGATCCTGATGGCGATGCGTGCCATAGCAGAGATGGTTCTGCCGAAAGGTCACGCGTTCCTGTCCGTTGCGGAGTTCCTGGGCGACCCGGTGATGGCGACGCTGATTGCGGTCCTGATCGCCATGTTCACCTTCGGTCTTAACCGTGGTCGTTCCATGGATCAGATCAACGACACGCTGACCTCTTCCATCAAAATCATTGCCATGATGCTGCTGATCATCGGCGGTGGCGGCGCGTTCAAGCAGGTGCTGGTCGACAGCGGCGTGGATAAATACATCGCGGCCATGATGCATGAAACCAACGTCTCCCCGCTGCTGATGGCATGGTCTATTGCCGCGGTGTTGCGTATCGCGCTGGGCTCTGCGACCGTTGCGGCGATTACCGCGGGCGGTATCGTTGCGCCGCTGATTGCGACCACGGGCGTAAGCCCTGAGCTGATGGTTATTGCGGTCGGTTCCGGTAGCGTGATTTTCTCCCACGTGAACGATCCGGGCTTCTGGCTGTTCAAGGAGTACTTCAACCTGACCATCGGTGAAACCATCAAGTCCTGGTCCGCGCTGGAAACCATTATTTCGGTGTGCGGTCTGGTCGGGGTGCTGCTGTTGAATATGGTGGTTTGATGTATTAAGTCGGGTGGCGGCTATGCCTTACCCGACCTACTTAATGCACGTAGGCCCGGTAAGCGTTAGCGCCACCGGGCAATAAAAAACCCGCCACTGGCGGGTTTTTTATCACTTCTTCGCGGCTGCTTTTCGCCGTTTATCCAAATCCTTAATCAACCTGTTCACCCCGTCATCGGCAAACATCGCTTCAAGCGTTGTGGACAGCTTGCGACGCCAGTTTTTGTACTGATAGCTGGTGCCGGGGATGTTTACCGGCTCCGCCATATCAATCCAGTCTTCCGGTTGCAGACCGAGCAACGCGCTGTTGCTGTCGGCAATATAGCGCTGTAAGCCACGGTTAAGCGTTGGCGTCATCGACATCAGCGACGCCTTATGCCCGGCGCGCTTCGGCAGACAGCCATGCTTATGCAGCGCATCCAGCAACCCCTGCTTCGCCAGCTCGCGATCCTGATACAGCCCACGCAGAACCTCTTCATCCGGGTAGAGACCCAGCGTTTTGCCGAGCGTCAGGTCGCCGCTTTCCCAGTAGCCTCTGAGCGTAGGAAGATCATGCGTCGTCGCGACTGCCATTGACTGTTCAGGGTACGCTTTCGGCGCGCGGAAGGTTTTCTCATGGTCGTTTTCAAAATAGAGCACTTTGTAGGAGTAAACCCCGCTGTCGCGGAGCTTGCTGACAATTTCCACCGGCACGGTACCGAGATCTTCGCCAATCACCATGCACTGATGACGTTTACTCTCCAGCGCGAGGATTGAGAGCAGGTCGTCCACCGGATACTGCACGTACGCCCCGTGGTCAGCCGTTTCACCGTACGGGATCCACCACAGGCGCAGCACGGACATCACGTGGTCGATACGCAACGCGCCGCAGTTCTGCATGTTAGCGCGTAGCAGGTCGATAAACGGCTCGTAGGCACGCGCCGCCATCACGTGCGGATCCATCGGTGGCAAGCCCCAGTTCTGACCAAGCGGGCCAAGAATATCCGGCGGCGCACCCACAGAAGCTTTCAGGCAGTAAAGTTCACGGTCACACCAGGTTTCCGCCCCGCCTTCCGCCACGCCGACAGCCAGATCGCGATACAACCCGATCGGCATGTTATAGCCCTGGCTCACCTGCCAGCAGGCGGCAAACTGGCTGTACGCCAGCCACTGCAACCAGAGATAGAAATCCACCTCGTCGGCATGCGTCTCACAGAATGCCTTCACTTCCGGGGTATCAACGGACTGATAGGCTTCCGGCCACACCGGCCAGCCCCAGCGCATCTCGTCCTCCTGAACCTGATACGCATGCAGCGCATCAAACGCTGCCTGCCAGTAAAGGCTCTCACCTTCCTGCATCACAAACTGGCGGAAGGCTGCCATCTGCTCGTCGTCACGCTTCGCAAAGCCCTTCCAGGCCAGACGCAGAGCCGCCATTTTCAGCGCGGTAACGGAGGCGTAATCAACCCAGTCCGCATCGCGGGCCTGTTTCAGCAGCTGTTGCGTGGTCTCAAGCTTCCACCACGCCTGCGCCTCTTTGCTGTTTTTGAAATCGTCTAACGCGTTAACGTCGATGTAAATCACGTTCAGCCAGCGACGGGAAGACGGGCTGTACGGGCTGGCGCTTTCCGGATTCGCCGGATAGAGGGCGTGGATCGGGTTGAGGCCGATGAACGCGCCGCCGCGCTCACCAACAGATGCCAGCATCTTTTTCAGGTCGCCAAAATCGCCAATGCCCCAGTTGCTGTCCGAACGCAGGGTATAGAGCTGCACGCAGGCGCCCCACAGTTTTTTGCCTTCACGCAGCGCCTGCGGCTCATAGCAGCGCTTTGGCGCCACAATCACCCGACAGTGAAAACGCTGGTCGTCCCGGGTCAGCGTAAGCGTGTGGTAGCCCTCCGGCAGCTTCGCCGGAAGGTTAAGGGTTTTGCCGCCGGTGGCATGGCCTTTGTGCTGATGCCCCTCTTCGGTGGTGAGCAGCCAACTGAACTCGCCGCGCCCTTCCACCGCCAGCGGCATCTTTTTGCCTGCGGTAAAGACCTTGACGTTCGGCACCGGCGCACCCGACGCTTTCGCGTCGGTTTTGTGCATGGCATCCAGCAAACGTCTTTTGGTGTCCGCACCAATAGACTGCGGTTTGCCGTGCGCATTGATGTAACTGAGGCTAATTCCCGCCGCCTGCGCGGCACTGTCCAGACGTTTACTCTCCATCGCGCTTCCTTAGCGTTTTGCCTGCCAGATACGAGCCTGATAATCACGGATTGAGCGGTCAGAGCTGAACATACCGCAGCGCGCGGTGTTCAGGATACACGCGCGGGTCCAGGCATCCTGGTCGCGATACAGCACGTCGACCTGCTTCTGCGCTTCAACGTAAGCCGAGAAGTCAGCCATCACCAGGTACGGGTCGCCGCCCTGTTTGCCCATGCTGTGCAGCATCTGGTCAAACGCGTGCTTGTCGCCGTCGCTGTACTTCCCGCTTTCCAGCTCTTTGAGCACCGCATCCAGCACTTTATCTTTTTTACGCCATTTCACCGGGTCGTACCCTTTGGCTTTGATGGCTTTCACTTCTTCAACAGTATGGCCGAAGATAAAGATGTTCTCTTCGCCGACCTTCTCGGCGATTTCGACGTTCGCACCGTCCAGCGTGCCGACGGTCAGCGCGCCGTTCAGGGCCAGCTTCATGTTGCCGGTACCGGACGCTTCTTTACCGGCGGTAGAGATCTGCTCGGAAATATCCGCCGCCGGGATCAGCATTTCAGCCGCAGAAACGCAGTAGTCCGGCAGGAACACCACCTTCAGCTTGTCGCCCACTTTCGGATCGCTGTTGATCGCCGCCGCCACTTTATTAATGGCAAGGATAATGTTTTTCGCCAGGTAGTAGCCCGGCGCCGCTTTCGCACCGAACAGGAACACGCGCGGGACGCGGTCGGCCTGCGGATTCTCGCGGATCTCTTTGTACAGCGCCAGAATGTGCAGCAGGTTCAGGTGCTGACGTTTGTACTCGTGCAGTCGTTTGATCTGGATATCGAAAATCGCATTCGGGTTGATCTCAATTCCGGTGCGCATTTTCACAAACTCGGCCAGACGAACCTTGTTCTCCAGCTTAATGGCGCGGTACTGCTCGCGGAACTTCGCGTTGTCGGCCTGTTTTTCCAGGTTGATGAGCTGGTCCAGGTCGTTGGCCCACTCTTTCTTCAGGGTCTTGTCCAGCAGGCCGGCCAGCAGCGGGTTGCACTGCTTAATCCAGCGACGCGGCGTGATGCCGTTGGTCACGTTATGGAATTTGGTCGGCCACAGCTGGTGGTATTCCGGGAAGAGATCTTTCACCACCAGATCCGAGTGCAGCGCGGCCACGCCGTTCACCGCAAAGCCGCTGACCACGCACATGTTCGCCATGCGCACCTGCTTGTCGTGCACAACGGCCAGCTTCGCCCAGACGGCCTTATCGCCCGGCCAGGTTTTCTCCACCAGCGTTTTGAACTGGTCGTTAATCTTGTTGATGATCTGCATATGGCGCGGCAGCAGCGTTTTCACCAGCTTCTCATCCCAGCACTCGAGCGCTTCCGGCATCAGGGTGTGGTTGGTGTAGGCGAAGGTGCGGCTGGTGATGGCCCAGGCGTCGTCCCAGCTCAGCTGATGCTCGTCGATCAGCACGCGCAGCAGCTCCGGGATCGCAATGGTCGGATGCGTGTCGTTAAGCTGAATAACTTCGAAGTCCGGCAGCTGAGCCAGCTTGCGGCCCGCCAGGTGGTGGCGACGCAGAATATCCGCCACGGAGCAGGCGCACTGGAAGTACTGCTGCATCAGACGCAGCTTTTTACCCGCCAGATGATTATCGTTCGGGTAGAGGACTTTGGTCAGCTTCTCGGCGTCGATCCCCTGCTGCTCGGCGCGCAGGAAATCACCGTCGTTGAATTTGGTCAGGTTAAACGGATGCGCGTGCTTCGCCTGCCACAGGCGCAGCGGCTGCGCCACGCCGTTACGGTAGCCGAGTACCGGCAGGTCCCAGGCTTCACCGGTAATGGTGAACGCAGGTTCCCAGAGTCCCTGCTTCGTGACTTTCCCGCCAATCCCGACCTGCACATCCAGCTGCGCGTTGTGGCGGAACCACGGATAGGTATTGCGGTGCCAGTCGTCTGGCGCTTCCATCTGATGGCCGTCGGCAAATGACTGACGAAACAGGCCGTACTGATAGTTCAGCCCATAGCCAATCGCCGACTGGCCCACGGTTGCCATGGAATCCAGGAAGCAGGCTGCCAGACGTCCCAGACCGCCGTTACCCAGCGCCGGATCAATCTCTTCTTCCAGCAGATCGGTCAGGTTGATGTCGTGTTCTTTCAGCACGTCACCGACCTCCTGATACCAGCCAAGGTTCAGCAGATTGTTACCCGTCAGACGGCCAATCAGGAACTCCATTGAAATGTAGTTGACGTGACGCTGGCCTTTCACGGGCTTCGTCACAGGCTGAGCGTCCAGCTGCTCTGCGAGCGCCCCGCTCACCGCCTGCCACCACTGGTGAGGCGTCATTTCGTTTGCAGCATGAAGGCCAAAACGCTGCCACTGACGCGTCAGGGCAGCCTGAAATTGAGCTTTGTTGAAAGTAGGCTGTGACATAGGGAATCGGCATCCTGTAGAGAGTAAAAACATTTAACGCTAGTGTGCCTGGCTCATTGTGCCTCTTCCTCCTCCTGTCGGGGATTAGACAGGGAGGAGTAGCGGGGATGAGCATAAAAGTGTGATCGAGGCCACTGTGTGAGTGTGCGCTTCGCGGAAAAAGCGATCCCGGAAGAGCGTCAAAGAAATGAAATGCAGTTTCGGAGGAAATTAATCATCGCTGAAATGATTACTTACGTAGAATAATATTTCCGCGCGTCGCGATTATTCAGCACCCCTATTAAGCCGATGCAACTTTCCCCGAAGTTAATTAACTTCAGCGTCATTATCTCTTTCTGAAACCAGTTTCAGCGCAACCGCGACTTATGCAGACAAGCCAGAAGCAGCGCGGCATCCAGCCATTTACGGAAAGTTCCATCTGTGATGAGAATGTTTTGTGACAGAGTGCAAATTCAGAGCCTCCAAACCCAGACATAACTTGCAATAGTTCCTCTATTGGCCGAACTTATAGATATTAATTACGAAGCGCAAAAAAAATAAATTCTCTCGTTCCCCACAGTGAAGTGAAAACTATGTTGATTCCGTCCAAATTAAGTCGCCCGGTTCGTCTTGACCATACTGTGGTCCGCGAGCGCCTGCTGGCTAAACTTTCCGGTGCGCATAATTTCCGACTGGCGCTGGTTACGAGTCCTGCGGGTTATGGAAAAACAACGCTCATTTCGCAATGGGCGGCAGGTAAAAGCGATCTTGGCTGGTACTCCCTGGATGAAGGGGATAACCAGCAGGAGCGTTTTGCCAGCTATTTAATTGCCGCGATTCAGCAGGCAACCAACGGACACTGCGTCACCAGCGAGGTGATGGTGCAAAAGCGCCAGTACGCCAGCCTGTCCTCTCTTTTCTCCCAGCTGTTTATCGAGCTGGCCGAATGGCATCGCCCGCTGTATGTGGTGATTGATGATTATCATCTGATCACCAACCCGGTTATTCACGAGTCCATGCGTTTCTTCCTGCGCCATCAGCCGGAAAACCTGACGCTGGTTGTCCTGTCGCGTAACCTTCCGCAGTTGGGCATTGCCAACCTGCGCGTGCGCGATCAGCTGCTGGAAATCGGCAGTCAGCAGCTGGCCTTTACCCATCAGGAAGCGAAGCAGTTCTTTGACTGCCGCCTGACGTCTCCGATTGAGGCGTCGGAAAGCAGCCGCCTGTGCGATGACGTTGCCGGCTGGGCCACGGCGCTTCAGCTGATTGCCCTCTCCGCGCGGCAAAACAACAGCCCGACGCATCAGTCCGCGCGCCGCCTGGCGGGCATCAACGCCAGCCACCTGTCGGATTATCTGGTGGATGAGGTACTCGACAGCGTTGACCTCTCCACCCGCCATTTCCTGCTGAAAAGCTCCCTGCTGCGTTCCATGAACGATGCGCTGATTGTACGCGTCACCGGCATTGAAAACGGGCAGCTTCAGCTCGAAGAGATTGAACGTCAGGGTCTGTTCCTGACGCGCATGGACGATCACGGCGAATGGTTTAGCTACCATCCGCTGTTTGGCAGCTTCCTGCGCCAGCGTTGCCAGTGGGAACTGGCCGCAGAGCTGCCTGACATTCACCGCGCCGCCGCCGAAAGCTGGATGGCGCAAGGTTTCCCGAGCGAGGCTATCCACCATGCGCTGGCCGCCGGGGATGCCGGTATGCTGCGCGATATTCTGCTCAACCACGCGTGGGGACTGTTCAACCACAGTGAACTGACGCTGCTGGAAGAGTCGTTAAAAGCGCTGCCGTGGGAAAGCCTGCTGGAGAATCCGCGTCTGGTGCTGCTCCAGGCCTGGCTGATGCAGAGCCAGCATCGCTACAGCGAAGTGAACACCCTGCTGGCGCGCGCCGAGCAGGAGATGGAAAGCGAGATGGATACCACCCTGCATGGCGAATTTAACGCCCTGCGTGCGCAGGTGGCGATTAACGACGGTGACCCTGAGGAAGCCGAACGGCTGGCGATGGTCGCGCTGGATGAGCTGCCGCTGGCGAATTTTTACAGCCGTATTGTGGCCACCTCGGTACACGGCGAAGTGCTGCACTGTAAGGGCGATCTCACGCGTTCGCTTTCACTCATGCAGCAAACCGAACAGATGGCGCGCCGCCACGATGTCTGGCATTACGCCCTGTGGAGCCTGATCCAGCAAAGCGAGATTTTATTTGCTCAGGGGTTCCTGCAAGCCGCCTGGGAAAACCAGGAGAAAGCGTTCCAGCTGATCCGTGAACAGCATCTGGAACAGCTGCCGATGCACGAGTTCCTGTTGCGTATTCGCGCTCAACTGCTGTGGGCATGGTCGCGTCTGGATGAAGCAGAAAGCTGCGCCCGCCAGGGTCTGAATGTCCTTTCGAGCTTCCAGCCGCAGCAGCAGCTCCAGTGTCTGGCTCTGCTGGTGCAGTGCTCGCTGGCGCGCGGCGACCTGGATAATGCCCGCAACCATCTTAACCGCCTGGAAAACCTGCTCGGCAACGGGCAGTACCATAGCGACTGGGTGTCCAACGCCGATAAGGTGCGGGTGATTTACTGGCAGATGACCGGCGATAAAAAGTCCGCCGCCAACTGGCTGCGTCATACGCCTAAACCGGAATTTGCCAATAACCACTTCCTGCAAAGCCAGTGGCGCAACATCGCTCGCGTGCAGATCCTGCTGGGTGACTTTGAGCCTGCCGAGATTGTGCTGGAAGAGTTAAACGAAAACGCCCGCAGCCTGCGCCTGATGAGCGATTTAAACCGCAACCTGCTGCTGTTAAACCAGCTTTACTGGCAGGCGGGACGTAAAAACGATGCCCAGCGCGTACTGCTGGAAGCGTTGCAGCTGGCGAACCGCACCGGGTTTATCAGCCACTTTGTGATTGAGGGTGAAGTGATGGCCCAGCAGCTGCGCCAGCTGATTCAGCTGAACACACTGCCAGAACTCGATCAGCATCGCGCCCAGCGCATTCTGCGCGAGATTAACCAGCACCACCGCCACAAGTTTGCGCACTTCGATGAGAACTTTGTTGAACGTCTGCTGAACCATCCGGAAGTGCCGGAGCTTATCCGCACCAGCCCGCTCACCCAGCGTGAATGGCAGGTGCTGGGGCTGATCTATTCCGGCTACAGCAACGAGCAGATTGCCGGTGAGCTGGCGGTGGCGGCGACCACCATCAAAACGCACATTCGCAATCTGTATCAGAAGCTGGGCGTAGCGCACCGACAGGATGCGGTGCAGCATGCGCAGCAGCTGTTGAAGATGATGGGATATGGAGTGTAGATCCTCTGCGGTCTGATGCCCTCACCCCGGCCCTCTCCCACAGGGAGAGGGAGAAAATTTTGTAGGTCGGGTAAGCGCAGCGCCACCCGACACAACCGCTAGCACAATTCCAGCTGCAAATTGTTATCCTTAATTACCTGCATCACGCCCGCCGGCGGCATTACGTCGGTGTAAACCGCATCCACCATGCTGATGCTGCCCATGTTGACCATCGCGTTACGGCCAAATTTGGAGTGGTCCACCACCAGCATCACGTGACGTGAGTTTTCAATGATCGCGCGCTTGGTGCGCACCTCGTGGTAATCAAACTCCAGCAGCGAGCCGTCGCTGTCGATGCCGCTGATCCCCAGAATGCCGAAGTCGAGGCGGAACTGAGAGATAAAATCGAGCGTCGCTTCGCCGATAATGCCCCCGTCGCGGCTGCGCAGTTCGCCGCCCGCGAGGATGATGCGGAAATCGTCTTTCTGCATCAACGTGTTGGCCACGTTCAGGTTGTTGGTCACCACGCGCAGGTTCTCGTGGTTCAGCAGCGCATGGGCGACCGCTTCCGGCGTGGTGCCGATATCAATAAACAGCGTCGCGCCGTTCGGGATCTGGCTCGCCACTTTACGGGCGATACGCTCTTTCTCTGCCGTTTGCGTCGCCTTACGGTCATGCCATGAGGTGTTCACCGAGCTGGACGGCAGTGCGGCGCCGCCATGGTGACGCAGAATACGGTTCTGATCGGCCAGGTCGTTGAGGTCACGACGGATGGTTTGCGGGCTGACGGCAAACTGCTCCACCAGCTCTTCAGTACTGACGTATCCCTGTTTTTTTACCAGTTCGATAATGGCGTCATGACGTTGTGTTTGTTTCATGAAATATCCCTGGGAATTATGTTCGTTTTCGCGCATGGAGCGTATCGGCCAGCGCCATCGCCAGCCCAACCGCCAGGCCGGTAACGTGCGCACCATTGGCGATAGACATACCAAACAGATCAAACCATCCGGCAATAAGCCATATTAACGCAAAGGTTATTAATCCACGTTGTAAATAGATGCCGCTATCCGGGTCGCGCTCGCCTCTGAGCCAGGCGTAACCCATCAGGGCGTACACCACGCCGGATAACCCGCCAAACCATGGACCGCTGAATTTGTGCTGCACGTAGCCGCTTAACAGGGCGCTGATAAGGGTGATCACAATCAGCTTGCCGCTGCCGAGCCGCTTCTCCACCGCCCCGCCGAGATACCACCACCACAGCAGGTTAAAGAGGATATGCATCACAGAGAAGTGCATCAGCGCATGCGTGAAGTAGCGCCAGACGTCAAATTGCAGGGAGGGATCGTAAGGCCATGCGAGGGCAATCATCACGCTCTGGTCGCCCACCACGCTCATAATAATGAAGACGATGATGCAGGCTGCCATCAAAAGCAGCGTAAACGGCCCTGCGCGCTCCCGGAGGGTGGCGAGAAACGGAAAACGTTGATAGTGCAGGCCACTGCCGGTCTGGCCGGATTGCCAGCTTGCCGCCAGATAACGCGGGTCGCCCGGGTTTTCCAGAAAACGCGCCAGCTCGTCGTTCACGCGGCCGGCCTGGCTTTCGTCTGCCAGCCAGACATCCGTCTGTGTATGCTGCTGAATAGTCAGGATAATGCCCTGCGTCGCCATATAGTCGACAAACGCCTGGGCGACGCGCGGGTTGCTAAAAGAGGTGATCATCAACATGGGCAGCGGTCGCTTATTTCCACACAAAAGGGGACAGTATAGCGGGATCAGCGCTCAAACGCGTATTCAACTTCTGCCGGGAAATGACGATGCCAGGCATCGAAGCCGCCATCGACGCTGTATACCGCGTCGTAACCCTGCTGGAGCAGATACTGCGCCGCGCCTTTACTGCTGTTGCCGTGATAGCACATCACCATCACCGGGGTATCGAAGTCGTTATCGCGCATAAACGCGCCCAGCGTGTCGTTGGTGAGATGGAACGCGCCCGGCGTGTGGCCCATCGCAAAGCTCTGCGGATCGCGGATATCCACCAGCACCGCTTTTCCCTGGTGCATCTTCTGATGGGCTTCTTCTACGTTAATACATTCAAACTGATCCATGGTGTTCTCATCTTATATTCAGGTGTGGTGCGGTTTTCCCCTCACCCTACCCTCTCCCGGAGGGAGAGGGAAACGGATCACCCTCTCCCCGTGGGAGAGGGCTGGGGTGAGGGCATCAGACCGCACTATTTTACCCCGTAGTGTACGTCCTGGCGGCGGGTAAACGCCATTATGTTATCCATATCACTCTAAATTGTTTTTTTGATGTTACCAAAAGCGCGTTCCTTTGCTATTATGAGCGATATCGAACATTTTTGAGCTTTAACGAAAGTGCATGAGGGTGTTATGGAAACCAAAGATCTGATTGTGATAGGCGGTGGCATCAACGGTGCCGGTATTGCGGTTGATGCCGCAGGACGCGGTTTATCCGTGCTGATGCTGGAAGCTAACGATCTCGCCTGCGCGACGTCGTCCGCCAGCTCCAAGCTGATCCACGGTGGCCTGCGCTACCTGGAACACTACGAATTCCGCCTGGTCAGCGAAGCGCTGGCTGAACGCGAAGTACTGCTGAAAATGGCTCCGCATCTGGCGATCCCGATGCGTTTCCGTCTGCCTCATCGCCCGCATCTGCGTCCGGCGTGGATGATCCGCATTGGTCTGTTTATGTACGATCATCTGGGTAAACGCACCAGCCTGCCAGGTTCGACAGGTTTGCGTTTTGGCTCAGAGTCGGTTCTTAAACCTGAAATCGTGCGCGGTTTCGAATATTCCGACTGCTGGGTGGACGATGCGCGTCTGGTGCTGGCTAACGCGCAGATGGTCGAGAAGAAAGGCGGCGAGGTGAAAACCCGTACCCGCGCGACCGCCGCACGCCGCGAAAACGGCCTGTGGATTGTGGAAGCGGAAGACGTGGATACCGGTGAGAAGTTTAGCTGGAAAGCGCGCGGCCTGGTGAACGCCACCGGCCCGTGGGTAAAACAGTTCTTCGATGACGGTATGCACCTGCCTTCTCCGTACGGCATCCGCCTGATCAAGGGCAGCCACATTGTGGTGCCGCGCGTGCATACCCAGAAACAGGCTTATATCCTGCAAAATGAAGACAAGCGCATTGTGTTTGTGATCCCGTGGATGGACGAGTTCTCCATCATCGGCACCACCGACGTAGAGTACAAAGGCAATCCGAAAAACGTTGAGATCGACGAGAGTGAAGTCAGCTATCTGTTGAAAGTGTACAACGCGCACTTTAAGAAACAGCTGGCGCGCGATGACGTGATCTGGACCTACTCCGGCGTGCGTCCGCTGTGTGATGACGAGTCTGACTCACCGCAGGCCATCACCCGTGACTATACGCTTGATATTCATGACGTGGACGGTCAGGCGCCCCTGCTGTCGGTATTTGGCGGTAAGCTCACCACCTACCGTAAACTGGCGGAGCACGCGCTGGAGAAACTGGCGCCGTATTACAAAGGCATCGGCCCGGCGTGGACGAAAGGCGCCGTGCTGCCTGGCGGCGATATCGGCGATAACCGCGACGATTACGCCGCGAAGCTGCGTCGCCGCTTCCCGTTCATTACCGAAGGAATGGCGCGCCACTATGCCCGCACCTACGGCAGCAACACCGAACTGTTCCTCGGCGAGGCGAAAGAGATTGCCGATCTGGGCGAGCATTTTGGCCATGAGCTGTACGAAGCGGAACTGCGCTACCTGGTGGAACACGAGTGGGTGCGCCGTCTGGACGATGCTATCTGGCGTCGTACTAAAGAAGGGATGTGGCTGAATGCCGAGCAGCAGTCTCGCGTGGCGCAATGGTTGCAGCAGCATGCGGGAAAGCGTGAACTGTCGTTGGCGTCGTAATTGAAAAAAAGCCGGGTGGCGGCTCCGCCTTACCCGGCCTACTCGATCCCGTAGGCCCGGTAAGCGCAGCGCCACCGGGCTTTGTTTTTACAACCGCACCGGATCAATATGCCAGATATTCTCGGCATACTCTTTGATGGTCCTGTCCGACGAGAAGTATCCCATGTTGGCGATGTTATGCATCGCGGCGCTGGTCCACTTCTCCTGCTGACGGTACAGTTCGTCCACCTTATCCTGACAATCCACGTAGCTGCGGTAATCCGCCAGCACCTGATAGTGATCGCCAAAGTTAATCAGCGAGTCCACCAGATCGCGATAGCGTCCGGGCTCCTCAGGGTTAAACACGCCAGTGGCGATTTGCGTCAGCACCTGGCGTAACTCTTCATCCTCTTCATAATACTCACGCGGCGAGTAGCCCTGCTTGCGCAGCGCCTCCACCTCTTCCGCCGTATTCCCGAAAATAAAGATATTCTCCGCGCCCACATGCTCCAGCATTTCGACATTTGCGCCGTCCAGCGTGCCGATAGTCAGCGCGCCGTTCAGGGCAAACTTCATGTTACTGGTGCCGGATGCTTCCGTCCCCGCCGTGGAAATCTGCTCAGAGAGATCCGCCGCCGGAATAATCAGCTGCGCCAGGCTTACGCTGTAGTTCGGGATAAACACGACCTTCAGCTTATCGCCAATGTCCGGATCGTGATTCACCACCTTCGCCACATCGTTGATGAGATGAATGATGTGCTTCGCCATGTAGTACGCGGACGCCGCCTTACCGGCAAAGATTTTCACGCGCGGCACCCACTCCGCCGTCGGGTCAGCCTTAATGCGGTTGTAGTGGGTAATAACGTGCAGGACATTCATCAGCTGACGCTTGTACTCGTGGATACGTTTGATTTGCACGTCGAACAGCGCTTTCGGGTTCGCCACCACGTTCAGATGCATCGCCAGCCAGACCGCCAGACGCTTCTTGTTCAGCAGCTTGGCTTCCCGTACCGCTTTATTCACCGTCGGGAAATCAATGTGCTGCTCCAGCTCGCTCAGCTGGCTCAAATCGGTGCGCCAGGTGCGGCCAATGTTCTCATCCAGAACATCGGAGAGCGGCTGGTTCGCCAGCGCCAGCCAGCGGCGCGGGGTGACGCCGTTGGTCACGTTGCAGAAACGCGTCGGGAAGATCTTCGCGAAGTCCGCAAACAGCGACTGCACCATCAGGTTCGAGTGCAGCTCTGACACGCCGTTCACCTTGTGGCTAATCACCACCGCCAGCCAGGCCATGCGTACGCGACGCCCGTTGGATTCATCAATGATCGAGGCGCGGCTCAGCAGACCGGTATCGTTCGGGTACTGCTCCTGCAAGGTCTTGAGGAAGTAGTCGTTGATCTCGAAGATGATTTGCAGATGGCGCGGCAGAATTTTGCCGAGCATATCCACCGGCCACGTCTCCAGCGCTTCGCTCATCAGCGTATGGTTGGTGTACGAGAACACCTGGCAGGTTACTTCAAACGCGTCATCCCAGCTGAACTTATGCTCGTCAATCAGCAGGCGCATCAGCTCAGGGATCGACAGCACCGGATGGGTATCGTTGAGGTGAATGGCGGTTTTTTCCGCCAGATTCGCATAGGTTTTGTGCAGCTGATAGTGACGGCTAAGGATATCCTGAATCGTTGCCGAGACGAGGAAATACTCCTGACGCAGGCGCAGCTCGCGGCCTGAGTAGGTCGAGTCATCCGGATACAGGACGCGTGACACATTCTCGGAGTGGTTTTTATCTTCCACCGCCGCGAAGTAGTCACCCTGGTTGAATTTACCCAGGTTGATCTCGCTACTGGCCTGCGCGTTCCACAGGCGCAGCGTATTGGTCGCATCGGTGTCGTAGCCGGGGATGATCTGGTCATAGGCCACGGCGAGGATCTCCTCGGTTTCCACCCAGCGGGATTTTTTCCCTTCCTGCTGAATACGCCCGCCAAAACGCACCTTGTAGCGCGTGTTGTGGCGCTTGAACTCCCACGGGTTACCGTACTCCAGCCAGTAGTCTGGAGACTCTTTCTGACGACCATCCACGATGTTCTGCTTGAACATACCGTAGTCGTAGCGAATACCGTAGCCGCGCCCCGGCAGCGCCAGCGTCGCCAGTGAATCGAGGAAACAGGCGGCAAGACGCCCGAGACCACCGTTACCCAGCCCCGGGTCGTTCTCTTCGTCAATCAGCTCTTCTAAATCCAGCCCCATCTCTTCCAGTGCGTTTTTGACGTCGTCATAAATCCCGAGCGATAACAGCGCATTGGAGAGGGTGCGACCAATCAGAAACTCCATCGACAGGTAATACACCTGTCGCGTCTCCTGCGAAAGCTGGGCGCGGTTGGAGCGCAGCCAGCGTTCGACCATACGGTCACGCACCGCAAACAGCGTGGCGTTCAGCCACTCATGTTTGTTGGCAATAACGGGATCTTTCCCAATGGTAAACATCAGCTTATAGGCGATGGAGTGTTTCAACGCCTCAACGCTGAGCGTGGGGGAAGAGTAGCTAAATGGAGCATTCATATCAGTAACTTCGCCTCGTTACATCAAGCGTTGATAAAGGTCGCGGTAGGACTGCGCCGCAACGTGCCAGCCAAAGTCCATGGACATCGCCTGACGTTGTACGTAACGCCACAGGGATGGACGGGACCACAAGACGAAAGCACGCCGGATCGCCCGAAGCAGCGACCAGGCATTACTGTCCTCGAAAACAAACCCGCTGGCGATACCGTCCGCCAGGTTTTCCAGGGAGCTGTCAGACACCGTATCCGCCAGCCCGCCCGTGCGGCGTACCAGCGGCAACGTGCCGTATTTCAGACCATAGAGCTGCGTCAGGCCGCAGGGCTCGAAGCGGCTCGGCACCAGAATCACGTCCGCGCCGCCCATGATGCGGTGCGAGAACGCTTCGTGATAGCCAATCTGCACGCCCACCTGCCCCGGATGTTCCGCCGCGGCCGCAAGGAAACCTTCCTGCAATACCGGGTCGCCCGCGCCGAGCAGCGCCAGCTGGCCGCCCTGCTCCAGTAATCCCGGCAGCGCTTCCAGCACCAGATCCAGCCCTTTCTGGCTGGTCAGGCGGCTGACCACCGCAAACAGCGGCACCTTGTCGTTGACCTTCAGCCCCATCGCAATCTGTAGCTGGCGCTTGTTCTCCGCTTTGTCCTCCACGGAGTCGCGACCATAGCGCGCCGCCAGCAGGAGGTCCGTTTCCGGATTCCAGATCTGTTCATCCACGCCGTTCAGAATGCCCGACAGGCGACCTTCACGGTGGCGCTGTTGCAGCAGCCCTTCCATACCGTAACCGAACTCCGGCTGGGTAATTTCCCGCGCGTAGGTTGGGCTGACCGCCGTGATGTGGTCGGCGTAGTACAGACCCGCCTTCAGGAACGAAATCTGTCCGTTAAACTCCAGTCCGTGCATGTTAAAGAACGACCATGGCAGATCGATGTCATTCATATGATGCGCGTAATACATGCCCTGATACGCCAGGTTGTGCACCGTAAACACCGATTTGGCCGGGTGCCCCTTCGCCGCCAGATACGCAGGAGCCAGCCCCGCATGCCAGTCATGCGCGTGCACCACGTTCGGACGCCAGAACGGATCCAGTCCGACGGCCATTTCCGCCCCCACCCAGCCGAGCAGGGCAAAGCGCATCACGTTATCGGTATAGGCGTACAGGTTGGTATCGTGATACGGGCTGCCGGGTCGATCGTATAAATGCGGGGCATCAATCAGGTAAATCCCTACGCCATTGTAATGTCCAAACAGCAGGGTGATACGTCCCGCGAAGGTCTCGCGACGGGTAACAACCTTTGCATCGGGAATACCGCGCCGGATATCCGGAAAAGCGGGCAACAACACGCGGGTATCCACCCCTCCGGCGATTTGCGCCGCTGGTAATGCACCAAGAACATCCGCCAGGCCGCCCGTTTTTAACAACGGGAACATCTCAGAACATACGTGTAAAACCTGCATCATCGCTCCTGTTTGATTTGCAGCTTCCGCAACATTTCCCGTGTTACTAACACGATCCCCTCTTCCGAACGGTAGAAACGACGCGCATCTTCTTCCGCGTTTTCCCCAATCACCATCCCTTCGGGAATGATGCAGGCACGATCGATAACGCAGCGACGCAGACGACATGAGCGTCCTACCCAGACATCCGGCAGCAGAACTGCCGAATCGATATTACAGAATGAGTTTATACGCACGCGCGGAAACAGCACGGACTGCACCACCACCGAACCGGAGATAATGCAGCCGCCAGAGACCAGCGAGTTGAGCGTCATGCCGTGGCTGCCGGAGCGATCCTGAACGAACTTCGCCGGCGGCAACGATTCCATATGCGTGCGAATCGGCCAGTTCTGGTCGTACATATCCAGCTCAGGCGTGACGGACGCCAGATCGAGGTTGGCTTTCCAGTACGCTTCCAGCGTTCCCACATCGCGCCAGTAAGGCTCCGCATTCGGATCGGACTGCACGCAGGACAGCGGGAAGGGATGTGCATACGCCATGCCAGCTTTGGTAATTTTCGGGATGATATCTTTACCGAAGTCGTGGCTGGAGTTTTCGTCTTTGTCGTCCTCTTCCAGCAGTTCATAAAGGTAATCGGCATCAAAGACATAGATCCCCATGCTGGCGAGCGATTTGGTGTCGTCGCCCGGCATGGTTGGCGGGTTCGCCGGTTTTTCGACAAAGTCGATAATCTTGTCGTCGCCATCTACATGCATCACGCCAAACGCGGTTGCTTCCGCAACAGGCACCGGCAGACACGCCACGGTGCAGCGCGCCCCTTTTTCGACGTGGTCGATTAGCATGTGGGAGTAATCTTGCTTGTAGATGTGGTCCCCGGCGAGGATAACGATGTATTCCGCGCTGTAGCGACGAATGATGTCGAGGTTCTGGGTCACGGCATCCGCCGTGCCGCGGTACCAGTTCTCCCCGTGAACGCGCTGCTGCGCCGGGAGCAGATCGACAAACTCGTTCATCTCTTCGCTGAAGAATGACCAGCCGCGCTGAATGTGCTGCACCAGCGTGTGCGACTGATACTGGGTAATGACGCCAATACGGCGAATGCCTGAGTTCAGGCAGTTGGAAAGTGCAAAATCGATAATACGGAACTTACCACCAAAGTGAACGGCCGGTTTGGCGCGCTTGATGGTCAAATCTTTCAGACGGGTACCACGCCCGCCCGCGAGTATCAGGGCAACTGTTTTTAATGGTAGCTGGCGCGCCAACATTAACGGATCGTTCTTCTCTAATCTAACCATGACTAACTCCTTTTTTATCATCTTTGGAATACGCACACTCCGTGCGCAGGCCCGTGCCAGACAGCCATAACAACCGGATTATCCGCTCCGGCAAAGGGAGGAATGGCTCGCCATTCCCCGTCAGGTAAAACAATCTCTGCGACGTCATCCGTCGCGTTCAGCGTCACCAGCCACGCATCCGAAAGCAGGATTTGCAGACAGGGTATGCCGTGTTGCCACTCTTGCGCGCTTAACGGTTGCGCGTCTTTATTCAGCCAGCGAACGTTTCCGTCGCCCTCTTCCCACCAGCGGTCGGCGGTGAGCGCGGGGATGCGCTGGCGAAGATGGATCAGCGCCGCGGTGAAATGGGTCAGCCCGCTGTTCGCTTCTCCCCAGTCGAGCCAGGTCAGGGTGTTGTCCTGGCAATAGGCGTTGTTGTTGCCGTGCTGGCTGTGGCCGTGCTCATCGCCCGCCAGCAGCATCGGCGTGCCCTGCGACAACAAAAGCGTCGTCAGCAGCGCATGAACGCTGGCGCGTCGCCGCTCGATCACATCCAGACTTCCGCCTAACCCTTCTATACCATGGTTGAAGCTATGGTTATTGTTAGTCCCATCGCGATTCTCCTCGCCGTTTGCCTCATTGTGTTTCTGATTGAAACAAACGCAGTCGCGCAGCGTAAAACCGTCGTGTGCCGTCAGCAGGTTAATGGTGGCCGACGGACGTTTGCCGTCACGCTTGAAGAGATCGCTGGAGCCGGCAAAGCGACCGGCAAACTCCCCCAGCGACAGATCGCGCGTCAGCCAGAAGCGGCGGATGGCATCGCGGAAGTGGTCGTTCCACTCGGCAAACAGCGGCGGGAAATTCCCCACCTGATAACCGCCCTCTCCGATGTCCCAGGGCTCCGCGATCAGCTTAACCTTTGAGAGCACCGGGCAGTTTTTGATGGCCTCAAACAGCGGCGCCTGCTGGCTGAACGCCGGGGTGCGCCCCATCACCGGCGCCAGGTCGAAGCGAAAACCGTCCACGTGGAACGTCTCAACCCAGTATTTCAGGCACTCGTACGCGTAATGCATAACGGCCGGATGACTGAGGTTGAGGGTGTTACCGCACCCGGTCCAGTTCTCGTAATCGCCGTCGTCCCTGATCCAATAATAGCTACGGTTATCGATTCCGCGCTGTGAGAGCGTCGGGCCGTCAAGATCGCTTTCCGCACTGTGGTTCAGCACCACGTCCAGAATGACCTCGATACCCGCCGCGTGAAGCGCCTTCACCGCATCGCGAAACTCATCCCGTGCCTTCTCCGGCTGCACCGCGTAGCGCGGGTCGAGGGCGAACATCGCCAGCGGGTTGTAGCCCCAGTAGTTGCTTAACCCAAGACGCTGTAGCCGCGGCTCGCTGGCGAAATGCGCCACGGGCAATAGCTCCAGCGCGGTGATCCCTAAGTGCTTCAGGTACGCGACCATCGTCGGATGCCCAAGCGCTTTGTAGGTGCCGCGCATCTCTTTAGGGATTGACGGGTGCAGATATGTCAGCCCTTTAACGTGAGCTTCATAAATAACGGTGTTGCCCCACGGCGTGCGCGGCGGGGCATCGTCTTCCCAGTCGTAGAGATCGTGCACCACCACGCTTTTGGGCGCGACGGGCGCGCTGTCGCGGTGGTCAGGTTCGCCGTAGCCAACGTGGAACAGCGAGTCATCTTTAAACTCACCGTCCACGCGGTGCGCGCACGGGTCAATCAGCAGCTTCGCCGGGTTAAACCAGTGCCCCTGAGAGGGCTCCCAGGGGCCGTGTACGCGAAAACCGTAGTGCATCCCCGGCCGTCCTCCGGCCAGGTAGCCATGCCAGGTATCCCCCGTGCGCGCCGGTAAATCGTAACGGTGCTCGTTACCTTCCCCGTCAAACACACAGAGTTCCACCCGCTCCGCATGGGCGGAAAAGAGCGTGAAGTTCACCCCCTTTCCGTCAAAGCTCGCCCCGAGCGGTTCGGGTTTACCTGCCGTAAGCTGCGTCATTCTCCCTCCCGCACCAGCCAGATTGTGCCAAGCGGCGGCAGCGTCAGGCTCAGGGAGTTCGGACGGCCGTGGCTTTCAATGGCATCGCTCTGCACCAGGCCACCGTTACCGGCGTTGCTGCCGTGGTAGTGCATGGAGTCGGTATTGAGAATTTCGCGCCATTTGCCCGGCTGGTTAATGCCGAAGCGGTAGTGTTCGCGCGGCACCGGCGTGAAGTTGCTGGCGACGATGATCTCGTTACCCGCCTTGTCGCGGCGCACAAAGACAAACACCGAGCGCTCGTGGTCGTCCACCACCAGCCACTCAAAGCCGTACGGATCGAAGTCCAGCTCGTGCAGCGCTTTGTGGTGGCGATAAGTCAGGTTCAGGTCACGGACCAGACGCTGTACGCCGTGGTGCCAGTTGTCCGCACCTTCCAGCAGATGCCAGTCAAGGCTGGTATCGTGGTTCCATTCGCGGCCCTGAGCGAACTCGTTACCCATAAACAGCAGCTTTTTACCCGGAAAAGCAAACAGCCAGCCGTAGTAAGCGCGCAGGTTGGCAAACTTCTGCCATGGGTCGCCCGGCATGCGGTCGAGAATGGATTTCTTGCCGTGCACCACTTCATCGTGCGACAGCGGCAGCATGAAGTTTTCGGTGTAGTTATAGAGCAACCCGAAGGTGAGCTTATCGTGGTGATACTGACGATAAACCGGGTCGAGCTTCATGTAGTCGAGCGTGTCGTGCATCCAGCCGAGGTTCCATTTGTACCAGAAGCCCAGACCACCCATTGCCGGTGGACGGGAAACGCCCGGGAAGTCGGTGGACTCTTCCGCCATGGTCACGGCGCCTTCCACCTGCTCGCCGATAATGCGGTTGGTGTTGCGCAGAAACTCAATCGCTTCGAGGTTTTCACGGCCACCATACTCGTTCGGGATCCACTCCCCCTCTTTGCGGCTGTAGTCGCGGTAGATCATCGACGCCACCGCATCCACGCGCAGGGCATCAATGCCGAAGCGCTCGATCCAGTACAGCGCGTTCCCGACCAGGTAGTTCGATACTTCACGGCGACCGTAGTTGTAGATCAGCGTGTTCCAGTCCTGGTGATAGCCTTCGCGCGGGTCGCTGTGCTCGTACAGCTTTGTGCCGTCGAACTCTGCCAGCGCAAAATCATCCGACGGGAAGTGGCCCGGCACCCAGTCGAGGATCACGTTCAGCCCGGCGGCGTGCGCGGCATCGATGAAATAGCGGAAGTCATCGCGCGTGCCGAAGCGGCGCGTGGGCGCATACAGCCCGGTTGGCTGATAGCCCCAGCTGCCGTCAAATGGGTGTTCGTTGATCGGCAGCAGCTCCAGATGGGTAAAGCCCATCCATTTGGCGTACGGCACCAGCTGGTCCGCCAGCTCGCGATAGCTCAGCCAGAAGTTGTTATCGGTGTGGCGACGCCACGAGCCGAGATGCACTTCATAGACGGAGATTGGCGCATCAAAGCGGTTGGCCTGCTTGCGCTCCTCACTCTGGACAACCTTCTCCGGCAGGCCGCAAATCAGCGAGGCGGTATTCGGGCGTAGTTCTGCCTCAAAGGCGTACGGGTCGGATTTAATGCGCAGCTTGCCGTTGGCATCGATCATCTCGAATTTGTAGAGCTGACCGTTGTGCGCGCCGGGGATAAACAGCTCCCAGATGCCGGTTTCCCGGCGCAGGCGCATGGGGTGACGACGACCGTCCCAGTAGTTGAACTGCCCGACGACGGAGACGCGCTGGGCGTTTGGCGCCCATACGGCAAAACGCGTGCCGGTGATACCGTCCATGGTATCCGCATGGGCACCCAGCGTTTCGTAGGGGCGTAAATGGGTCCCTTCGGACAGCAGCCAGGCGTCCATCTCTTTTAAGAGCGGGCCGAAGCTATAGGGATCGTCAATGAGGTTTTGCTGACCGTGCCAGATAACGGCAAGCTGATAACGAAAAGGATTTTTACGGCGGGGCATGACGCCCGAGAAGAAGCCACGCGAGTCGAGGCATTCCAGATTACCCACCTTGCGGCCGGTTTTGGATTCGATAACCCACACTTCTGTTGCATCCGGTAACAGCGCCCGAACTTCCAGTCCGGCGTCAGTACGGTGCATCCCTAGCACAGAAAAGGGGTCGGCAAAATGACCCGCAATAAGCGCATCAATCACGTCTCTCGAAATACGATCGGACATGGTATTCATCCTGTTTTTTTATGTCGCCCTTTTTACGCGCTCCGGGACGACTTTTAATGTGACCTAAACGGTGCAGTTAATCCTCTCTGCTCCGCCCTACCCTCAGGTGAGAAATAAATCTTCCTTAAAGCATAGCCAACGTCGTGGGTCCTCCTGATAAAAAATAAGACATCTGCGTTTTACTCCATGTAGTACGCAAAAAAAGGGGGTGACAATCACCCCCCGTGTTTAACAAATTATTACGCCAGCTGGCGCAGCATGCGGCGCAGCGGCTCGGCTGCACCCCACAGCAGCTGATCGCCAACGGTGAACGCGGAGAGGTACTCCGGCCCCATGTTCAGCTTGCGCAGACGACCAACCGGGGTGGTCAGCGTGCCGGTAACGGCTGCCGGGGTCAGTTCGCGCATGGTGATATCGCGATCGTTTGGCACCACTTTCGCCCACGGGTTGTGTGCGGCCAGCAGCTCTTCCACGGTCGGAATAGACACATCTTTTTTCAGTTTAATGGTAAAGGCCTGGCTGTGGCAGCGCAGCGCGCCGATACGCACGCACAGACCGTCAACCGGAATGGTGTTCGCGGTGCCGAGGATTTTGTTGGTCTCAGCCTGGCCCTTCCACTCTTCGCGGGTCTGGCCGTTATCCAGCTGTTTGTCGATCCACGGGATCAGGCCACCGGCCAGCGGTACGCCAAAGTTATCCACCGGCAGCTCGCCGCTGCGGGTGAGCTGAGTGACTTTACGTTCGATGTCGAGGATGGCGGACGCCGGGTCTGCCAGCTCGGCAGCGACGCTCTGGTGCAGCTGGCCCATCTGGGTCAGCAGCTCACGCATATGACGCGCGCCGCCGCCGGAGGCCGCCTGGTAGGTCGCCACGGAGACCCACTCCACCAGATCCTGTGCGAACAGGCCGCCGAGGGACATCAGCATCAGGCTGACGGTGCAGTTACCGCCAACAAAGGTTTTCACGCCGTTGTTCAGGCCGTCGGTGATGACGCCCTGGTTAACCGGGTCAAGAATAATGATGGCATCGTCTTTCATGCGAAGCGAAGAGGCCGCATCAATCCAGTAGCCCTGCCAGCCGCTTTCACGCAGCTTCGGATAGATTTCGTTGGTATAATCGCCGCCCTGGCAGGTCACAATAATGTCGAGTGCCTTCAGCGCTTCCAGATCGTAAGCATCCTGCAACGTGCCTGTGGTACCCCCAAAGGACGGTGCAGCCTGGCCGAGCTGGGAAGTGGAGAAGAAGACCGGGCGGATGGCGTCGAAATCGCGCTCTTCAACCATGCGTTGCATGAGTACAGAGCCGACCATACCGCGCCAGCCGATAAAACCAACGTTTTTCATAGCATTTTTTTCCTGCAAGGGGTGTGTGCTGATTGTGCAAGCCAGTATTGAACTGGGATATGCTTCACATTACAAAATGCTGCCAAAGTCGCAAGCGAAATTAATCGATGATTGCCCGGCAATCAGAAAAAGTGCTAATCATCGCAATGACCACAATAAGTATCAGGGATAATTTAAGATGAGTGAAATCATTTCCGCAGCGGTTTTATTGATCCTGATTATGGATCCGCTCGGTAATCTGCCGATCTTCATGTCGGTGCTGAAGCATACCGAGCCGAAGCGCCGCCGGGCGATCATGATCCGCGAGCTGCTCATCGCCCTGCTAGTGATGTTTATCTTCCTGTTCGCCGGTGAAAAAATCCTCGCTTTCCTGAACTTACGCGCCGAAACGGTCTCCATTTCCGGCGGGATCATTTTGTTCCTGATTGCTATTAAGATGATTTTCCCGAGCGCGGAGGGCAGCAGCAGCGGCCTGCCTGCGGGTGAAGAGCCGTTTATCGTGCCGCTGGCAATTCCGCTGGTCGCCGGGCCAACGATTCTGGCGACGCTGATGCTGCTGTCGCATCAGTATCCGAATCAGATGAGCCATCTGGTGATTGCCCTGCTGATCGCCTGGGGCGGGACGTTTATTATCCTGTTGCAGTCGTCGCTGTTCCTGCGCCTGCTGGGTGAGAAAGGGGTGAACGCGCTGGAGCGCCTGATGGGGCTGATTCTGGTGATGATGGCGACGCAGATGTTCCTGGACGGGATCCGGGCATGGATGAAAGGGTAGGTAAAAGCAAAACGGTAATCTTAGATTGCCGTTTTTAGTATTTGCCCCCTCTCCCCGTGGGAGAGGGCCGGGGTGAGGGCATCAGGCCGCACCCTAAAATAATATTTCGTTTTGCGAGCCGCCTTCCAGAGCCTCTCTTGCCACTCCGCCCCCAACGCAGTATCTTCTTGCCGCGCCTGCAAAATCAGGCGTCAGGGTTGGTCCCCTGTTATCCTCATCCGCGATGAATCTCTTTTTATCGCGCAGTCAGTTACACTTCAATGGTGGGCTGGACGGTGGCGCCGCAAGGCGCGCCGGTAGCTGATGAGGCCGGTAGGACCAACTCCGTTCAGTCCATCACCAGTGAGGTTGGTCCCTCCAAAGATGGTCAACTCAACTCATTAGAGGCTGTCTTATGACTACTCCCCCTAACTTTTCTCACACTTTATTTACTACCCCGTTCGATCACACTACCGATTTCACCGAACTGGCGGACAACTGCGAGCGATTCGTAGACGTGCTGGTTGAATGTGACGATTCAGCACAAAAGATGGCGCTATGCGGACGGCTTTCCGCCTGCCTCACCCTGCTCCAGCCAACGCTGCTTGAACCTGTTCCGGAATATTTAAAAGCCAGCCTGACGGTGGATGACCTGCCGCTGGACGTGCCGGTCTTTGAACCGGAGATCGATCAACTGGGGAGATACTGCCAGCTGCTAACGCAAATGCTGTTGGCTCGAACGCTCTCGACGAGCGATGAAAGAGTCGCAGGAGATTTGTTGCAGGATTTAGTGGGGTTTTACAGTGATACGCTGAAAGCGCCGCGCTGGTTGCGCACAAAGGAAGGCATCGTGCCGCTGTAAAAAAGCCGGGTGGCGCTTACGCTTACCCGGCCTACGGGACCTGAGGTTTTTGTAGGTCGGGTAAGGCGAAGCCGCCACCCGACAAATTAAGACCTCTGCGGCCTGATGCCCTCACCCACAGGGAGACGGAGCAAACCAGCACCTACTTTTGTAGGTCGGGTAAGGCGAAGCCGCCACCCGACAAAATACGCCCTCTGCGGCCTGATGCCCTCACCCCAACCCTCTCCCACCGGGAGAGGGAGAAAACCGGGATTAGCTCAGCAAAGTAAACGCAATCATCCCAACAATCGCACCCGTCGTGCCGAGGATGGTTTCCATCAGCGTCCAGGTTTTCAGGGTTTGCGCTTCGGTCGCGCCGGTAAATTTACCGAACAGCCAGAAGCCCGCGTCGTTAACGTGAGAAACCACAATCGAGCCACCCGCGATACAGATAGAGAGCGCCGCCATCTGCGCACCGGAGTAGTTCAGCTGTTCAATCACCGGCATCACCAGACCCACGGCGGTTAAGCACGCTACGGTCGCGGAGCCCTGAATGATACGTACCGCCGCGGCCAGCACGAAACAGGTGACTGCAATCGGCAGCCCCATCCCGGTCAGCGCTTCGCCCAGCGCCGGGCCAACGCCGGAATCCACCAGCACCTGCTTAAACACGCCGCCCGCCCCGATCACCAGCAGGATAATCCCCGCCGGTTGCAGCGCGGCACCACAGATCTCCATCACGCGGTCTTTCGGCATACCCTGACGCATCGCCAGGCCGTAAATTGCTACCAGACACGCCACCAGGATCGCGGTGAACGGATGACCAATAAATTCGAACCATTCGTAAGCGGTTGACCCCACCGGCACAAAGCGCGCAGCGATGGTTTTCAGGCCCACCAGCACCAGCGGCAGCAGGATCAGCGACAGGCTGAAGCCGAAGGACGGCATTTTGCCCTCGCCCAGGTGCGGCTCGGAGATGTCATCCGGAATGTGCAGCTCAACGTAACGGCTGATGAAGTTGCCCCACAGCGGACCGGCGATAATCATCCCCGGAATTGCCGCACACAGGCCAATCAGGATCATCCAGCCAAAGTCAGCATGCATCTGGGAGGCCAGCAGCATCGGCGCAGGCCCCGGCAGCAGGAACGCCGCCGCAGCCGCCACGCCCGCAAACAGCGGAATGACCAGCTTCACGAGGTTGGTACCAGTATGCCGCGCCATGGAGAACGCCACGCTAATCAGCAGCACCACCGCCACTTCAAAGAACAGCGGCAGCGCGCAAATCAGACCGGCCAGACCAATCGCGTAGTGCGCACGGCTGTGCCCGAAGGATTTCAGCATCTTGACGGCAATCTGATCGACCGCGCCCGTCTCGTGCAAAATCTTGCCAAACATCGCGCCCAGCGCCACCACAATGGCCAGGAAGCCGAGCGTGCCGCCCATCCCTTTTTCCATCGTCGCCGCGATTTTGTCGAGCGGCATGCCGGAAAAGAGACCGGCACCAATAGAAACCACCATCAAAGCCACAAAGGCGTGCATACGCGCCTTCATCACTAAAAACAGCAGCAGCAATACGGAACCCACTGCTGTCAAAACTAGCGTTAATGTACTCAAAACTTACTGCCTTTTATTAATAACCTCGATGGTGCTGGCAACAACACCTTCCAGCGGCTGATCGATATCAACCACTAAGACATCCTGTTCGTCAGCTCCCGGCTCCTGCAACGCTTCGAACTGCGTTACCAGCATCTGGGTTTTGAAGAAGTGGCCTTTACGCGCCTTCAGGCGGCTTTCAATCACCCCGAAATCACCTTTCAGGTAGATGAAAGAGAGGTTCGGGTTGCCGTCGCGCAGCAGGTCGCGATAGGTTTTTTTCAGTGCGGAACAGACGATCAGGGAGACTTTATTGGTGCGCTGCATCGCGAACGCGGCGTCATTCAGCGCCTGCAACCATGGTTTGCGGTCGTCGTCGTTCAGCGGCTCGCCGGAAGCCATTTTCATGATGTTGCTGCGCGGATGGAGGAAGTCACCATCAAGAAACGCAGCCTGGAGTTGATGCGCCACTTCGCTCGCCACGGCAGATTTACCGCTACCGGACACGCCCATCAGGACGTAAACGTGGTGATCGTGATTAGTCGTGCTCAAAGGGTGTCCCTCAGTCAATTGTTACGGGTAACAGTTATCGGTAACATTGTCCTGCCGGGGCATATGAGAAGCAATATCCAAACGTGCGCGAAGTGAATAAGTGTGAGCTACTTCAAATTTGTCGGATTAAATAGATCCACCTGGTGACAAGGTGAAACCTAAATCTAACATTTTAGGAGTAACTGCCTCACCACGAATGCGCGCCAGCAGGCGTTCTGCGCCAATGCGGCCCATGCGTTCACGCGGGGTCAGGACGCTCGCCAGACGCGGCTCCATCACCTGGCCAATGTCGTGGCCGTGGAAGCCGGCAATCGCCATATCATCCGGGATTTTTAAACCCAGACGCTGGCACTCAAACGCGGCGCCGACCGCAAGGTCATCGTTGGTGCAGAAAATACCGTCCAGTTGCGGATACTCGCGTCGCGCCTGACGCATCAGCTCAATACCCGACGTGTAAGAAGAAGATTGCTCCACCATCACGCTGTACGGGGTCAAACCAGCGTCGAGCATCGCCTGCTCGTATCCCTTCTGTTTGATGATAGTACGTTCATCCAGACGCGCACCCAGATAGGCCACATGGCGATGACCGCGGGCGATGATCGCCGCCGTCATCTGACGCGCCGCTTCAAAGTTATCGAACCCCACGGCGATGTCGAGGCACGGCGACTGGCTGTCCATCAGTTCCACCACCGGAATGCCTGCCACTTCAATCATTTTCAGCGTGCGCGGGGTGTGAGTACGTTCCGTTAAAATCAGGCCGTCGATGTTCCAGGAAAGCATCGATTCAAGACGTTCCTCTTCCAGTTCCGGCTTGTACCCGTAGTGGGCGAGCATGGTCTGATAGCCAAACGCATCGGTGACGCTTTCAATGCCACGCAGCACTTCGGCGAATACCTGGTTGGTTAAGGAAGGAAGCAGGACGCCCACCGCACGGCTGGTCGCATTGGAGAGAATATCGGGCGCGCGGTTGGGGATATAACCCAGTTCATCAAGGGCGGCGGCAATCTTGCCACGCAACGCCACGGAAACCTGTTCCGGGTTACGTAAAAAACGGCTGACCGTCATTTTGGTCACACCGACGCGATCGGCGACATCCTGAAGTACGGGGCGTTTCTTTTTCATCGTCCTGAGAAATCTTGAAGTGAGAGATTTGCTCAGTTTATCACGGACAAAGCTCAACCTTCCCCGTTTAAAGGGAAGGTTGAGAAATTATTTAGACCGGCGGCAGGTCAAACAGCAGAATTTCACTTTCGCTGTCGGCATGCACGGAGAGCGCCTGCTCATCCCAGACTGCCAGGCCATCGGCGGTTGTCGCTTTGGTGCCGTTGATGGACACTTCACCTTTCACCACCTGGATCCACACGCGGCGGTTAGCGGCAATCTGGTGTACAGACTGTTCATCTTTCGCCAGCGCCCAGCGGTACAGCTCCATATCCTGATGCACTTTCAGGGAACCTTCACGCGCATCCGGGGACAGCACCAGCTGTTTGCCCTGTTTCGCGTCGAAGCGGCGCTGCTCGTAGCGTGGCGTGATGCCGGTCTCTTCTGGAATGATCCAGATTTGATACAGGTGCAGTTTTTCCGTTTTGCTCGGGTTGTACTCAGAGTGACGCACCCCGGTACCCGCGCTCATAATCTGGAACTCGCCCGCCGGAACCTGCTCTTTGTTGCCCATGCTGTCCTGGTGCTCAACCGCCCCTTCCAGCACATAGGTCAGGATTTCCATGTCTTTGTGCGGGTGGGTACCAAAGCCCTGGCCTGCATCAATCACGTCGTCGTTAATCACGCGCAGTGCGGAGAAGCCCATAAAGTTCGGGTCGTAGTAGTCGGCAAACGAGAATGAATGCCATGAGTCCAGCCAGCCATGATTCGCGTGACCACGTTCGTTTGCTTTGCGTAAGTAGATCATTGTTTTCACCCTCAGTTCGTTTCGATGGAATAAGTGTGGACGCAAACGCCCTGGGATCATAGAGGGTGAAAATTGACTCCTCTGTTCAAAAATTTAGAACAAGCGAAGAGGAGCCATTTTTGCTTATCTGGCGAGGGTTACCGTGGCAGGAGAAGCCTGTTCGAAGGCCCGTTCAAGGATTTCCAGGTTGGTCAGAACGTCAGATTCCTTGACATAATTCGGCGCGCCGGTGGTGAGGGTGTCATACAGCGCATCGTAGACGCGTCCATAGTCGCCCGTTTCCGGCTTCAGCTCTTCCCTGACCGCCAGGCCCTCGTCGTTCACGTACTCCAGCACGCCCACGGAATCATCTGCCGCAAAGCCCGGTTCACCCGGCATGATATTGGCCTTCAGGCTGGTCTCCTGTTGGTCAATACCGTACTTGATAAAGGAGCCTTTCTTGCCGTGAACGATAAATTTCGGGTAGTCGATTTTCACCAGATGGCTGGTTTTTACGATGGCTTTGAGATCGCCGTAGAACAGCTGCGCTTCAAAGGTATCGTCCGGGTTGGCCTTATTGCGCAGGCTGCGGATGTCATACGCCACGTGGTCCGGGCGGCCAAACAAGGAGATGATCTGGTCCATGGTGTGCACGCCCAGACCATAGAAGGAGCCATCCTGCGGCAGGCCGGGCTGGGTTTCCGCCACCGGTCGGTAGTAATCGAAGTGGCTTTCGATTTCCACGATCTCGCCGAGTTTGCCGCTTTCAATTGCCTTTTTTGCCGTCAGGAAGCAGCTGTCAAAGCGACGGTTCTGGTACGGCGTGACGGTCAGCCCTTTGCTTTTCGCCAGCGCGAACAGCTCCTTCGCTTCGGCGATGGTCGGGGTGAACGGTTTTTCCACCAGCACGTTTTTACCCGCTTCCAGCGCGCGTTTCGCGTAGTCAAAGTGGCTGTCGGCGTGGGTACAGACCACCACCAGCTTCACCTGCGGGTCGTTAAGCACCTCATCAAGATCGCTGGTGAAATGAATATGGGAATACTGCGGAGACTGCTCTTCTGGCTTCGCGCGGCGGCGATAGATATGGGCCACGTGCCAGGTCTCTTTTCGGTTAAGAACATACGGAAGGTGGTAACGCGTGGTGCTTTTGCCAAATCCAATAAATGCACAATGTAGTGTCATGGCTCAGTCCTTTTGGAAGGTTACTGAGTTTTACCATAGCGCATGTTTTGCCCTCACCCCAGCCCTCTCCCACAGGGAGAGGGAGAAAAAGGGCAAAAAAAAGCCAGCGAGAAGCTGGCTAAAGTAATACTGGAAGCAATGTGAGCAATGTCGTGCTTTCAGGTTCCCGTAGGAGGTCTTCCTGAATGCAGAGCAATAATAATCATTCTCATTCGCACTTGTCCAACACTTTTTGCAAAAAATAGCGATTGACTCAACTTTTAAAGTCACTGATGTTGGAGGGGACTTTTAACTGACTGAGGAACAAGGAATGAGTGAGATAGTGATACGCCACGCTGAACCGAAAGATTACGACGCCATTCGTCAGATCCACGCCCAGCCGGAGGTGTACCACAACACGCTACAGGTTCCTCATCCTTCAATGGAAATGTGGCAAATGCGGCTAGGCGAACAGCCGGGCATTAAACAGCTGGTTGCCTGCATTGATGATATCGTGGTCGGCCACCTCACCATTGATGTCGCCCAGCGACCACGCCGCAGCCACGTTGCAGATTTCGGTATCTGCGTTGGCGCGCAGTGGCATAACCGCGGCGTGGCCAGCGCACTGATTCGCACCATGATCGATATGTGCGACAACTGGCTGCGCGTCGACCGCATCGAGTTAACGGTGTTTGTGGATAACGAACCGGCAATCGCGGTGTACAAAAAGCACGGGTTTGAGATTGAAGGCACCGGCAGGCGCTACGCCCTGCGCAACGGCGAGTATGTGGATGCGTATTATATGGCGCGTATGAAGTAGTTTGTTGCCGGGTGGCGGCTTCGCCTTACCCGGCCTACGTTCGTGCCGTTGTAGGCCCGGTAAGCGCAGCGCCACCGGGCAAAAAAATCAATACCCCGCCGTTAAATCATCCACCGAACGCGGGTCCGATGCGCCAAACAGCGCCCCGTCCGGCCCGACCATAATGCTCTGGGTGCTGCCCATCGCCTCCTTCACCGCCACCTTCTGCCCGCGCTGCTCAAGCAGCTTGAGGGTGTCCGGGCTAAAGCCCTTCTCCACGCGCAGCTCGTCCGGCAGCCACTGGTGGTGGAAACGCGGCGCATTGGTCGCTTCGGCGACGTTCATCCCAAAGTCGATACTGTTCACCACCATTTGCAGCACGGTTGTGATAATCCGGCTCCCGCCAGGGCTGCCGGTCACCAGCCAGGTTTTGCCGTCTTTCACCACGATGGTGGGCGACATGGACGACAGCGGGCGCTTCTTCGGCCCGACCGCATTCGCATCGCCGCCGACCAGGCCGTAGACGTTCGGCACGCCCGGTTTGGCAGAGAAATCATCCATCTCGTTGTTCAGCAAAATGCCGCTGTTGCCCGCCACAATCCCGGTGCCGAAGGTGGTGTTAAGCGTGTAAGTTACCGCCACCGCGTTACCGTCTTTATCCACCACCGAGAAATGGGTGGTCTGGTTACTTTCATACGGCGCCAGCTTGCCGGGGCGGATCTCGCTCGGCGGCTTCGCCTTGTTGATGTCGATCTCGTCGGCAATCGATTTGGCATAGGCTTTGTTGGTCAGCGCCTGCCACGGCACCTTCACGAAGTCCGGATCGCCAAGGTATTCCGAGCGGTCAGCGTAGGCGCGCTTCTCCGCCTCCGCCATCACCTGCATGGCATCGGCGCTACCGAAGCCGAACTTGTGCATATCGAAGTTTTCCAGAATATTGAGGATCTGCACGATGTGAATGCCCCCGGAGGACGGCGGCGGCATGGAGAAGACCTCGTAGCCGCGATAGGTGCCGCTGATCGGCTCGCGCTCCACCGCCTTATATTCCGCCAGATCCGCTTTGGTGATCAGCCCGCCGTTCTTCTGCATCTCATCGGCAATCTGATCGGCAATCGGCCCCTTATAGAAGGCGTCCGGACCGTTTTCGGCAATCAGTTCGAGACTTTTTGCGAGGTTCTTCTGCACCAGCTTATCGCCCTTTTTCAGCGGCTCGCCGTCTTTCCAGAAGATAGCCTTGCTGTTCTCATGATTGGGAATAACTTCGCTGCCGTAGGTTTTGAGGTCGTCCGCCAGCGCGTCGTTGACGACGAAGCCGTCGCGCGCCAGCTTGATGGCAGGCTGCACCACTTTATTCAGCGGCAGCGTGCCATATTTTTCCAGCGCCAGCGAGAACCCCGCAACGGTGCCCGGCGTGCCGGAGGCAAGGTGCGAGGTCAGAGATTTTTTACTGTCCGGATTGCCCTGATCGTCGAGGAACATATCGCGGGAGGCCTGATTCGGCGCCATCTCACGGAAGTCGATGGCCGTGGTTTTACCGTCTTTGGTGCGCAGCATCATAAACCCGCCGCCGCCCAGGTTCCCCGCCTGTGGATGCGTCACCGCCAGCGCATATCCCACCGCGACCGCCGCATCCACCGCGTTACCGCCCTGCTTAAGAATATCGACGCCCACCTGCGTTGCCAGCGCGTCAACCGAGGCCACCATGCCGTGCGTCGCCCGCACGGGGTGAAAAACATCCTCCTCCACGCCGTAAGAGACCGGAGGAGCGGCGGGCGGGTTGGCCGCCACGGTAAATGTGCCGCCTGCCATCAGCGCAGCGATGGCGACCCAGCGCAAAAAGGTTGGTTTCATCATTATTGTTCTCCAGGTGAAGGGGCCCATATTCCCCGCTTAAGCCTGGTTCACAACTCTTAAAAAATCATCGTTATGCCGGAATCAGGGTAAACTTAAGAGAAGCCTCAAAGGAGGAGATAACCATGAAACGATTACTGATCCTGACCGCGCTGCTTCCGTTCGCCGCGCTCGCACAGCCAATCAACACCCTGAACAACCCGAACCAGCCGGGCTACGTCATTCCGAGCCAGCAGCGTATGCAGACGGAGATGATGAGCCAGCAACAGCAGCAGAAAGGGATGCTCAATCAGCAGTTAAAAACGCAGACCCAGGTGCAGCAGCAGCACCTGCAAAACCAGATGAATACCAACACCCAGCGCGTGCAGCAGGGCCAGATGCGGGAGCAGCCGCTGCCAAACTCAAACGGTGGGATGTTAGGGGGCGGGGTGTCGCAAAGCAGCGGTCAGCAGCACATGCTGCCGACCCAGCAGAACGGCAGTATGCTTAATAAATAAAGTTCGGCCCAATCTGGTCAATCGCATCGGTACAGATGCTGTCCACGCCCCAGCGCAGCAGCTCGGCTGCACGCTGGGGTTTATTGACGGTATACACCAGGATATGCAGACCGGCCTCCTTCAACAGCGTCACGCGCGCTTCATCCAGCAGCTTATGGTTGAGGTGGATCGACACGCAGCCTAAGAAGGTCGTCAGCGCGCGCCAGTCTTCTCGCCACGCATCCAGCAGCAGCCCGCGCGGCAACTCCGGTACGGCAGCCTGTGCGGCTTCCAGCGCGTCGATGTCAAACGACGACAACAGCGGCGGGGTCATCCCTTCCCACAGCTCGCGCGCGGCGAGGGCAATCACTTTACCCGTCAGCGGCCCGGTGCCGGTGGTCGGTTTGATTTCGATGTTGGCCATCATGCCGTTTTGACGACAGCGGTCCGCCACTTCCGCCAGCAGCGGCAGCGGTTCGCCTTTAAATTCGCCGCTGTACCAGCTGCCGGCGTCCACCTTCAGCAGGTCACGCCACGGCAGTTCACCTGCCACGCCCCAGCCGTTGCTGGTGCGTTCGAGGTTGTCGTCGTGCAGCAGGAAAATTTCGCCGTCCTTCGACAGCTTGGCGTCGAACTCGATCATCGTGTGGCCGTAGCGCGCGCCAACGTCAATTGCCGCCAGGGTGTTTTCCGGCGCCAGCTTACCGCCGCCACGGTGGGCGACGATGTGGGGGTAAGGCCAGTTGCTCATACTCGTTGTCCTGTTTCACCGTCAAATAAGTGCAGGTGATTTTCCGGCATATGCAGCCACAGCGTGCTGCCTGCCTTCGGGCGCTCCTGATGCGGCAGGCGTACCACCAGCTTTTGCTCGCCCCAGCGCCCGTGCGCCAGGTTGTCTGCGCCCAGCATCTCCAGCGTATCCATCACCAGCGGCACGCCGCCGTCCGCCTGAGACGTCAAACCAATATGCTCCGGGCGGATACCGAGCGTCATCTTACGCCCGGCGTAGCCACGATAGTACCAGTTGATCGGCAACGCCATCCCGCTTTCCAGCTCGAAGTGGGTTCCCGCCGTATTGATCCGCCCGTCCAGCAGGTTCATCGCCGGGCTGCCGATAAAGCTCGCCACAAAACGGCTGGCCGGTTTTTCGTAGACCTCCACCGGGGTGCCAATCTGCTCGGCGATGCCTTTGTTCATCACCATCACGCGCTGGGCGAGGGTCATGGCTTCAACCTGATCGTGAGTCACATAGAGGGACGTGGTTTTCAGGCGGCGATGCAGCTGCTGTAGCTCAAGGCGCATCTGCACGCGCAGTTTGGCGTCGAGGTTTGACAGCGGTTCGTCGAACAGGAATACCGCCGGGTCGCGCACGATGGCGCGCCCCATCGCCACGCGCTGACGCTGGCCGCCGGAGAGCTCGCGCGGGCGGCGCTTAAGCAGGCCGTCAAGTTCCAGAATGCGCGCGGCTTCTTTTACGCGCTCGTCGATATGACCTTTGCCCATACCGCGAATTTTCAGCCCCCAGGCCATGTTCTCTTCCACGCTCATGTGCGGATAGAGGGCATAGTTCTGGAACACCATCGCGATGCCGCGATCTTTGGGCTCCATCTCGGTGACGCGCTGGCGGTCAATCCAGATATCCCCGGATGTTACGCGCTCCAGCCCGGCCACCATACGCAGCAGGGTGGATTTTCCGCAGCCGGACGGGCCGACCATCACGATAAATTCCCCGTCCGCCACGTCGAGCGTCAGCGGCTGAATGACCTGGGTTTTACCGTCCCAGCTTTTGGTAACTGCCTGTAATTTTAAACCTGCCATCTTATTTCTCGCTATCGACCAGGCCGCGGACAAACGCGCGCTGCATGGCTAAAACAATGACTACGGGTGGGATAAGGGTGAGCAGCATCGCCGCCATCACCTGGTTCCAGAGGGTGGTGCCTTCGCCGGTGGCGATCATGCCTTTGATGCCTGCCACGGCGGTGCCGAGGTTGACGTCCTGAACGATCAGCAACGGCCACAGATACTGGTTCCAGCCGTAGATAAAGGTGATCACAAACAGCGCCGCGAGGTTGGTTTTCGACAGCGGCAGCACGATGTCGCGGAAGAAGCGCATCGGCGACGCGCCGTCGATGCGCGCCGCTTCAATCAGCTCGTCCGGCAGGGTCATAAAGAACTGGCGGAACAGGAAGGTGGCGGTCGCCGAGGCCATCAGCGGCAGGGTTAAGCCCGCGTAGCTGTCGAGCATCTTCAGGTTGGCGATCACTTCCACCGTCGGGAAGATACGCACCTCTACCGGCAACATCAGGGTGATGAAAATCATCCAGAAAAACAGGTTACGCAGCGGAAAGCGGAACCAGACGATGGCGAACGCTGAGAGCATCGACACCGTAATTTTGCCGACGGTGATGCCAAACGCCATGATGAAGCTGTTGAGCATCATCAGCCAGAACGGCGCGCTGTTGGCGCCCACGCCCTGGGTCCAGATAGTTTTCATGTTCTCGAAAAGATGCCCGCCTGGGATCAGCGTCATCGGCGTGTCGAACACCGCTTTGGTGTCCAGCGTGGCGGCGACGAAGGCCACGTACAGTGGGAACAGGATGACGATAATCCCTAAAATCAGCATGGTATGGCTGAAAATCGTCAGCCCGCGACGGTTCTCAATCATTGGTAGCGCACCTTACTTTCGACATAGCGGAACTGCACCACCGTGAGGATGATGACGAGGAACATCAGCACCACCGACTGCGCGGCAGAAGCGGAGAGATCCAACCCCGCAAAGCCTTCGCGGTAGATCTTGTAGATCAGCGTCGTTGTCGCCTGCACCGGACCGCCTGCGGTCGCCGCGTCGATCACCGGGAAGGTATCGAAGAAGGCGTACACGAGGTTAACCACCAGCAGGAAGAAACTCACCGGGGCGATCAGCGGCAGCGACAGGCGGAAGAAGCGGCGCACCGGCCCTGCGCCGTCGATGGCGGCGGCCTCCACCAGCGAACGCGGGATAGACTGTAGCGCGGCAAAGAAAAACAGGAAGTTATAGCTGATCTGCTTCCACACCGAGGCGAACACCACCAGGAACATCGCCTGACCGCTGTTCTGGGCGTGGTTCCAGTCGTAGCCAAATTCGCCCAGGAAGTGGGTAATCAGCCCGCGCCCTGGGTTAAACAGGAAGATCCACAGCACGGCGGCCACGGCAGGAGCCACGGCGTAGGGCAGCAGCATCAGGGTCTGATACAGACGGCTGCCGCGCACCACGTAATCCACCAGCGCGGCGAAAAACAGCGACGCGACAAGACCGCTCACGGTGACCAGCGCACTGAATTTGATCGTCGTCCAGAAGGAGTCCAGGTAGTAGCTGTCGTGGAACAGCGCGGTAAAGTTGTCCAGCCCGACAAACTGGCTGGAAAGCCCGAACGGATCCACGCTTTGTACCGAGTACCACAGCGCTTCGCCCGCAGGCCAGATAAAGAAGATAACGGTGATGACCAGCTGCGGTGCGACCAACAGGTACGGCAGCCAGCGGGAACGGAACACCGGACGGGATGAGGACATTGAGATTAGGTTCCTGAACAATGCCGGGTGGCGGCTACGCCTTACCCGGCCTACATGGGGCACGTCGTAGGCCCGGTAAGCGCAGCGCCACCGGGCATTTTTTTACGATTTGGTCGACTGCTCAAAGCGGCGCAGCAGCTGATTTCCGCGCTCTACCGCAGAGTCCAGCGCCTGCTGTGGCGTTTTCTTCCCGGTCCACACGCTTTCCAGCTCTTCATCGACGATGGTGCGGATCTGCGGCATGTTGCCCAGACGCAGGCCTTTGGTGAACGGCAACGGCGGCTTGTTCAGCATCTGGCGCGTCGCGATGTCTGCGCCTGGGTTTTTGCTATAGAAGCCCTGCTCGCGGGTCAGGTCGTACGCGGCTTTGGTGATCGGCAGATAGCCGGTCTTCTGGTGCCACTCGGCGGCGTTTTCCGGCTTCGCCAGGAAGTCGAGGAACTCGGCCACGCCTTTGTAGGTGCCGTTGTCTTTACCCTGCATCACCCACAGGCTCGCCCCGCCGATGATGGCGTTCTGCGGCGCGCCTTTAACGTCAGCATCGTACGGCATCATCCCCACACCGTAGTTGAATTTGGCGTAGTGACGGATGTCTGCCAGCGAGCCGGACGAGGCGGTGGTAATGGCGCAGTCGCCGTTGTAGAACTTCTCGGTGGATTCGTCTTTACGCCCGAAGTAGCTGAAGTCGCCCTTCTTGTTGAGATCGGCAAGCAGCGCGATGTGCTTCACCTGCTCCGGCTTGTTGAACTCCAGCACCGCGTCGGTACCGTCGAAGCCGTTGTTTTTGGTAGCCACCGGCAGGCCGTGCCAGGCGCTGAAGTTTTCAATCTGGATCCAGCCCTGCCAGCCGCTGGCGTAACCGCACTTCATCCCCGCCGCTTTCAGCTTCGCGGTGTACTCGGCCAGGTCCTGCCATGTTTTTGGCGGCTGCTCCGGATCTAAACCGGCTTTTTTGAAGGCGTCTTTGTTGTAGTACAGCACAGGCGTGGAGCTGTTAAACGGCTGGGACAGCAGGTGCCCGGTTCTGGAATCGGTGTAGTAACCCGCTACGGTCGGTACGAACTGGGATTCGTCAAAGTTAATGCCCGCCTCTTTGAATACTTCATAGACCGGTTTGATGGCTTTGGAGGCCATCATGGTGGCGGTGCCCACTTCATAAACCTGTAACAGCGCAGGCGCGTTACCGGTACGGAAGGCGGCGATGCCCGCGCTCAGGCTCTGCTCGTAGTTGCCTTTGTACACCGGCACAATTTTGTAATCCGGGTGGGTGTCGTTGAAACGCTGCGCCAGGGAGTCAACCTCTTTACCCAACTCCCCTTCCATGGAATGCCAGAACGGAATGGTGGTCACAGCCATTGCGTTCGTCGCAAAAGCCAGACCCAGTGCCAGACCCAAAGCTGTGTGTCGTAACGATGTCATTGTCATCTCTCTTATTGTGCCGGATGCGCGATATCACGCGTTTTATGCTCGCGAGGTAACATGACATGCTCGAATGACAGAAAAATAACTGTTTGTTTACAGATAAGTGACAGCCAGGCGTCAGGGGGATGATGGTTGTGTGAAGGGGTGTAGTGGTTAAAAAAGCCGGGTGGCGGCTACGCCTTACCCGGCCTGGTCGATCCCTGTAGGCCCGGTAAGCGCAGCGCCACCGGGCAACACAGACGGCTTAGCCTCCGAGGTACGCACTCCGCACCGCCTCGTTCGCCAGCAGCGCGTCACCGGTATCGGAGAGCACCACGCGCCCGTTCTCCAGCACGTAGCCACGGTCGGCGAGCTTCAGCGCCTGGTTGGCGTTCTGCTCGACGAGGAAGATGGTCATCCCCTCTTTACGCAACTGCTCGATGGTGTCGAAGATCTGCTGGATAATGATCGGCGCAAGACCAAGCGACGGCTCGTCCAGCAGCAGCAGGCGCGGCTGGCTCATCAGCGCGCGGCCAATCGCCAGCATCTGCTGCTCGCCGCCGGACATGGTGCCCGCTCGCTGAATACGACGCTCCCACAGGCGCGGGAAGAGTTCGTACACCCACTTGATGCGGGTCTGGAATTCATCCCGATGGGCGAAGAAACCGCCCATCGCCAGGTTCTCTTCCACCGTCATGCGGGAGAATACGCGGCGCCCTTCCGGGACAATCGCCACCGCTTCACGCATGATCTTAGCCGTCTGCCAGTCGGTAATATCTTTGCCGTCAAACACAATCCGCCCGCTGGTGGCGCGCGGGTCGCCGCACAGGGTGCCGAGCAGCGTGGTTTTACCCGCGCCGTTGGCGCCAATCAGGGTGACGATTTCGCCCTGATTGATGTGCAGGCTGACGTCGTGCAGCGCCTGGATCTTGCCGTAGTGCGCGTTGACCTTGTCGAACGTTAACATCGCTTTTTCCATCTTATGCCTCACCAAGGTATGCGCGGATCACGTCCGGGTTGTTGCGGATCTCTTCCGGCGTGCCGTTTGCCAGCGGCGTGCCCTGGTTTACCACGTAGATACGGTCCGAAATGCCCATCACCAGCTTCATGTCATGCTCAATCAGCAGGATGGTGGTGTCGTGATGGTCGCGCAGCTCGGCAATCAGCTCGTCCAGCTCTTTGGTCTCTTTCGGATTGAGACCTGCCGCTGGTTCGTCGAGCATCAGGATCTCCGGCTGGGTCACCATGCAGCGCACGATCTCAAGGCGACGCTGATCCCCGTAAGCGAGGTTGCTCGCCTGACGGTTAGCGTGCTGGAGCAGGCCGATACGGTCGAGCCAGGTCGCGGCGCGGTCGAGCGCCTCCTCCTGCGTGCGGCGAAAGGCCGGGGTTTTCAGCAGGCCGGAGAAGAGGCCGGTTTTCAGCTGCTGATGCTGTGCCACCAGCAGGTTCTCAATCACCGTCATCTCGCGGAACAGACGCACGTGCTGGAAGGTACGCACCACGCCCATGCGGGCAATCTGCTGGCCCGGCAGCCCTTCAAGGTGCTGGTCGCGCAGCATGATGGTGCCGCCCGTCGGCTTGTAGAAGCCGGTCAAACAGTTAAAGACCGTGGTTTTTCCCGCGCCGTTCGGGCCAATCAGGGAGACAATCTCTTTCTTGTGCAGATCCAGATTCACATTGTTGACCGCCAGCAGGCCGCCAAAACGCATCATCAGGCCGTTAACGGATAATAAAGGCTTCATGCCTGCTCTCCTTTCGCCTGTGTGCGTTTCAGCTTCAGCTGTGGACGGGTCATCGGCAGCAGACCCTGCGGACGCCAGATCATCATCAGCACCATCAAACCACCCAGCATTAACATGCTGTATTCGTTAAAGTCGCGCATCAGCTCGCGGGAGACCACCAGCAGGATAGCCGCGAGGATCACGGCGAACTGCGAGCCCATTCCGCCGAGCACCACAATCGCCAGCACAAAGGCGGATTCGGCAAAGGTGAACGATTCCGGGCTGACGAAGCCCTGACGTGCGGCAAACAGCGTCCCGGCGAAACCGGCAAACGCGGCGCTGATGGTAAATGCGGTCAGCTTGATGCGGGTCGGGTTCAGGCCCAGGGAGCGGCAGGCGATCTCATCTTCGCGCAGCGCTTCCCACGCGCGGCCCAGCGGCATGCGCAGCAGACGGTTGATCACGAACAGGGTAATCACCACCAGCAGCAGCGCCACCAGATAGAGCCAGATCACGCGGTCGGACGGATCGTACTTGATGCCAAAGAAATTGCTGAAGGTATCCCAGCCGCCTTCACGGGCGGTACGGCTGAACTCCAGGCCGAAGAAGGTCGGTTTCGGGATCTGGCTGATGCCGTTCGGACCGCCGGTCACTTCGGTATTGTTGAGCAGCAGAATACGGACGATTTCGCCGAAGCCTAAGGTCACAATCGCCAGATAGTCACCGCGCAGGCGCAGCACCGGGAAGCCGAGCAGGAAGCCCGCCGCGGCAGAGACCAGCCCCGCCAGCGGCAGACAGGTCCAGAAGCCGAGGCCGTAATAGTGGTTCAGCAGCGCGAAGGTGTACGCGCCGATGGCGTAGAACCCGCCGTAGCCCAGCACCAGCAGGCCAGACAGCCCCACCACCACGTTCAGACCCAGCCCCAGAATCACGTAGATCATGGTCAGGGTGGCAATATCCACCGTCCCGCGCGATACCATAAACGGCCACGCCACGGCAGCCACCAGCAGCGCCACCAGGAACAGCTTCTGTTTCACCGTTGTACCGTCGATCGCCGGCAGGACGAATTTCGGCCCGGAGACGTTTTTCAGCGTCTTCTGGAACAGCGGACGCAACAGCTGGAACAGGAACACCACGGCGGTGCCGATAAACACCCACTGCCAGCGGATGTCGGGAGCGGTATCCACCACCAGCTTCGTGCCGTCCAGTCCTAACTGGACGCCCATAAAGACGCCCGCCAGGACGAAGAACATGGCGGCAGAGAGCAGCGCCATCGCAAAATGCATCGGTTTCATACTTTCTCTACCTCCGGACGGCCCAGAATACCGGTAGGCATTACCAGCAGAACCAGAATCAGCAGGGCAAACGACACCACATCTTTATATTCGGTGCTCAGGTACGCCGAGGAGAGCGCTTCGGCCACGCCCAGGATCAGGCCGCCGATCATCGCGCCCGGAATGCTGCCAATGCCGCCCAGTACCGCCGCGGTGAAGGCTTTCATCCCGGCCATAAAGCCGATGTACGGGTTGATTACGCCGTAGAACTGGCCGAGCAACACGCCAGCCACCGCCGCCATCGCTGCGCCGATCACGAAGGTCAGGGCAATCACGCGGTCGGTGTTAATCCCGAGCAGGCTCGCCATCTTCAGATCTTCCGCGCAGGCGCGGCAGGCGCGTCCCATGCGGGAGTAGCGGATGAACAGGGTCAGGGCCAGCATGGCAATAAAGGTCACAACCCAGATAACCAGCTGCATGGTGGTGATGGTGGCAGAGAAGTTTTCGCTGGCCCCTACAATCCACTGGCCGTTAAACAGGCTTGGCAGCGCCACGTCGCGTGAACCTTCGGTCAGGCTGACGTAGTTTTGCAGGAAAATGGACATACCGATGGCGGAGATCAGCGCGATCAGGCGTTTGGAGCTGCGCACCGGCCGGTAGGCCACCCGTTCAATACTCCAGCCGTAGGCGCTGGCGATCACAATCGCGCCGACAAACCCGGCGGCCACCAGCAGCCAGCTGCTGTCGATGCCCATCATCATCAGCGCGGCGATAATCATAAAGGAGACGTAGCTACCGATCATGTACACCTCGCCGTGGGCGAAGTTGATCATGCCGATAATGCCGTAAACCATCGTGTAGCCGATGGCGATCAGCGCGTAGGTGCTTCCCAGCGTGACGCCGTTAAACATCTGCTGCAAGAAGTAGAGAAACTGCTCGGACATAAGAAAACCTTTTTATACCCGCCCGGTGAGCCGGGCGGTGGGATGATTATTTGGCGACCGAGGAAGACCCGTCGGCGTGCCACTTAAAGACACCAAACTCAAATCCCTTCAGATCGCCTTTCTCATCCCAGTTCAGCGGCCCAATCACGGTGTTCGCCCCGTGTGCTTTTAAATCTTTCACCAGATCCAACGGCTCTTTACTGCCGGTACGGTCCAGCGCGGTGGCAAGAGACTGCACGGCCGCGTAGGTGATCCAGACGTACGGACCGCTCGGATCTTTCTTCTGCGCCTTGAGCGCATCCACGATAGCCTTATTCGCCGGATCCTGGTCATAGCGTTTTGGCATCGTCACCAGCATGCCTTCGGCAGAATCGCCCGCGATGTTGGACAGGGAGGCATTACCGACGCCCTCTGGCCCCATAAACTGGGTTTTCAGGCCGGTGGCGCGCGCCTGGCGCAGCATCTGCCCCATTTCCGGGTAGTAGCCGCCGTAGTAAACGAAGTCGATATTCTCTTTTTGCAGGCGGGCGATCAGCGCGGAGAAGTCTTTCTCACCGGCGGTAATGCCGTCGAAGAAGACGATGTTTGCGCCGCCTTTTTTCAGGCCGTCCTGTACGGAACGCGCCAGGCCTTCGCCGTACTGCTGCTTATCATGGATGATGGCGATACGCTGCGGCTTAACGGTTTCGAGGATGTATTTGGCGGCGGTTGGCCCCTGAGAGGAGTCCAGACCGGCGGTACGCATGATGTGCTGGTAGCCGCGCTGGGTCAGTTCCGGGTTGGTGGCACCCGGGGTGATCATCAGAATGCCTTCGTCTTCGTAGATATCAGACGCAGGCTGCGTGGAGGAAGAACACAGGTGCCCGATGACGTACTGGATACCGTCGTTAACGATTTTGTTGGCGACCGCGACGGCCTGTTTAGGATCGCAGGCGTCGTCATACTCCACGCCTACCAGCTTGTCGCCTTTGATGCCGCCTTTGGCGTTGATATCTTTGATGGCCTGACGCGCGCCGTTGAACTCCATGTCACCCCACTGGGCAACAGGGCCGGACATCGCCCCCACTACCGCAACTTTAATGTCGTCTGCCATAGCGGCATGCGAGATCGACAGTGCGACCATCCCCGCGATTAACGTCTTCGCGTTCCTTTTCATCTCTGAATCCCCATTCGTGATGTCATGTTTATATTTTGTTTTATTATGGTTAAAAAGCATTCTGTACTTTTTATGAACAACGCTATTTTTACCAGTGCCTTTAATGGTTTAGCGCAGTTTTTTGTCAAAAACCAGACTAAAATCTCTATTTTTCAGGCGATTAAGCAAAGATAATATTCTGAAATCAGGCGGAGATAAACAAATAAAAGCGCGGTTTGCAGCATAAAATAACGGTACAAAGCGCCGAATAAATCACTGCCCTTCAGGTTAAAATTCTGCTTATTTTTCGATCCATGTGTTTTCAAACTGCCCATCGCGCTGCCAAAAAACTAATCACCTGGTAAATGGGAAGAAAAAGAGAAAGCGCCTGAGCAAATAAATTGAGTACACTGGCCCTACTCTTTTTGATTTGGACAAGCAGCTAATGAAACTGACTATCGTGCGTCTGGTGACCTTTAGCGACCAGGATCGTATCGACCTGGGCAAGATCTGGCCGGAATATTCCCCTTCATCGCTGGCCGTCGATGAAAACCACCGCATCTATGCCGCGCGTTTTAATGAACGTCTGCTGGCCGCCGTCCGCGTAACGCTGAGCGGCACGGAAGGGGCGCTGGACTCCCTGCGCGTGCGCGACGTGACCCGTCGTCGCGGGGTCGGGCAGTATTTGATTGAAGAGGTGATCCGCGAAAACCCGAGCGTAACCTCCTGGTGGATGGCCGACGTGGGCGTAGAGGATCGCGGCGTGATGGCGGCGTTTATGCAGGCGTTAGGGTTTACGGCGCAGGCGAACGGGTGGGAGAAGCGCTAAAAGAAAGCCGGGTGGCGGCTGCGAGGTGCTCATAGTAGGCCCGGTAAGCGAAGCGCCACCGGGCAAAAGAGGGCTGAGCGGGCTGATGCCCTCACCCCGGCCCTCTCCCACGGGGAGAGGGAGAAAACATTAAAAAAGGCAACTTGCGTTGCCTTTTTACGTTTATTTTGCGTCAGTCGCCGTGCCGTTGGCATGCCAGTCAAACACGCCGAACTCGAAGCCCTTCAAATCGCCCTTCTCATCCCAGGACAGCGGCCCCATCACGGTTTCCACCGAGTTCGCTTTCAGCCAGGTGGCAATCTCCGCCGGATCGGCTGACTGGTTCAGGCCCGCTTGCAGAGACTGCAACGCTGCGTAGGTGGTCCAGACGAACGCACCGCTTGGATCCTGTTTCTTCGCCTTGATGGCATCGACAACAGGTTTGTTCGCAGGCACCTGGTCGTAGTTCTTCGGTTTGGTCACCAGCAGCCCTTCAGCGGATTCACCCGCGATATTAGACAGGGAAACGTTCGCGACACCTTCTGGCCCCATGAACTGCGTCTTCAGACCCGCCGCACGCGCCTGGCGCAGGATCTGCCCCATTTCCGGGTGGTAGCCGCCGTAGTAAACGAAATCGATATTTTCTTTCTTCAGACGCGCGACCAGGGTCGAGAAGTCTTTCTCACCGGCGGTGATACCGTCAAAGAACACCACGTTGGCGTTCGCTTTTTTCAGGTTATCCTGCACCGCACGGGCCAGGCCTTCGCCGTACTGCTGTTTGTCATGAACAATCGCGATGCGCTGCGGCTTCACTTTTTCCACGATGTATTTCGCGGCGGTTGGCCCCTGATCGGAGTCCAGACCGGTGGTACGCAGGATCAGCTTATAGCCGCGCGCGGTCAGCTCTGGCGCCGTCGCGGCCGGCGTGATCATCAGAATGCCTTCGTCTTCGTAGATGTCAGACGCGGGCTGGGTGGAAGAGGAGCACAGGTGACCGATAACGTATTTGATCCCGTCGTTTACCACTTTGTTCGCCACCGCGACCGCCTGTTTCGGGTCACAGGCATCGTCATATTTTACGATTTGCAGCTTTTCGCCCTTGATGCCGCCCTTAGCATTAATGTCTGCAACCGCCTGTTCCGCGCCGGTAAATTCCTGGTCGCCGTACTGTGCTACCGGACCGGACATCGCGCCCACCACGGCCACTTTAATATCGGCCTGGGCCATAGTGCTGAATGCCAACGCGATACATCCTGCCAGTAACGCTTTACCCTTCATGTTCATCCTGAGATTCCCCATTATTATGGTTATAACGATTGTTGTGATGTTGTTGTGTAGCGCTTTATTTCAGTTATAGGCGTGCTGTTCGCGCTTTTTCAGCATACTCTGCTAAAACATACCCCATTTTTATGATTTTGGAATAGCTAATTTGAAATGAAAATATGATAAGCCCAACTGTCATTTCAGCCGGGCTTTTGGCTTTATCGTGTCAGCGAGGCGGAAATAATATCCAGCGCTTTACGGAACTGCACTTCGGGGATGGTGAGCGGGTAGAGGAAGCGAATAACGTTGCCATAAACGCCGCAGATCAAAAGCAGCAGCCCTTCGTTCAACGCGCGCTCCTGAACCTGACGGGTAAATTCGGGCGACGGCTGTCCGGTTTGCGGATCGGTAAATTCTACCGCCACCATCGAGCCCTGCCCACGGATATCGGCGATATACGGACAGCCATCCTTCGCTTTATTCAGCACCTCGACCAGATGATGCCCGAGATGCGCCGCGCGGGTGCAGAGATCGTCCTCGTCAATCACATCCAGCACCGCATGGGCCGCCGCAATCGCCAGCGGGTTACCCGCGTAGGTTCCGCCCAGACCGCCCGGGGCGGGCGCATCCATCACCTCCGCCCGGCCAGAGACGGCAGAGAGCGGCATCCCGCCCGCCAGGCTTTTCGCCATGGTGATCAGATCGGGCTTCACGCAGTGGTTTTCCATGGAGAACAGCTTGCCGGTACGAGCGAAGCCGGTTTGCACTTCGTCGGCAATCAGTAAAATCCCGTGGGTATCGCACAGGGCACGCAGCGCCTGCATAAAATCAGCGGGCGCGACGTTGAACCCGCCCTCGCCCTGAACCGGTTCAATAATGATTGCCGCCACCTGATCGGGCGCGATATCGGCTTTGAAGATGCGCTCCAGGCTTTTTAGCGCTTCGGCGGTACTAACCCCGTGCAGGCTGTTGGGGAATTGCGCGTGGTACACCGAGCCGGGGAACGGGCCGAAGCCGAGCTTATAGGGCGCCACTTTGCCGGTCATCGCCATGGTCATAAAGGTACGGCCGTGGAACGCGCCGCCGAAGGTGATAAGGCCGGGACGTCTGGTGTACGCGCGGGCGATTTTCACCGCGTTTTCGACCGCTTCCGCCCCCGTTGAGAAGAAGGCGGTTTTGGCTGGCCCCTCTATGGGTACGCGCTGGTTGATGCGCTCGGCAAGCGCCACATAACCTTCATAGGGGACGATTTGATAAGCGGTATGGGTAAAGGCGTGAAGCTGTTTTTCGATGGCGGCGATAACTTTAGGATGGCGATGCCCGGTATTCAGCACGGCGATCCCGGCGGCAAAATCAATATACTCGTTACCTTCCACGTCCCACACCGTGGCGTTTTCGGCTTTATCGGCATAGAAGTTACACATGACGCCGATACCGCGCGGCGTCGCCTGTAAACGCCGGTCGTTCAGTTCGTTATTTTTCACCCTGTCACCCTCTGAAAGTCGCCTGCTTAGCGCATCAGTAAGTGTTTGCCAGGGGGAAGAAATTCGCCAGAGCGGGCGCTAAAAAAACAAAACCCCCGAATTTGCATTCGAGGGTTCCCGGTGTACTTCGCGGAAATTACGCTTCGATAGCGGCGCGAAGTTTTTTCATGGCGTTTTTCTCAAGCTGACGCACACGTTCAGCGGAGACGCCGTAGCGGTCGGCCAGTTCCTGCAACGTGGACTTGTTATCTTCGTCCAGCCAGCGGGCACGAATAATATCCTGGCTACGCTCGTCGAGGCCTTCCATCGCGAAGGTCAGCTTGTTCGCCGCCTGGTCTTCCCAGTTATCCTCTTCAATGCCGTCAGCAAAGTTAGAGGTTTTATCCTGTAGATACAGAACCGGGGCCATCGGCTGGCTGTCGGACGCGTCATCGTCGGCAGACATATCAAACGTCATGTCCTGTGCGGCCATACGGGATTCCATCTCGCGGACGTCTTTGCTGGAAACGCCCAGCTCGCGCGCCACCATTTCCACTTCATCCTGATTGAACCAGCCCAGACGCTGCTTGGTTTTACGCAGGTTGAAGAACAGTTTGCGCTGCGCTTTCGTCGTGGCGACTTTCACAATACGCCAGTTACGCAGGACGTATTCGTGAATTTCCGCTTTGATCCAGTGCACGGCGAAGGAGACGAGTCGCACACCCACTTCCGGGTTAAAGCGACGTACCGCCTTCATCAGGCCAATGTTACCTTCCTGAATCAGGTCCGCCTGCGGCAGGCCGTAGCCCGCATAATTACGAGCAACGTGAACAACAAAGCGCAGGTGAGACAGGATCAGCGTTTTAGCTGCTTCCAGATCGCCCTGGTAATGCAGCTTTTCAGCAAGCTCCTTTTCTTCCTCAGCCGTTAACATCGGCCAGGTGTTCGCAGCCCGGATGTAAGATTCCAGGTTACCAACAGGGGCTAAAGCTAAAGTTTGCATTTCTTTGGTCATTCATTCCTCTCAATGTTTCTTCTGGTCCAGGTTGTCCCCGTCAGGCAACAACCATGCCAAAGCGTTTGAGCAACGAGATTAGCATTCACTCTTTTATCAGACAGTGATTTTATCCACAAGTTCCAGGTGCGACAGTGAATAAATTACGCACAAAATGTGACATGAAGATGATTACAGGGGAAGAGACAACAGGGACGCTTTCCCTGCAAGCGAACATCTCGGTGCAGGGAAAGATTATATCACGCTTTTATTAGTCGGGAGTAAAGTGGCGTAAATGTTGAACCGTTGCCAGCCATGCCGCCACCCAGCCGATCATGGAGCACACCAGCAGCAACAGCAGGCACTCATCGAACCCTAAGCCACTGATATCAAACTTAGTTCCGAAAACCTGCGCCACTTCAGTCACGGCAGACGACAGCCGCATCACCAAAATTTCTGACAATATCAATGAAAGAAATGCACCAGAAAAACCTAATAACGCGCCGCCGTAAAGGAACGGGCGGAGGATGAAACCATCCGTTGCGCCAATCAGTTTCTGCACGTTGATGGTATCGCGACGGGCGAAGATGCTCAGGCGCACGCTATTACCGATGACGAGGAACACCGCCGCCACCATCAGCACGCCGATCATCGCCGACACGCGTCCTACCAGCCCGGTCAGGGCGGCAAGACGGGCAAACCAGCTGTCGTCCATGCGCACTTCATCAATCCCGTTAATGCGGGTAATGCGGTCGCGCAGGGTGTTGAGCGAATCCGTGCCCTGGAAATCGAGTTTCGGGATCACCACCGCCACGGCGGGCAGCGGGTTCTCTTCAAGCATATCCAGCGCGCCGCCGAATCCGGACCAGTTGCGGAACTCACCCAGCGCTTCATCGCGGGAAAGATAGTTCACCTTCTCCACGCCCTGCTCGGCCTGAATCTGCCCCACCACCTGAGCCGCCGCGTTATCGTCGAGGGCTTTATCCAGATAAACGGTGATCTGCGGCGACGGATAGTACTGGGACGCCGCCTGGTTTACGTTTTTGTAAACCATGTAGCAGACGCTGGGCAGCGTCAGGGAGATGGCAATCACCATCACCGTCAGGAACGTCGCCAGCGGTTTGCTTTTCAGATCCTGCAACGCGCCCTGGAAGGCGTACCGCACCTGCTCGTTAAAGACGTTGGTTTTGCGGGAGTTCGGTTTCGGTGCCGCTTTGGCACGCTTAGGCGCATTGCGATTGCCGTCCCCGCCGCCCTGAGGCTTGCGGAAACGGTCAAACCGGTTGCTGAACTGCCGAATCTGGTTCATTGCATCACGCTTATTCACCGTGGCCTCCGTGCAAATGCCCGTCGCTCAGGGTCAGCATGCGGTACGAACGGCGGGAGATCAGCCCCATGTCGTGCGTCGCCATCAGTACCGTGACCCCCACGCGGTTAAATTCCTCAAACAGGCGCAGGATCCCTTCAGAGAGGGCATCGTCCAGGTTACCGGTCGGTTCATCCGCCAGCAAAACGGCAGGCTTGTTCACTACCGCGCGGGCGATACCCACGCGCTGCTGCTCACCGCCGGAGAGCTGGATCGGGAAGTTCTTCGCTTTGTCCAGCAGCCCGACCTTATCCAGCGCCGCCGAAACGCGACGGCGGATATCATCGTAACTGGCGCCAGCAATAATCAGCGGGATCGCGACGTTATCGAAAACCGTGCGATCCATCAGCAGGTGGTGATCCTGGAAAATCATGCCAATCTGACGACGCAGGAACGGCACTTCACGGTTCTTAAGACGGCTAATTTCATGGCCGCTGAACCAGATTTTCCCGGCGCTTGGCCGCTCGATCCCACAGATCAGCTTGAGCAGGGTACTTTTCCCCGCGCCGGAATGGCCGGTCAGGAATGCCATCTCGCCTGGCTGGAGGTGGAATGTCACCCCCTGTAGCGCTTGTCTCCCGCCGAGATAGGCCTTGCTGACGTGTTCAAAGCGAATCATTGTTAGTCCTCTCGGGCAAATAGTGCCTCAATAAAGTCGTCCGCTTTAAACGGACGTAAATCCTCAATACGCTCGCCCACACCGATGTAACGGATAGGAATGCCGAACTGGTCGGCCACGGAGAAGATCACCCCGCCTTTCGCGGTCCCGTCCAGCTTGGTCAGCGCGATCCCGGTCAGTCCTACCGCTTCATGGAACAGTTTCGCCTGGCTGATGGCGTTCTGTCCGGTGCTGGCATCGATAGTCAGCATAATTTCATGCGGTGCATCTTCGTCCAGCTTCTTCATGACGCGAACGATTTTCTTCAGCTCTTCCATCAGGTGCGATTTGTTCTGCAAACGCCCTGCGGTATCCGCAATCAGCACGTCCACGTTACGCGACTTCGCCGCCTGGATGGCATCGAAAATCACGGACGCGGAATCCGCGCCGGTGTGCTGAGCAATAACCGGAATATTGTTGCGCTGGCCCCACACCTGAAGCTGTTCCACCGCTGCCGCACGGAAGGTATCGCCCGCCGCCAGCATCACCGATTTGCCCTGCTGCTCAAACTGGCGCGCCAGCTTGCCGATGGTGGTGGTTTTGCCCACGCCGTTGACGCCAACCATCAGGATAACAAACGGCATTTTGCCTTCAATATTAAGCGGTTCGTCAACTTTTGCGAGAATTTCACCCATCTCGTCTTTCAGCAGGCCGTACAGCGCCTCGGCGTCACGCAGCTGTTTGCGGCTCGCCCCTTCGGTCAGGTTGGCGATGATCTTCCGGGTGGTTTCCACGCCCACGTCCGCAATCAGCAGTTGCTCTTCCAGCTCCTCAAACAGATCGTCGTCGATCTTTTTGCCGCGGAACAGACTGATAAATCCGGAACCTAAGTTTTCTTTGGTTTTGAGCAGGCTGCGCTTCAGGCGCGCGAAGAAACCTTCTTTGGTCGGTTTTTCTTGCTCCTGAACGATCTCTTCTTCGGCCTGCGCTTCCACCGGCACGACGATGACCGCTTCTTCAGCCGCTTCCGCCGCCAGCGCCTGGGCTTCCAGCTCTTCGTCGGTCAGCTCTGGCTCAAGGGCCGCTTCTTCTTCCACCGCCTCAACAATTTCAACGGTTTCCGCTTCGGCCTGCCACTCTTCGGCAGAAACCTCTTCAGCTTTCACCTCTTCCGGCAGCGGCAGCTCTTCGTGTTCGATAGTGGCCTGCGGCGCTTCGTTAAGGGTTTCAACGATAACCGGCTCTGGTTTTTCGCTCTCCTGAACCTGTTCAGTAACCTCAACCACCTCTTCGGCAAAGGATTCAATCTCTTCTTTGCTGTGGGCTGGCTCTTCCGCTTCGACAACCGCAGCGGTTTCGACAGGCGTTTCAGGCTGTGACGGCTCTTCTACAACCTGCTGTTCTTCGGTTTTCTGTTCTGTTTCTTGCTCTTTTTCACCGAAACCCAACCAGGAAAAGAAGCCACGTTTTTTTTGTTTTGCCATCTGCGACTACACTCCTCGCGGCGCTATATACAGGGAAGCTAAAAAAATGATGAAATAGTCTAACACTTTACTTAATTGACATCACCGCCCGCAATCGCAGGGCAATGGTTAACAGAGCTTTCCTGAGATGAAGAAACCCACCCGCGCCCCGGCCGGTCAAATTCGCATTATCGGCGGTCAGTGGCGAGGCCGGAAATTACCGGTGCCGGACAGCCCCGGTTTACGCCCCACCACGGACCGCGTTCGCGAGACGCTGTTTAACTGGCTCGCCCCGTCTATGGTAGACGCCAACTGCCTGGACTGCTTCGCCGGAAGCGGTGCATTGGGGCTGGAAGCGCTGTCGCGTTATGCCGCCAGCGCCACGCTGCTGGAGATGGAGCGCGGCGTCGCGCAGACATTGCAGCAAAATCTGGCTACGCTGAAGGCAACCAACGCGAAAGTGGTGAATACCAACACGCTGAGCTTCCTCGCCCAACAGGGGACGCCGTTCAACGTGGTGTTTGTTGACCCGCCGTTCCGTAAAGGGCTGCTGGAAGAGACATTATCGTTGCTGGAAAAAAATGGCTGGCTGGCAGACGACGCGCTGATTTACGTTGAAAGCGAAGTGGAAAATGGCCTGCCGCCCGTTCCCGTTCACTGGGATCTGCACCGCGAGAAGGTCGCCGGCCAGGTGGCTTATCGTCTGTATCACCGTCAGGCACAAGGAGGATCCGATGCCAGTACTGATTAACGTAGGGCGCGTACTGATGCTGGGCGTCTGGGCATTTTTGATTTTGAATCTGGTGCACCCGTTCCCGCGCCCGCTGAATATCTTTATTAACGTGGCGCTGATTTTTACCGCGTTCATGCATGCCTTGCAGATGGTAATGCTGAAAAACGGTCTGCCGAAAGATGGCCCACCGATGACCGGCTGGCAGCAGCTGCGGGTGTTTATTTTCGGCGTGTTTGAGCTGCTGGTGTGGATGAAGAAGTTTAAGGCGCAGGTGAAGAAGTAAAGTGCGCTTTTGCCCGGTGGCGCGCAGCGAGCCGGGCCTACGAAACACCATCACTGTGACGATACACCGTCCAGCTGATCATTCAATTTTTGGATATCTCTGGCTCTTGTTTTAAGCAGGTATTTCACCTGCGTGCAAATCTCTTCCGTTCTGGTGTAATACGTTCCCGAAAAGGGCCCAAGACGTTCACATAAGACATAGTTGGTTCCCAGGGGATAAAATATGACGATAAACGAGAGAATGTTGCCAATAACAAATCCTGCACCGATAACGTGAAAACCGACGATAATGCCTTTGGCGAAGAAGCTGGGTGGCTCCATGTTTTTCGTAAAAGTCATATAGACAATAACCAAAACGAAACAACAAGCAACCGGGAAAACAAACAACATAATAAAAGAACCCCAAAAAAAAAAAAAAAAAAAAATAAATAATGCTTCTGGATTCAATGATATCGGTTATATCTGGTACGCTAGCCCAATAAAAACCCCAAGCAAAAATACCAAAAAAGAAGATACAGAAAAATAAAAAGCACCTTCTTTTAATTTTATTAAGATTAATGTTAACGCTCATATCAGTAATTCTCCCAGTAAAATGAACTACCATTTACTGAGTTTCGAGCGTTCCACTCTGCGATTTTTTGCTGCTCTTTCATACCCTTTTTTATACAATCTATAAGTTTGTTTGATAAATCATACTGTTTGTCCAGCCCATTGAGCGCATTGGCAATAGCTATACCTATTACAACCACACAGACTATTTGCCCCCAAACCGGAACAGCTACACTCGCTATAAATGGTGATATAGCCAACGAGATCCCTTCCCCAACCAATCTCGAAACAAAAACCCCCACAATAACTTTCGCCACATCCATCGTCACATTCCCCAGGAATGCGGCGACGTCATGGTCAGATTTGAAGATCAACTCAACCAACCGCCAGCATGCGGAAAACCAGATGCAGAATCGGGCTCCTGACATAATGCCGTTTTGAAACCCGACGCTACCAATGCCAACCTCAAGCACTTTGGGATGATTAATCCGGTAACGGGTTCCGTTAAGAATGCGTCGCAAAGAAGGGTAGCCCGTAATCTTCACATACATTTTTCCCTGATAAGCATACTGCGTTGCTTTGATCCCAAGACCTTTTAAAGTGAAAACAATCTTTCCGGCCTGCTGATAAGAAAATAGCTTCGACAGATTCTTAGTCGCAGAAACCGTCTCTTTGATGTTACCGGCATAGGTAGTAGAAAAGCCAACAGGCTGACTACCTAACAAATCGTCAATCACACCCTGCGCCTCGTCAGGCGTGAGCAGCATAATGTGGTTGGCATTGTTGCCCAGGCTATTTTTCAGCTGCTTGATTTCATTTTCGAAACGCAAATTACGCTGCCAGTTATTTCCTCTGAGAATATCTTCACGATGATCCCCTATCCAGTCATTATAACCTTCCTCATGGGTCCTTAAAAAATTCGCTCATCCCAGATACTGTAGGCGCTGGTTCCAGCAATACGATGCTCCCAGGCAATAGATTCGTATGACAATTCGATCATTTCTTCTGGCTGACCCGCACTGTCATCAATGGTATGCGGCACCTGTAGATGGAAGCTGGATATTCTGGCATTAATCAGTTTTAGTGAGTAATAGCATTCGTTTAAACCAGTCTGACTGGTGCGATAAAAGCTAAATTCACAGCTTAGCGTTTCATTGTCAGTAATGGCTTTCCCCAACAACGGCGAGGATTTATCCACAGGTTTAATAAACGTCAAACACTGATGATTTACATTTTGCGCCCGACTCATTCCATGATTAATTGCCATGACCATAATCTGATCTCGATGGGCAGGCTGTGATTTATTCCCTATTGAATCTATCGAAGCACATCCAGCAGAAATCATTCCCTGCGATTGTCCCTTCAACGTCAACCACATTGTATTCGCCATCTAAATACCTTATCCATTTGAATTATAAATTTATATATTCATACAATAACAATGATAAGATCATATTAAGAAATGCTGGGTAAGATAGTGATGCAAACGATATTTTAAGTCACTAATGGGAATATAAAACAGAATATTTTTTATAAAACATAAACCACAATTATATTTACTCCACGCTATATATATCTATTGAATTTACGATCGGCACTGGTAAGAAGACTCAGCGCCGATCAACAGATTACTGCTCCGCCATGAACCCTTCAAACCGCGACCCTTTGTAACTCAGCGTGCCTTTCTCCCCCACCGTCAGCTGATGGTACTGCTGCGCCTCCAGGCGGAAGGTCATCTCCAGCCCGCCGGTTTCCGGCTTAAAGCTCGCTTCATAGCGCATCGTTGTGCCCGCAGGCGTCACCTGCTGCTGGCGGGAGCGGCGGTCGTTAAGCGGCTTCTCACGCTTGTTCGTCACCACCACGCGCTTTTGCATCAGCGGCGCGGCGTCGTTGTCGGCCTTCTCACGGCGCTGCTGCACGAAGCGAAACGAGGCGGCAATGACGATAATCACCACCACGATAATGAAAAACAGCGGCATCTTGCTCATTGAAAAATCCCATCAGATTATGCGGAATTCAGGATACCTCGCCTGCCCCGGCATTGCCAAACGCCCGCTCGCGTCACTACACTGGATCAGGAACTGATCATTCAGCCTCAACAGTTACAGGGAGTTAATATGCTTTGGTCATTTATCGCTGTCTGTTTTTCCGCATGGCTTTACGTCGATGCGTCTTACCGTGGCCCAGCCTGGCAGCGCTGGTTGTTTAAACCCGTCACGCTATTACTCCTGCTGTTGCTTGCCTGGCAGGCCCCGATGTTTAACGCCGTTAGCTATCTTGTCCTCGCGGGGCTGTGTGCTTCCCTGATTGGCGATGCCTTAACCCTGCTGCCGCGCCAGCGCCTGCTGTACGCCGTGGGGGCGTTCTTCCTGTCGCATCTGCTCTATACCATCTACTTTGCCAGCCAGATGACGCTCTCCTTCTTCTGGCCGCTGCCGCTGGTGCTGCTGGTGATTGGCGCCCTGCTGATCGCGGTGATCTGGTCGCGTCTGGAAGAGATGCGTCTCCCAGTCTGTACGTTTATCGCCATGACGCTGGTGATGGTGTGGCTGGCGGGCGAGCTGTGGTTCTTCCGTCCGACCGCTCCGGCAATGTCTGCGTTCTTCGGTGCCGCACTGTTGCTGTTGGGTAATATCGTCTGGCTGGGCAGCCACTATCGCCGCCGCTTCCGTGCGGATAATGCGATTTCCGCCGCCTGTTACTTTGCCGGACACTTCCTGATTGTGCGTTCGCTGTATATCTAAATAACGCTTGACTCTGGAGTCGACTCCAGAGTGTATGCTGCGGTTAATGAGAAAATTATCATTACCGGAGACTGCCATGTCGACTCCAGAAATACCTAAAAAAGTTCCCCAATTCTCGGCACTTAAGCTCAGCCCGGTTCCGCCAAAAGAGGACTGCTGCTGCGAGGGCGCGTGCGAAACCCGGACCGAAGCGCTGCCTGAAAACGGCAATCACTACAGCTGGGTGGTCAACGGCATGGACTGCGCGGCCTGCGCCCGCAAAGTGGAAAATGCGGTGAAGCAGGTGCCGGGTGTGAAACACGTTCAGGTGCTGTTCGCTACCGAAAAGCTGCTGGTCAGCGCCGAAAACGACGTCAGCAGACAGGTTGAAGCCGCCGTCAGCAAAGCGGGTTATACCCTGCGCAGCGAAACGGCGCCCGCAGAAAAAACGTCCCCGCTAAAAGAAAACCTGCCCCTTATCACCCTCATCATCATGATGGCCCTGAGCTGGGGGCTGGAGCAAATCAACCACCCGCTCGGCAGCCTGGCGTTTATCGCCACCACGCTGGTTGGCCTGTTCCCGATTGCGCGTCAGGCGCTGCGTCTGATGAGAAGCGGCAGCTGGTTTGCCATCGAAACGCTGATGAGCGTGGCGGCTATCGGGGCGCTATTTATTGGCGCGACGGCGGAAGCGGCGATGGTGCTGCTGCTGTTCTTAATTGGCGAACGCCTTGAGGGCTGGGCGGCGAGCCGGGCGCGTAAAGGGGTGAGCGCGCTGATGGCGCTGAAGCCGGAAACCGCCACTCGCGTGATAAACGGTACTCGTGAAACGGTCGCCATCAACACCCTGCGCCCGGGCGACGTGATTGAAGTGCCCGCAGGCGGACGTCTGCCAGCCGATGGGGCCATCATTACCGCCACCGCGAGCTTTGACGAAAGCGCCCTGACCGGGGAATCCATCCCGGTAGCGCGCGCGGCAGGTGAGAAGGTGCCTGCGGGCGCCACCAGCGTCGACCGACTGGTGCTGCTGACGGTCCTTTCCGAACCGGGCGACAGCGCCATCGACCGCATCCTCAGGCTGATAGAAGAAGCCGAGGAGCGCCGCGCGCCTGTCGAGCGTTTCATCGACCGTTTTAGCCGGATTTATACCCCTGCCATCATGCTGGTTGCCCTGCTGGTTACTATCGTGCCGCCGCTGTTCTTCGGCGCACCGTGGGAGGGCTGGATCTATAAAGGGCTGACGCTGCTGCTGATCGGCTGCCCGTGCGCGCTGGTGATCTCCACGCCTGCGGCGATTACCTCCGGACTGGCAGCGGCGGCACGTCGCGGGGCGCTGATTAAGGGCGGCGCGGCGCTGGAGCAGCTGAGCCAGGTCCAGCATATCGCGTTCGATAAAACCGGCACGCTGACCGTCGGCAAGCCGCAGGTCACCGGCGTGTATCCGCAGGATATCGGTGAAGATGAGTTACTTACGCTGGCCGCCGCCGTTGAGCAGGGCTCCACTCACCCGCTGGCGCAGGCGATTGTGCGTGAAGCGCAGTCGCGCGGGCTGAACATCCCGACGGCAACGGCACAGCGGGCGCTGGTCGGGTCGGGGATTGAGGCCACCGTTGACGGTAAAAAGGTGCTTATTGTCGCGGCGGGTAAGTCTTCTCATCCAGAGGTTGAGGCGTTAGAACAGACCGGACAAACTGTCGTGACCCTCATGCAGGACGGCGTCGCGAAAGGGATGCTGGCGCTGCGCGACACCCTGCGCGATGACGCCAAAGAGGCCGTGACGGCGCTGCATCAGCTTGGCGTACAGGGCGTGATCCTGACCGGCGATAATCCGCGCGCGGCGGCGGCAATTGCCGGTGAGCTGGGGCTGGAATTCAAGGCCGGATTGCTGCCCGCGGATAAAGTCCGCGCGGTCACGGAACTGAACGCTCACGCGCCGCTGGCGATGGTCGGTGACGGCATTAACGATGCGCCTGCGATGAAGGCGGCAACCATCGGCATTGCGATGGGCAGCGGCACCGACGTGGCGCTGGAGACCGCCGACGCGGCGCTGACGCACAACCGCCTGACCGGGCTGGCGCAGATGATAGATCTTGCGCGGGCGACGCGGGCCAATATTCGGCAGAACATCGGCATTGCGCTGGGTCTGAAGGGGATTTTCCTGGTCACCACGCTGCTCGGCATGACCGGACTGTGGCTGGCGGTACTGGCGGATACGGGGGCGACGGTGCTGGTTACGGCGAACGCGTTGCGGCTGTTGCGCCGTCGGTAAAAATGCCCGGTGGCGGCTACGCCTTACCGGGCCTACAACATCTCCGAACCGTAACCGTAGGCCGGGTAAGGCGTAGCCGCCACCCGGCATAAAACGGCGTCACTGCATCCCTAGCACCCCCGGCAACCACAATGATATCGCCGGGATGTACGTCACCATCCCCAGCACCACCAGCAACATACCGTAAAACGGCAGCATCGCCCGCACCACGTGCTCGATCTTCTGCTTACTCACCGCGCTCGCCACGAACAGCACCGACCCGACCGGCGGCGTGATCAGCCCAATCCCCAGGTTCACCATCATGATCATCCCGAAATGCACCGGATCGATCCCCAGCGAGTTGGTCACCGGCAGCAGCACCGGGGTCAGGATCAGGATGATCGGCGCCATGTCCATCAGCGTGCCAATCAGCAGCAGCATGATGTTGAGGTACATCAGGATCACGTATTTGTTATCGGAGAGCGACGTGAAGAATTCGGTGATGCGCATCGGCAGCTGCATGTAGGTCATTACCGCGCCAAACGCCGCGGCAAAGCCAATCAAAATCATCACGATGGTGACGGTTTTCACCGTGCGGCACATCAGCTTCGGCAGTTCATTCCACTTGTAATCGCGGTAAATGAACATGGTGACGAAGAACGCCCACAGGCAGGCCACGGCGGCAGATTCGGTCGCCGTGAATATCCCGGACAAGATCCCGCCGAGGATAATCACCACAGTCATCAGCCCCCACAGAGCATCGAGCATGATTTTCAGCGCCTGCCTGAACGGGATTTTGTCCCCTTTCGGATAGCCGCGCTTGCGGGCGAAGCACAGGCAGAGCACCATCAGGCTCACGCCCAGCAGCAGGCCCGGCAGCACGCCCGCGATAAACAGCGTGGCGATGGAGACCGTTCCCCCTGCCGCCAGGGAGTAAATCACCGAGTTGTGGCTGGGCGGGATCAGGATCGCCTGCACCGACCCGCTGGCCGTCACCGCCGCCGCGTATTCGCGCGGATAGCCCTTCTTCTCCATCTCCGGGATCATCACGCTGCCGATAGACGCCGTATCCGCCACCGACGAGCCGGAAATCGCGCCGAAGAACGTTGATGCCACGATGTTCACCAGCGACAGCCCGCCGCGAATAAAGCCGACAAAAACGTACGCGAAGTTGACCAGCCGTCGGGCAATGCCCCCTTCCGCCATGATCGCCCCGGCAAGAATGAAGAACGGGATCGCCAGCAGGGTAAATTTATTCACCCCGCTGGTGATCTGGATCATCAGCGCCTCCAGCGGCAGATCGATCCACAACGCCCCCGCCACGGCGCTTAACCCGACGGCGAAAGCCACCGGCATCCCCAGCGCCAGCAAAATGGCGAGGGTGAATAACAAAACAAACGCATCCATTGTTCACCCCTTAACTGTGATTGCCGATCAGCACGACCGGACGGTTTTCCTGCGAGCCAAACAGCAGGCGTTCAAGCACAAACAGGATCAAAATGGCCGACCCGACAGGTAGCGGCAGATAGCTTTCGCCGGAGGTCAGAAGCGGAAACTCCGCCACCGGCTGCTCCCACAGCTCGACGCACAGCCAGTAGCTGTACCAGCACATCAGGCCTGAAATCATCAGCATCAGCAGATCCACCATCCGCGCGCACACTCTTTGCAGCGACGCGGGCAGGCGGTCGGTGAGCATGTTGACCGCAATATGCGACCCGGCGCGGTAGCTCACCGCCGCGCCGATAAAGGTAAACGTCACCATGCAGATAATGGCGATCGGCTCCGGCCAGGATTCGCCGCGATTAAGCACGTAGCGTGAAAAAATGCCGATGGGGATGACAATCGTCATCACCAACAGCGAAATACCTGCCACCGCCATGGCGAACAGGTACAGACGGTCCATCCACTTCAGGTAGAGTTCGGACATACGTACTCCGGTTTACTGGACGTCAGCGATGGCTTTCATCAGATCCTGATGCTTATCGCCATACTGCGCGCGCACCGGCTCTGTCGCCTTGATAAACACCGTTTTATCGATGTCGTGGAACTGCACGCCGCCGGCCTTCATTTTCGCCAGCGCCTGGTCGTTATAGGCCTGCCAGAGCTTGCGCTGCTCGAACTGCGCTTCGCGGGCCAGCGTCAGGACTTTTTGCTGCTCGTCGGCGCTGAGCTTGTCCCATTTCACTTTTGAGTACAGGAGCATTTCCGGGGTGATAAAGTGGCCGCTCAGCGTGTAGTTTTTGGCGACCGGCATATAGTTGTGGGCGATAAAGGTTGGCGGGTTGTTCTCCGCGCCGTCGATCACCCCGGTCTGCATGCCGCTGTAAACCTCGCTGACGCCCATCGCCACCGAGTTCGCCCCCATCGCTTTCAGCGTGGCCAGCGCCACCGGGCTGCCCTGCACACGGATTTTCTTCCCTTTCAGATCGTCCGGTTTGACGATCGGCTCTTTGGTGATCAGGTTACGGGTGCCGGAATCCATCCAGCCAAGGAAGACCAGACGCGATTTCGGGTTGGCGGTGAGTTTGTCGCCAATCTGCTTGCCGATATCCCCGTCGATCACCTTGTGCATGTGGTCTTCATCGCGGAATACGTAGGGCAGCGTAAACACTTCGATATCCGGCAGAATGGCAGCCACCGGCGCCATGGAGACGCGGATCATGTCGATCGCCCCCATCTGCGCCTGCTCAATCATCTGCTTTTCATCCCCCAGCACGCCGCCGGGGAAGACCTTAATCTCCAGCTTGCCATCGGTTTGTTGTTTGAGTTTTTCACCCATGTGCTGAACCGCCACCACGTTCGGGTAGCCTTCGGGATGCACATCGGCGGCTTTGATGGTCTGGGCAGAAACGGAGCAGGCAAAAGCAGACAGGCACAGCGCGGCCAGTAACGGCTTGAGGGTCGTTTTCATTGAGTCAACTCCAGGGTAGTGAGATAAGCGTTAAAACGATGTTTTAGTTTTTGACGCTTAAAAATTAGACTACGGCTGGAAAAGGGAGGGTGAAGCGCCTCACAAAAGCGCGAAATTTTGAAACGATGGTTCGAAATTGTGATGAGTACTTGTCGGGTGGCGGCTGCGCCTTACCCGACCTACTACACCCGTAGGCCCGTGCAAGCGAAGCGCCGCCGGGCGTCAGGCCGCACTTACCCCTTACGAATCAAATACCGGTACGGCAAGGTCTCGGTTTGCTGCGCCACCAGTTCATGTTCCATAAAGGTACAAAAGCCGGGGATATCACGGGTGGTAGCCGGGTCGTCAGCGACGATCAGCAGCGTTTCGCCACTCTGCATGTTACGGACGGTTTTACGCACCATCATTACCGGCTCCGGGCAACGGAGGCCCTGAGCATCAAGCGTGTGGTCTGGGCGGGAAAACAGGTCGGTCATTTTCTTCTCGTTCAGGTAAAAACGGCTGTAGTTTACGCCCCGCTATCGCCAATGCAAACCAGGTTAACGATTGCGTGAAAATTAGCCATTGCAAAGTGTCGTCAAAGCAGTATCATGCGGCGGCTTTATTGGGTTCCCTCACCCCAAATATTAATCAAAAAGGTACAATATGAACTCCTTTACACAATCGCAGCGCGTCAAGGCGTTGTTCTGGCTTTCGCTATTTCATCTGCTGGTGATCATCTCCAGTAACTATCTGGTACAGCTCCCCATCTCCATTTTTGGTTTCCATACCACCTGGGGCGCGTTCAGTTTCCCGTTTATTTTCCTTGCGACGGATTTAACCGTGCGTATTTTTGGCGCACCGCTGGCGCGGCGGATTATTTTTGCGGTGATGATCCCGGCACTGTTTGTCTCCTACGCCATCTCCTCGCTGTTTTACATGGGCAGCTGGCAGGGCTTCGAAGCGCTGACGCACTTCAACCTGTTCGTCGCGCGTATTGCCACCGCCAGCTTTATGGCTTATGCCCTGGGGCAGATCCTCGATGTCCACGTGTTTAACCGCCTGCGTCAAAACCATCGCTGGTGGATGGCACCAACGGCCTCCACGCTGTTCGGTAACGTGAGCGATACGCTGGCCTTCTTCTTCATCGCCTTCTGGCGCAGCCCGGACGCCTTCATGGCAGAACACTGGATGGAAATCGCTCTGGTGGACTACGCCTTTAAGGTGCTTATCAGCCTGGTCTTCTTCCTGCCGATGTACGGCGTACTGTTGAATATGCTGCTGAAAAGGCTGGCAGATAAATCTGAAATCTCCGCATTGCAGGCAGGTTAAGGGTTCGCTTTATCAGTTGTGATAAGATGAACGAATGAGCCGTTATGGCCGTTTATCGAAAGGAAGAAGTCAATGCGCAATCTGGTTAAATATGTCGGGATTGGCCTGCTGGTTGTTGGCCTTGCAGCCTGTGATAACAGCGACACCAAAACGCCTGCTCAGGGCGCGTCAGCAGAAAGCAACGCCACCGGTCAGCCGGTGAGCCTGATGGATGGCAAACTCAGTTTCTCTCTGCCCGCGGACATGACCGACCAGAGCGGTAAGCTGGGCACCCAGGCGAACAATATGCACGTCTATTCCGATGCCACCGGCCAAAAAGCGGTGATTGTGATCGTCGGTGACGATACCAGCGAAGATCTTGGCGTGCTGGCCAAACGCCTGGAAGATCAGCAGCGCAGCCGCGACCCGCAGCTTCAGGTGGTCACCAATAAGTCTGTTGAACTGAAAGGCCACACGCTGCAACAGCTGGACAGCATCATCTCTGCCAAAGGCCAGACCGCCTACTCCTCCGTGGTGCTCGGCAAGGTGGACAATAAACTGCTGACCATGCAGATCACCCTGCCGGCAGACAATCAGCAGAAAGCGCAGACCGCCGCTGAAAACATCATTAACACCCTCGTGATCCAGTAATCGTTCACCAGGATGCCGTGGCCTCCGTCGCTTGCGCCGGGGGCCATTTTTTTGCCACGACTTTCAGACTAACACGCCAGACGAAGCCCATCCGGCGCACTACAATTAACACGCCCCCCGGAAAAAGGAATTCTTATGACTGCCAGCCCGCCCGACAAAGCCGGACTTCATATTTTATTAAAACTTGCCTGCCTGGTGGTTATCCTTGCGGGTATCCACGCGGCGGCGGATATCATTGTTCAGCTTCTGCTGGCGCTGTTTTTCGCCATTGTGCTCAACCCGCTGGTGACATGGTTTTTACGCCGGGGCATCAGCCGCCCGGTCGCGATTACCATTGTGGTGATGGTGATGCTGGTTGTCCTGACGGCGCTGTTCGGCGTGCTCGCCGCCTCGCTGAGCGAATTTTCCACCATGCTGCCGCAGTACAATAAAGAGCTGACGCGCAAGCTGGTCGATCTTCAGCGCATGTTGCCGTTCGTGAATCTGCATATCTCACCGGAACGGATGCTGCGTCGGATGGATTCCGAGAAGGTGATGACCTACGCCACCACGTTGATGACCGGGCTTTCCGGGGCAATGGCCAGCATTCTGCTGCTGGTGATGACGGTGGTGTTTATGCTGTTCGAAGTGCGCCACGTGCCGTATAAACTGCGTTTTGCCCTGAACAATCCACAGATCCACATTGCCGGCTTGCACCGCGCGCTGAAGGGCGTATCCAAATATCTGGCGCTGAAAACGCTGTTAAGCCTGTGGACCGGCGTGATCGTCTGGCTGGGGCTGATACTGCTGGACGTGCAGTTCGCGCTGATGTGGGGCGTGCTGGCGTTTTTACTGAACTACGTACCCAATATCGGCGCGGTGCTTTCCGCCGTTCCGCCGATGATCCAGGCGTTCCTGTTTAACGGTTTTTATGAGTGCATGCTGGTAGGTGCGCTGTTCCTCGTCGTGCATATGGTGCTGGGTAACATTCTTGAGCCGCGCATGATGGGCCACCGTCTGGGCATGTCGACGATGGTGGTGTTTTTATCGTTACTGATCTGGGGATGGCTGCTGGGTCCGGTGGGCATGCTGCTCTCCGTGCCGCTCACCAGCGTCTGTAAAATCTGGATGGAAACCACGAAAGGAGGCAGTAAACTCGCCATTCTTCTGGGTCCGGGTCGGCCAAAAAGCCGTTTGCCGGGATAACCGGGTGGAAAGGGTCAAAAGTGACGTTTATTCGCCAGCGCGACGACAACATTGTACGATGTGCGCAGCAAATCGCGCTGGCGAAGAAAAAGTCACAGAAACAGGTTTATCGCGGACGCGCGTAGATGAAATTTACACTTACCCTTATCGACTGGCAGGCAAGAGCGCCAGGACTCAGCGATGCCGACGAATGGCAGGCATGGTCACGCCGGTCTGACGGCATCGATCCCGCTGCACCGCTGGCGAAACTGACCGATCTGCCGATGATGACCGCCCGCCGCCTGAATTCAGGCAGCAGGCTGGCCGTCGATCTTGGCCTGATGATGCTGCGCAAACACCGCATCGATGCCGTCGTCTACAGCAGCCGTCATGGGGAGCTGGAGCGCAATTTCCGTATTCTCCAGGCCCTGGCGGCAGAACAGCCCGTTTCCCCCACCGATTTTGCCATGTCGGTACACAACTCGGCGGTCGGCAATCTTACTATCGCCGCGCGTCAGCCTGTTGTCTCTTCGTCGGTTTCCGCCGGTATGGATACCTTCCAGCAGAGCTTGTGCGACGTGCTGAGCCTGCTGCATGCGGGCTACTCCCGCGTGTTGCTGGTGGATTTCGACGGTCTGCTGCCTGATTTTTATCACGCCGGGCTGCCGCCGCAGATGCCCGTCTGGCCCTACGCGCTGGCGCTGGTGATTGAGGCGGGAAATACGCTCAGCTGTGAAACGCACGTCAACCGCGCGCCTGAAGAGCCCGCGCTGCCGCAAAGTCTCCAGTTCCTTCGCCATTACCTGCGGGACGAGCGCCAGTTTACCCTGCCGGGCGAGCGCCTGCTGTGGCAATGGACGCGCCAATGAGAGGGTTACGTTCCCGCCTCGATCGGGTATGGCGGATGCTGATGACCGGATTGTGCTTCGTCCTGTTCGGCCTCGGCGGGCTGACGCTGTCGCTGGTGTGGTTTAACCTGCTGCTGATTTTCCAGCGCGACCGCACTCAACGTCGCCGCCTGGCACGCCGCACTATTTCTGCCAGTTTTCGCCTGTTCCTCGCGGTGGTACGCGGTGCAGGGGTACTGGATTACCGTTTCAACAACCTGGACGTTCTGCGCGCCGAGCGGGGCTGTCTGGTGATTGCGAATCATCCCTCGCTGCTGGACTACGTTCTGCTGGCGTCGGTGATGAACGAAACCGACTGTCTGGTGAAAAGCGCGTTGCTGCGTAACCCGTTCGTCAGCGGCGTGATCCGCGCGGCTGACTATCTGATTAACAGCGAAGCCGACACGCTGCTTGCCGCAAGCCAGCAGCGTCTGTCCCAGGGCGACACCCTGCTTATCTTCCCTGAAGGCACCCGCACCCGGGTGGGGGAAGCCATGACCCTGCAACGTGGGGCGGCGAATATCGCCGTTCGCTGCAACAGCGCCGTGCGCGTGGTGGTGATCCACTGTAGTGAACGGATGCTGGATAAACAGAGCAGCTGGTATAACGTGCCCCCCAACAAACCTGTTTTCACCGTGGATGTTCGCGAATGCATCAACATTCATGATTTTTATGATGCGAGTCAGCACGAACCCGCGCTGGCAGCAAGGCAGTTAAACCGGCATATGCAGCATCAGTTAACAACCGGTCTTCAATCTTTGTCAGGAACGAAAGATGCAAGCGCTCTATCTCGAAATTAAGAATCTCATTATCTCTACGCTGAATCTGGAAGAACTTACCCCAGAGGATATTGATACAGACGCCGCGCTCTTTGGCGACGGCCTCGGTCTGGACTCAATCGACGCCCTTGAGCTGGGTCTGGCGGTAAAAAATCAGTACGGCGTAGTGCTTTCTGCCGAAAGTGACGAGATGCGTCAGCACTTCTATTCCGTTGCCACGCTCGCGGCTTTTATCCATCAACAACGCGCCTGAGAATGACCGCTATGACAGAACAACAAACGATTTATCAGGAAGTCTCTGCGCTTCTTATTACGCTGTTTGAAATCGCCCCAGAGGATATTACCCCTGAGGCACGTCTTTACGAGGATCTGGACCTCGACAGCATTGATGCCGTCGATATGGTGGTGCACCTGCAAAAGAAAACGGGCCATAAAATCAAGCCTGAAACCTTCAAAGCGGTGCGCACGGTGCAGGACGTCGTGGACGTTGTGGAACAGCTTCAGCGCGACGCGTAACGTGCGTTCGATTCCAGTTCTTCCCGCCCTGACGGGGCTGATGCTGCTGGCATGGCCGTTTTTGATCGGCTTCGGGCTGGCGAATAATAGCCTGCACGGGATACTGCCCGTGATGGCGCTGGTGCTGCTGTTGCGCGTCTGCCAGGCCCGTCGGCAGGGCGGCCCCCTGCGTTATCTGTTCGTGAGCGTGGCGCTGGCTGGCATAGCGCTTTGCGCGGCGAGCTACGTCCTGCACGCGCACCAGTGGGTGCTGTTATATCCAGTGGTGGTGAATCTGGTGATGCTGGTGGTGTTTGGCGGTTCGCTGTGGACGGCAATGCCTGTCGTCGAACGGCTGGCGCGCCTGCGTGAACCGGCTCTCTCCCCCGTCGGGGTACGTTACACGCGCCGGGTTACCCAGGTCTGGTGCGGCTTTTTTATTATCAACGGGGCGATCGCGCTGTTTACCGTATTACACGCCGATATCCGTCTGTGGACGCTGTGGAACGGGATGATTGCCTATCTCCTGATGGGCACGCTGATGGCTGGCGAGTGGCTGGTGCGACAACGGGTGATGAAAAACGATGCTTAACCCTCTTCCGCTTAGCCAGTGGCTCAGTGCACCCCGCCCTGATGACACCCCTGTCGCCTGGCAGGACGACCGCCTCTGGACGCTTGGCGATCTGCGCCACGACGTGACCCAGCTGGTCGACACCCTGCGTAGTGAAGATGGCGAGCGCTGGGCGCTGTGCATCGAAAACGGCTATCTGTTTATTGTCGCGCTGCTGGCGACGCTGCATGCGGGTAAAACGCCGGTTCTCCCCGGGCACAGCCGGGCGGCGCAGCTTAACGAACAGCGGGCGCTGTTCAGCGGCGTCCTGAGCGACACCACGCTCGATTTTCAGGGGCGACAGCTGCGGGTGGCTTCCGCGCAGCGGGCAGGCCATCCCTTTTCACCGCTGCCTGCCATCGGTGAGATGAGCACGATCGAGCTTTACACCTCCGGCTCGACCGGCACGCCGCAGCGGGTCAGTAAACCGGTAGTCAGCCTGGATCGTGAGGCTCGTCTGCTGGCGGCGCATTTTGGCGAGCGTCTGGCGGGCTGTCACGTCGTGGCTTCCGTGGTGCTGCACCACCTGTATGGCCTGACGTTTCGTGTCGTCTTACCTATGGCGCTCGGCCTGCCGCTGCACGCCAGCCTGCTCAACTATGCCGAGCAGCTCTCTGCCCTTCCCGACGATAAACGCTATCTTTTCATCAGCAGTCCGGCGTTTCTCAAGCGGCTGGACGCGTCGCTGGCGCCGCCCCCCGTTAACCTGCTCGTCTCCGCAGGCGGCGCGCTGCCCTGGCAGGAGGTCGCCGCGGTTCAGGCCTGGCTCAACGTCTGGCCGGATGAAATATACGGCAGCACGGAAACGGGCGTAATGGCCTGGCGCTACCGTCAGGAGGAAAGCACCCGCTGGCAGCCTTTTCGCGGCGTGACGTTTCACGGCGATCGCGTGATATCGCCGCTGATCCCCGAGGCGGAGGGAATCGTGCTGGATGATATCCTGCACTTCACGGCTGACGGGCAGTTCAGCCTCGTCGGGCGCCGTGGTCGGGTGGTCAAAATTGAAGATAAGCGCATTTCACTCGATGACATTGAGCGCCGCCTGCTGGCGCTGGACGGCATCCGCGAGGCCGCCGCGCTGACGGTGACGCGCGGCGGGCGTCAGGGCATTGGCGTATTGCTGGTGCTGAATGAAGCGGTGCGTCAGCAACACGAACAGAGCAAAACAGCGCAGGAGCTCGCCTGGCGACGCGCCCTTCGCCCCTGGCTTGAACCGGTTGCCGTACCGCGCTACTGGCGGATCGTTGATGAAATCCCGGTCAACAGCATGAACAAGCGCGTGACTGCGCAGCTACAGGAGTTGTTTCATGAAGATCCCTGAAATCGGGCGCCTCCAGCCCGATCCACAGCATCTGGAGATAACCTTTTATCTTGATCCTGACCTGCTCTGGTTTAAGGGACATTTCGCCGTACAGCCGCTGCTGCCGGGCGTGGCGCAGCTCGACTGGGTGATGCATTACGCCGCCGCGCTGGCGTCGGGCTACCGTTTTCACAGTATTCAGAACGTGAAGTTCGCCGCCCCGCTGTTGCCGGAGAACACGGTCACGCTGCTCCTTGCCTGGCAGCCTGAACGCCAGTTGCTGACCTTTAGCTACCAGCGCCATGCGGGTAACGAGCGCCACACCGCCAGCAGCGGGAAGATTCGCTTATGTCAGTAACCTTCCGTCCCTGCGTGCTGATCCCCTGCTACAACCACGGGGCGATGATGGCTTCGGTGCTGGCGCGCCTGGCGCCTTTCGATCTGCCCTGTCTGGTGGTGGACGACGGCAGCGATGAAACCACGCGCCGCACGCTTGAAGCGCTGGCGGCGGATCGTCCGCAGGTCACGCTGCTGCGGCTGGCCGAAAACAGCGGCAAAGGCGCGGCGGTGATGCAGGGGCTGAAAGCCTGCGCCGATCGCGGCTTCACCCACGCCGTTCAGGTGGACGCTGACGGCCAGCACGCTATCGAGGACATCCCCAAACTGCTGGCGCTGGCCGGGCGTCATCCCGATGCGCTCATTTCCGGGCAGCCCGTTTACGATGACTCAATCCCCCGTTCGCGCCTGTACGGGCGCTGGATAACGCACGTCTGGGTCTGGATTGAAACCCTCTCCCTGCAACTGAAAGACAGCATGTGCGGGTTTCGCGTTTACCCGATAGCCCCGGTTCTGCGCCTTGCAGCAACCACGCCGCTCGGCAGGCGAATGGATTTTGATACCGAAGTGATGGTGCGCCTCTACTGGCAGGGCAACACCAGCTATTTTCTGCCCACCCGCGTGACCTATCCGCCGGACGGGGTATCCCATTTTGATGCCCTGAAAGACAACGTGCGCATCTCGTTGATGCATACCCGTCTGTTTCTCGGCATGCTGCCGCGCATTCCTTCCCTGCTGATGCGTCGCCGCTCACAGCACTGGGCGCAGCAGCAGGAGGTAAAAGGATTATGGGGCATGCGCCTGATGCTGCGCGTCTGGCAGCTGCTGGGGCGAAAGGCGTTTACCGCCCTGCTGTGGCCGGTTACCGCCGTCTACTGGCTGACCGCCCGCTCTGCGCGTCAGGCGTCGCAGCAGTGGCTGACGCGGGTTAAAACGGTGATGGCACAGCGGCAAATGCCGCAACCCGCGCGGCTTAACAGTTTTTCCCACTTCCTGCGCTTCGGTCATGCCATGCTGAATAAAGTGGCCAGCTGGCGCGGCGAAATGAAACTCCATCGCGATCTGGTCTTTGCGCCAGGCGCGCAGGAGGCGCTGGGGCTCGACGATCCTCAGGGCAAACTGCTGCTCGCGTCGCATCTTGGCGATGTGGAAGCCTGCCGGGCGCTGGCCCAGCGCGAAGGGGCGAAAACCATCAACGCGCTGGTCTTCAGCGACAACGCCAGACGCTTTAAGCAGGTGATGGAGGAGATGGCACCGCAGGCGGGCATTCACCTGATGCCGGTCACCGACATTGGCCCGGAGACTGCGATCCTCATTAAAGAGAAGCTGGATCGCGGCGAATGGGTGGCGATCGTGGGCGATCGCATCGCCGTCACCCCGCAGCGCGGCGGTAGCTGGCGGGTGATATGGAGCGAATTTATGGGCCAGCCCGCGCCGTTCCCGCAGGGGCCATTTATCCTGGCGTCCATTTTGCGCTGCCCGGTGGTGCTGATTTTTGCCCTCTGTCAGCAGGGAAAGCTGACCCTGCACTGCGAGCCGTTTGCCGACCCGCTGCTGCTGCCGCGCGGCGAACGCCAGCAGGCGCTACAGCAGACCGTCGACCGCTATGCGCAGCGGCTGGAGCATTACGCGCTCTTGTCGCCGCTCGACTGGTTTAATTTTTTCGATTTCTGGCAGCTGCCAGAGGTCAACGAGAAGGAGTAAAGGGTGCTGACCGATCCCCGCTTTACGGCTGAAGTTGAAATCACCGTTCCGTTCCACGACGTCGATATGATGGGCGTGGTGTGGCACGGCAACTACTTCCGCTACTTTGAGATTGCCCGCGAAGCGCTGCTCAACCAGTTTGATTACGGCTATCGCCAGATGAAAGCGTCCGGCTACGTCTGGCCGGTGGTGGATACCCGGGTGAAATACCGCGACGCGGTGACCTTCGAGCAGCGCATTCGCGTCCGCGCCCACATTGAAGAGGTTGAAAACCGTCTGCGCATCGCCTATCAAATCTTCGACGCGCAAACCGGGAAACGCACCACCACCGGCTACACGATTCAGGTGGCGGTGGAAGAAGCAAGCCGGGAGATGTGCTTTGTCAGCCCGGCCATTCTGTTCGAACGCATGGGGATCGCGCCATGAAATGGATAACGCTACTCGCGCTGCTGGTAAGCCCGCTGGTGAACGCGATCACGCTGGATGAACTGCAACAGCGGTTTGCGGAGCAACCGGTGGTGCGCGCACACTTCGAACAGATCCGCACGATCAAGGATATGCCTCAGCCCCTGCGCTCGCAGGGGGAGATGCTGATCGCCCGTGACAATGGCCTGCTGTGGGATCAAAAAGCGCCGTTCCCGATGACGCTGCTGCTGGATGACAAACGGATGGTGCAAATCGTCAACGGTCAGTCGCCGCAGACCATTACCGCCGACACTAACCCGCAGATGTTCCAGTTCAACCATCTGCTGCGGGCGCTGTTCCAGGCCGACCGCAAGGTGCTGGAAGAGAACTTCCGCGTCGATTTCAAAGACCTGGGCGAAGGCCGCTGGTCGCTGGTGCTGACGCCCGTCACCACGCCGCTGGACAAGATTTTCTCTACCCTTGATTTGAAGGGCGCGATCTATCTGGAATCCATTCGCCTGAACGATAAGCAGGGCGACACGACGGATATCGCCCTCTCCCGCCACCAACTGACGCCCGCCCGCCTGACCGATGCAGAACGCCAGCGCTTTGCCGCACCGTAACGCCCTGCGCCCGTCGCTGCTGTGGGCCGCGGTATGCCTGATCCTGCTGGGCGTGCTGCTGTCGCTGCTGCCCGGCGCGCGGCTGAACAGCAGCGTGCTCGCCATGCTGCCGAAACAGACGCTCGGCGCGATCCCTCCCGCTCTCAACGACGGATTTATGCAGCGCCTCGACCGCCAGCTCATCTGGCTGGTCAGCCCCGGCAAACAGTCGGACCCGCGCGTGGCGCAGCAGTGGTTAACCCTGCTGCAACGCAGCCAGGCGCTGAGTGTCGTAAAAGGTCCGCTGGATGCCGCCGGGCAACAGGCCTGGGGAGATTTCTTCTGGCAACACCGCAATGGCCTGGTCGATCCGGCCACCCGCGCCCGCCTGCAAAACGGCGGTCAAGCACAGGCCCAGTGGATCCTGTCCCAGCTCTACTCCGCCTTTTCCGGCGTGAGCGGCAAGGAGCTGCAAAACGATCCGCTGATGCTGATGCGCGGCGCGCAGCTCGCGCTGGCGAAAAACAGCCAGAAGATGCAGCTGATGGACGGCTGGCTGGTGACAAAAGATGCGGCCGGGAACTACTGGTATCTGCTGCACGGCGAGCTGGCGGGCTCATCGTTTGATATGCAGCAAACCCACCAGCTGGTGACCACCCTTAACGCGTTGCAGCAGACGCTGAAAAGCCAGTATCCACAGGCGCAGCTGCTCTCGCGCGGGACGGTGTTCTACAGCGATTACGCCAGCCAGCAGGCTAAAAACGATATTTCCACGCTTGGCGTCGCCACGGTGCTCGGGGTGATCCTGCTGATTGTGTCGGTGTTTCGCTCCGTGCGTCCGCTGCTGCTGAGCCTGCTCTCCATTGCCATCGGCGCGCTGGCGGGGACGGTCGTGACGCTGCTGCTGTTCGGTGAACTGCACCTGATGACGCTGGTGATGAGCATGAGCATCATCGGCATCTCGGCGGACTATACGATTTACTACCTCACGGAGCGGATGGTGCACGGCGCGGAACACTCGCCCTGGCAAAGCCTGGCGAAGGTACGTAACGCGCTGCTGCTGGCGCTGCTGACCACCGTCGTGGCGTATCTCTTCATGATGCTGGCCCCCTTCCCCGGCATTCGTCAGATGGCGGTGTTCGCCGCCGCAGGGTTGAGCGCCTCGTGCCTGACGGTAATGTTCTGGCATCCGTGGCTGTGCCGGGGCATGCCGGTCCGCCCGGTCCCCCTGAGAGGGATTATGCAGCGCTGGCTGAACGCCTGGCGCGACGGTAAAGCCCTCTCTGTCGGGCTGCCGGTAGCGCTGGCGCTGCTCTCCGCCATCGGGATCGCCAGCCTGCGGGTGGATGACGATATCGCCCGGCTTCAGGCGCTGCCGCAGGACATTCTGGCGCAGGAAAAAACCATCACCGCCCTGACCGGGCAAAATGTCGATCAGAAGTGGTTCGTGGTGTACGGCGCGTCGGCTCAGGAAACGCTGGAGCGGCTGGAGGCGTTTACCCCGGCGCTGGCGCAGGCGCAAAAAGCCGGTGAATTAACCCGCTGGCGCACCCTGCCGCTGAACTCGCTGGCGCGGCAGAACAGCGATCTGCATCTTCTGCGTAACGCCGCGCCGACGGTGATGAAAATGCTGCAAAGCACGGGGCTGAACGCCGTCCCACCGAACCTGAACGCCATGCCTGTCAGCGTGGAAGCGTGGCTCGCCAGCCCGGCCAGCGAGGGCTGGCGTTTGCTGTGGCTGACGCTGCCGGACGGCAAAAGCGGTGTGCTGGTCCCGGTCGATGGCGTCAGAAACAGCGCCGCGCTCGGCGAACTGGCCGCCCGCCATCCCGGGGTCGTCTGGGTTGACCGTAAGGCCAGCTTCGACAGCCTGTTTGCGCTCTACCGCTCGCTGCTGACGGGGCTGCTGGGCGTGGCGCTGGCGGTGATTGCCTGCGGCGCGATGTTACGCCTCGGCTGGCGAAAAGGGCTGGTGGCGCTGGTGCCATCCGTGCTGTCGCTGGCCGGCGGGCTGGCGGCGCTGGCCATGACGGGCCATCCGGTGAACCTGTTTTCCCTGCTGGCGCTGGTGCTGGTCCTCGGCATTGGCATTAATTACACGCTGTTTTTCAGCAACCCGCGCGGCACGCCGCTGACCTCCATGCTGGCGATTACCCTCGCCATGATGACTACCCTGCTGACGCTGGGGATGCTGGTGTTCAGCACCACTCAGGCCATCAGCAGCTTTGGCATTGTGCTGGTGAGCGGTATCTTCACCGCGTTCCTGCTCGCCCCGCTGGCGATGCCGTCTAACAAAGAGAACTTACCATGACCCGTTTCATTCGCCTGGTGGCAGTGATGCTGGCCCTGCTGCTGGCGGGGTGTAGCCATACGACGAACCGCGATGATGCACGCCCTCAGGCCTGGCTCCAGCCCGGCACCCGCGTCACGCTGCCCCCGCCGGGCATCACGCCTGCCATCCGCGCGCAGCAGTTGCTTACCGGCAGTTTTAAAGGCCAGACCCAGTCGCTGCTGGTAATGCTTAACGCCGATGAAAATAAAGTGACGCTTGCCGGCCTCTCCTCCGTCGGGATCCGCCTGTTCCTCGCCACCTACGACGACACCGGGATCCACACCGAGCAGTCGGTTGTGATGCCGCAGCTGCCGCCCGCCAGCCAGGTGCTGGCCGACGTGATGCTGAGCCACTGGCCGCTCAGCGCCTGGCAGCCGCAGTTGCCGAAAGGCTGGACGCTGAACGATACTGACACCAGACGCGAACTGCGCAACCCCGATGGCAAACTGGTCACGGAAATTGTCTACCTGAACCGTAACGGCAGGCGCGAACCGATTAGCATTGTGCAGCACGCTTTTCACTACCACATCACCATTCAATATCTGGGTGACTGAGATGATTTACCTTTCTGCCGTTGGCATGGTCAACGCACTCGGCAACTCGGCTGATGAAATAGCGGCGAACCTGATCGCTGGTGTGGCCCCCGGGATGCGCCAGCGTGCAGGCTGGCTACAGGGCTTACCCGAGGCCGTGCTGGGGGGCGTGGAGGGTGAACTTCCCCCTGTCCCCGGGTCTTTTTCTGCGCATCGCAGCCGCAACAACCAACTGCTGCTGGCGGCGCTGGCGCAAATCCGGCCCGCCGTCGATGCGGCCATTGCGCGCGTGGGGCGCGACCGCGTGGCGGTTGTTCTGGGCACCAGCACCTCCGGGCTGGACGAGGGTGATGAGTACGTGCGCCGCGCGCAGAACGGCGAGAGCAGCCCGCAGTGGCAATATCCGCAGCAGGAGCTGGGCGATCCGTCGCGCTTTCTCGCCCGCTGGCTTGCGCTGGACGGCCCGGCGTATACCATCTCAACCGCCTGCTCCTCCAGCGCGCGGGCGATCGTCAGCGGTCGTCGTCTGATTGACGCCGGGCTGGTGGACGTCGCCATCGTCGGCGGGGCCGACAGCCTGAGCCGCATGCCGGTCAACGGCTTCAACAGCCTGGAGTCCTTCTCCCCAACCCTGTGCGAACCGTTTGGCCGCCACCGTCGGGGGATCACCATTGGCGAAGCGGCGGCACTGATGGTGCTGACCCGCGAGCCGGGCGAGGTTGCGCTCCTGGGCGCGGGGGAATCCAGCGATGCGTACCATATTTCCGCCCCGCATCCGCAGGGCGAAGGGGCGATCCGCGCCATCAACCAGGCGCTGAACGAGGCGGGCATGACGGCGGCGGACGTCGGCTATATCAACCTGCACGGCACCGCTACGCCGCTGAACGATCGCATTGAGGCGCAGGTGATCCACGATCTCTTTGGCGACCGCGTGCCGTGCAGCTCCACGAAACATCTTACCGGCCACACGCTGGGCGCAGCGGGGATCACCGAGGCCGCCCTGAGCTGGCTGATCCTGACCCGAGACCTGCCGCTGCCGCCGCAGGATTTTTCCCGCTACGCACCAGACGACACCCTGCCCGCCTTCGGCCTGCTGCACCAGAGCGCACCGCTGAATAAACCGGCGATCCTGTCAAACTCCTTCGCGTTTGGCGGCAACAACGCCAGCCTTCTGCTGGGGAGGGTATGATGCGCTACTTACCTCCCGGGGATTATCTTCCTCACGACACGCCGATGCTGCTGCTTGAGAGCGTGGAAAGCGTCACCGATGACTGCGCCGTTTGCAGCGTGACGGTGAACGATCGGGGCGTTCTGGCTCCGTTCCTGGACGCGGACGGCAACCTGCCTGGCTGGTTTGCGCTGGAGCTGATGGCCCAGACCGTGGGCGTCTGGTCTGAATGGCACCGGATGCAAAAAGGGCTGCCGCACTGTGCGCTGGGCATGGTGCTGGGCGCGCGCGAGCTGGTGTGCGACGCAGGGCATTTTGCCGCAGGCAGCACGCTGATCATCACCATCGAACGTCTGATGCAGGATGAACGCTTTGGCAGCTTCGAGTGCACCATTCATGCGGATAGTGTCTCCCTCGCCACGGGCCGCGTGAACACCTTCCAGCCGAGCGAGGAAGAATTAACCACACTTTTCAACCAGGGAACACCATCATGAGATCCGTACTGGTCACCGGCGCCAGCAAAGGCATTGGCCGCGCTATCGCCCTTCAGCTTGCGGCGGACGGTTACACCGTCGGCGTGCATTACCATCGTGATGAAGCGGGCGCGCAGGAGACGCTGGAAGCGATTGTCCAGGCAGGCGGCGCGGGCCGTTTACTCACCTTCGACGTGGGCAACCGCGAGCAGTGCCGCACGGTGCTGGAACAGGAGATCGCTGACCACGGCGCGTGGTATGGCGTGGTCAGTAACGCCGGTATTACCCGCGACGGTGCTTTTCCGGCGCTCAGCGACGATGACTGGGACAGCGTGATCCACACCAATCTCGACAGTTTTTATAACGTCATTCATCCCTGCATTATGCCGATGATCGGCACCCGCAAGGGCGGGCGGATCATCACCCTGTCGTCGGTGTCAGGCATTATGGGCAACCGTGGGCAGGTGAACTACAGCGCGGCGAAAGCCGGGATCATCGGCGCCACCAAAGCGCTCGCCACCGAGCTGGCAAAACGCAAAATCACCGTCAACTGCATCGCGCCGGGGCTGATCGATACCGGCATGATCGAGATGGACGAAGCCGCGCTGCACGCGGCGATGTCGATGATCCCGATGCAGCGTATGGGCCAGGCCGAGGAGGTCGCCGGGCTGGCGAGTTACCTGATGTCGGATAAAGCAGGCTATGTGACGCGTCAGGTGATTTCGATTAACGGAGGCATGCTATGACCCGCCGGGTAGTGATTACGGGCATGGGCGGCGTCACCGCGTTCGGCGAGGACTGGCCGACCATCTCGCGCCGTCTGCGCGAGTATGAAAATGCGGTGCGTACCATGACGGAGTGGCAGGCGTATGACGGCCTGCAAACCCTGCTCGCCGCGCCGATTGAAGATTTCACTCTCCCCACTCACTATACCCGTAAGCGCATTCGCGCCATGGGCCGGGTGTCGCTGCTCTCTACCCGCGCCACCGAGCTGGCGCTGGAGCAGGCGGGACTGATCGACGACGCGGTGCTGACCAACGGTCAGACCGGCATCGCCTACGGCTCGTCGACCGGCAGCACCGGGCCGGTCAGCGAGTTTGCCTCTATGCTCACCGAAAAGCACACCCACAACATCACCGGCACCACCTACGTGCAGATGATGCCGCACACCACGGCGGTGAATACCGGGCTGTTCTTTGGCCTGCGCGGACGGGTGATCCCCACCTCGAGCGCCTGTACCTCTGGCAGCCAGGCGATTGGCTACGCCTGGGAAGCGATTCGTCACGGCTACCAGACGGTGATGGTGGCAGGCGGCGCGGAAGAGCTGTGCCCGTCGGAAGCGGCGGTTTTCGATACCCTGTTTGCCACAAGCCAGCGTAACGACGCGCCAAAAACCACGCCGTCGCCGTTTGACGTTCAGCGCGATGGCCTGGTGATTGGCGAAGGGGCGGGCACGCTGGTGCTGGAAGAGCTGGATCACGCCAGAGCGCGCGGGGCGACAATCTATGGCGAGATCGTGGGCTTTGCCACCAACTGCGATGCGGCGCACATCACCCAGCCCCAGCGTGAAACCATGCAGGTGTGTATGGCGCAGTCGCTGGCGATGGCGGGCCTTGGCCCTCAGGAGATTGGCTACATTTCTGCCCACGGCACGGCAACCGATCGCGGGGATATCGCCGAAAGTCAGGCGACCGCCGCCATTTTCGGCGACAGCGTGCCCATCTCTTCCTTAAAGAGTTATTTCGGCCATACCCTGGGTGCCTGCGGCGCGCTGGAAGCCTTGCTGAGTCTGCACATGATGCGGGAGGGTTGGTTCACGCCAACGCTCAATTTAAGACAACCGGATGAGCAATGCGGCGCTTTAGATTATATTATGGGGGAAACCCGCCCGATTGATTGCGAATTTATTCAGAGCAATAACTTTGCCTTTGGCGGCATCAATACCTCGATAATCATTAAACGCTGGGCGTAACTATGTACCAGTTTGTACTGGGAAAGATCTCCACCCTTAGCGCGGACCCGCTGGCGTCAACGCTCGCAGACATGGCACCTCAGGGTGCACGACACGCTTCCTGGCTTGCAGGCCGGACGCTGCTCGCCAGAACCTTATCCCCCTCACCGCTTCCCGAGATAATTTACGTCGAGCAGGGAAAACCGGCCTTCGCTAACGGCCATCCTCTGTGGTTTAACCTGAGCCACAGCGGGGACGACATTGCCCTGCTGATGAGCGATGAAGGTGAAGTGGGCTGCGATATCGAAGTGATCCGCCCGCGGGAAAACTGGCAGGCGCTGGCGAATGCCGTTTTCAGCCTCACCGAACATGACGAGCTGGAACGTGAAGCGCCGGAAGAGCAGCTTTCCGCATTCTGGCGCATCTGGACGCGCAAAGAGGCAATCGTCAAACAGCGTGGCGGCAGCGCGTGGCAGATTGTCAGTATTGACAGCACCGCCCAGCCCCTCCCGGTCAGTCAGCTACGCTTCGGCTCGCTGAGCCTGGCGGTCTGTACCCCTACGCCTTTCACCTTAACGGCGGAAGCGGTTACTTATTCCGGTATTTCTGCGGCATAAAAAACGGCCATGCCGGTTAAAACCAACATGGCCGATGTCTCGTTCATGTGTTCCCGATCTTATTTTAAATTTTCCGGAAAGTTTTTTGGCAACTCGCTGGCCGCGCACGCAATAACGCTGTCGTCATTCGCACCGCAGTCGCGCACGAAGGTGATGGTGGCAAATTCATCAATCACTTCGGTTGGATACGCTGGCCCGGCATCACGGTAGCTATTCATCAGTGGAATGTGATCGTTCTGGAAGCAGACGGTTTTTTCCGGATTATTCATGACCCAGCGCGGGAAGAAGATGGTGCCGTGGAACAGGCTGTCTCCCAGGTTCACGATCAGGCTCACGTCGGTACCGGTTGGCTCCGTCCAGGAAATTTTATAGATGCTCTCCCCAACGCGAACAATGTAGGCCTGCTGATCTTTCACCCAACGGTTGCCCACCAGACCGCTGTGAATACGGTAGTCCAGGGTGTTTTCGTTTTTAACGTAAATTTCGTAATTCCAGCCATTATCGTAGGTATATACCAGATGTTTGCCGACGAAGCCGCTTAAATCATGTTTATCGAAGGTGCTCATACGATGTCTCCTTTGTTTTGATGAGACGATCGTACCCCTTCAAAAAATGAATAAATAACGCTATGTTTGAATCAAATTCATCCAAAATTTAGATTAATTATGCACAAGACGACGCTCGAACAGTGGGCCTTGCTGGAGAGAGTCATCGAGGCTGGCAGCTTCGCTAAGGCGGCGGAAGAGACCCACCGCAGCCAGTCCTCGGTCAGCTATAACCTGTCGCTGTTGCAGGAGCGGCTGGGCGTGGCGCTCCTGATGACAGAGGGACGGCGTGCCGTGCTGACACCGGCGGGTGAGCTGTTGCTGAATCAGGTTAAACCGCTGCTGAAAGCCTTCGCCTATGTTGAAACGCGCGCTGCGACCCTGCGCAGCGGGATGCGAACCCGTATCGACCTGATGGTAGACAGTATTTTTCCGCGCAGCCGGCTGTTCGCGATTTTGCGCCAGTTTCAGCAGCTGTACCCGCAAACGCAGGTGCGGCTTACCGAGGTGCTGGAAAACAGCCGCGCGGATGCGCTCAATGATGAAGCCGACGTGATGGTCTTAACCCGCCGCCAGGACATTACCGGCCTGGGCGAATGGCTGATGAATATCGATTTTGTTGCCGTCGCGCATCACGCTCACCCGCTGTTTGCGCTGGATACACCGCTTAACGACGAGATGCTACGACCGTGGCCGCGCATTCAGATCGCAGACAGCCAGCCCACCGCTCACCCCACCGGGGAGTCGTGGACCTTCTCCACCATCGATGCCGCGATCGAAGCGGTGATGTATCAGGTTGGATACGGCTGGTTACCGGAAGAACGCATTCAGACTCCGCTCCAGCAGGGCATCCTTAAAACGCTGCCGCTCAGCCACGGCGTACGTCGCGCCACGCCGCTGCACCTCATCGTCAAACGCACCCTCAGCCCGCTGGACGAGCAGGTTGAGACGCTGTTGCGCCTTTTTAAACAGGAGCCGTCATCATCAACTGCTACGCTTTAAGTTTTGAACCATAAGATGACAAGGAGCGAATGATGAAAATTGATTTAACGGGGAAAGTAGTGCTGGTGACCGCGTCCACCGGCGGTATTGGGTTTGCCATCGCCCGCGGGCTGGCGGAGAGCGGTGCGGAAGTGATCGTGAACGGGCGCAGCGTCGACTCGGTGAACAAAGGCATTCAGGCGCTACAGCAGGTGGTGCCGGGCGTACAGGTCCGTGCCGCCATAGCCGATCTAAGCTCGCAGGAGGGCGTTGACGAACTGCTCAGGGTCGCCTCGCACGTCGATATTCTGGTGAATAACGCCGGGATCTATGGCCAGCAGGATTTTTATTCCACCGACGACGAGACCTGGGAACGCTACTGGCAGACCAACGTGATGTCCGGCGTGCGCCTCTCCCGTGCCCTGCTGCCCGGCATGGTACAAAAGGGCTGGGGTCGGGTAGTGTTTATCTCGTCAGAATCGGCCTGCAATATTCCTGCGGATATGATCCACTATGGCGTGACAAAAACCGCCCAGCTCTCGCTGGCGCGCGGTCTGGCGAAGTTCGTGGCAGGCAGTGGCGTGACGGTGAACAGCGTGCTGCCGGGCCCGACAATGTCGGACGGTTTTGCCGCGATGATGAAAGACGAGATCGAAAGAACCGGTAAATCGCTGGAACAGCTGGCGAAAGAGTTCGTGATGGCGAATCGCCCCAGCTCGGTGATCCAGCGCGCCGCCACGGTGGAAGAAGTGGCAAATATGGTGGTATATGTCTGTTCCATGCAGGCCTCCGCGACTTCCGGCGCGGCGCTGCGCGTTGACGGCGGCGTGGTGGATGACATTGTTTGACCCGTCAGGCCACAGGTTCAGGAAAAAATGCGACCTGATATAAGGACTGTGAAGGTAAAGCAGGTAAACTAGTGAACAGAATGTGTATTTCAGCTAAGACGTATTTATGACCAATATGATTGCCGACGAAGCCGTGGCGAAGTCCAGCGTGCTCTCTGTCTTTGACTTTGATGGTACGTTGACGCACCACGACAGTTTTATCCCGTTCCTGCGCTTTGCCTTTGGCAAGCGCTACTTTGCTGGCCGACTGGTGCGCATGGCCCTGCCTACGCTGCACTGTGTGCGCCGCAAGCTGACGCGAGATGAGCTGAAAGAGGTGTTGATCAAAACCTTCCTGACGGGGGTGGATGAGCACTGGTTACGTCAGCAGGCGGAAGCCTTCTGTGAAAAATACTGGAACAAGCTGATGCGCCCGGAAGGTGTGCTGGCCGTCGCCAACGAGGTCAATTCCGGTGCGGAAGTGACGATTTGCTCTGCTTCCCCGGCGCTGGTATTGCAGCCGTGGGCCGATAAGCTCGGCATTAAGCTGATTGGCACGCAGCTGGAAGTGAAAGACGGCAAGCTGACCGGGCGGATCACCGGCCACAACTGCCGTTGTGCCCAGAAGGTAGCGAGGCTGGAGAAGGTGTATGGGGATTTGAACGCGTATCACCTGCGCGCCTGGGGCGACACGCGTGGCGACCACGAGTTGCTGGCGGCGGCGCAGGATCCGCACTGGCGGCATTTTCATCATCCGAGCAAGCGCCGAAATTCACCAATTAAGGGTTAGGTGCGGCCCGGTGCCCTCACCCCGGCCCTCTCCCACAGGGAGAGGGAGAAAAGCGGTACATCAGGCCTCACGTTTTCCCGGGAACATCACGCTCGCAATAATCCCCAGCGCCAGTACCCCCAGCACCACAAACAGGCTTGCCGTGGCGCCGATGTTATAACCGTGATGCCAGAAGTGGTCGGTCGCATTCAGCCCCAGCTTGAACGCCACGAAGAACAGCAGTAACACTACCGCTTTCTCCAGATGCACCAGATACTGCTTCAGCGCTTCCAGCACGAAGTAGAGGGTACGCAGGCCGAGGATCGCGAACATCATTGCGCTGTAGATGATCAGCGGCTCACGGCTGACGGCAATGATTGCGGGTACGGAATCGAAGGCGAACATCACGTCGGACAGCTCCACCACCGCGACGCAGAGCAGCAGCGGCGTCGCGTAGCGCTTCGCCTTCTTCACGCGGCCTACCATCACATCCTTGTTTTCAGGTTTCTCCAGTTCGGCATCCACCTCTTTCTGGGTCAGGATAAACGCATGGCTGCTGATTTTTGGCCACACCGGGTAGAAGCGTTTCACCAGGCGGTACGCCAGATGGTTGGAGTAATCTTCTACTTCATCGCTCTCTTCATTGCGTTTCAGCATCATCACCGCCGTCCAGCCGACGACCAGCGCAAAAATGACCTCAACATACGGTCCCAGGCTCAGCAGGCTGGTGCCAATGGCAACAAAAATACCACGGAACACAATCGCCCCGAGCACGCCCCAGTAGAGCACGCGGTGACGATATCTATCCGGCACGCCGAACCAGGCGAAGATCGCCATCATCACAAACAGGTTGTCGACGGAGAGCACCTCTTCCAGCGCATAGCCGGTCAGGAACAGACTGGCCATCTCCGCGCCGTGGTGCACGTATAAGAATCCGGCGAAGGCCATCGCCATCATGACCCAGAAGATGGACCACATGACCGCGCTTTTCAGCGAGATCGGTTTATCGTGACGGTGCATGAAGAGGTCGATAAACATCGCCCCAACGGCCATCACCACGAAGACAACAACGGTTTCCGTCGGGAAACCGAGATGAGCAGCGGACATAGACAACCCTTTTAAGAAGACAAAACACCATGCACACAATAAAAAGCGTGGACCCGATAAGGACGCAGCACGCTAAAAAAATAAATATTAACCGTTCTTTTCAGCGAGTGCCTGCGCGCATGCCCAGGCACTGGCCCACGCCCACTGGAAGTTATACCCGCCGAGCCAGCCGGTCACGTCCATCACTTCACCAATGAAATAAAGACCCGGCACGTTGCGGGCTTCCATCGTGCGGGATGAGAGTTCGTTTGTATCCACGCCGCCCAGCGTCACTTCCGCCGTGCGGTAACCTTCGGTGCCGTTTGGCTGTACGCGCCAGTTCGTCAGCGTCTCCACCAGCGTTTCCTGCTCGCGGCTGTTGAGCTGCTTGAGCGCGACATCCGGAATTTGCCCTAACACCTGCAAGCACTCCACGAGACGCTTCGGCAGCTGCATCGCCAGGGTATTTTTCAGGCTTTGATTCGGGTGCGCGGCGCGTTGCTCGTTGAGGAAGGCGTCCAGATCGCAGTCCGGCACCAGGTTTACGGAGACAAACTCCCCCGGCTGCCAGTAGCTGGAGATCTGCAATACCGCCGGGCCCGAGAGTCCGCGATGGGTAAAGAGCAGATTTTCGCGGAACACCGTGCCGTCTTCGGCCGTAATGACCGACGGCACAGACACGCCGGAGAGCGTCTGAAGCTGTTCCAGCAGGGGCTTATGCAGCGTGAACGGTACCAGCCCGGCGCGGGTGGGCAGTACCTTCAGGCCAAACTGCTCGGCGATTTTATAGCCGAACGGTGAGGCGCCCAGACCCGGCATCGAGAGGCCGCCGCTGGCGATCACCAGGTTATCGGCGCTGACGGTTTCACCGTTGAGTTGCAGCGTGTAGCCCTGCTCGTCACGGGCGACGTCCAGCACTTCGGTGCGCAGGCGCATAACTACGCCGCCTTTCTCGCACTCGGCCACCAGCATATCGACAATTTGCTGCGCGGAGTCGTCGCAGAACAGCTGCCCCAGCGTCTTCTCATGCCACACGATACCGTGTTTACCCACCAGCTCGATAAAATCCCACTGGGTGTAGCGCGCCAGCGCAGATTTGCAAAAATGACGGTTCTGGCTCAAATAGGCCGCAGGCTCGACATAAAGATTAGTAAAGTTGCATCGCCCGCCGCCAGACATCAGGATCTTGCGGCCAGGCTTTTTTCCGTTATCCAGCAGCAGCACGCGACGACCCGCTTGTCCGGCCATCGCCGCACAAAACATACCCGCCGCACCGGCGCCAATTACTACGGCATCAAACCTTTCCACGTCAAAATCCTCTTCGTTAACTGCCGCGGATTGTAAAGTTTCCTCAGTGGTCGCACCAGCGTAAAAAGATATTACAAAGCCATTTCATTGATATTTAAAGATTATCCTTTCAGGCACATTTCTCAAATCAGGTGGTATGTCAAAAAAAGTCTATATTTCACTTTGCCCGTTGCGCATTTGTCCTGGATAATGCGCCGCGTTCATGTCCTCAAAATGGCGTAACGTCCTATGCTACATTTGTTTGCCGGCCTGGATTTACATACCGGGCTTTTATTATTGCTTGCTCTGGTTTTTGTGCTGTTTTACGAAGCGATCAACGGCTTCCACGACACTGCAAACGCAGTAGCAACGGTTATCTACACTCGCGCAATGCGATCGCAGCTTGCGGTCGTGATGGCGGCGGTATTTAACTTTTTTGGTGTCCTCCTGGGCGGACTGAGCGTTGCGTATGCCATTGTGCATATGCTGCCAACGGATCTGCTGCTTAACGTGAGTTCCGGTCATGGCCTGGCCATGGTGTTCTCAATGCTGCTTGCTGCGATTATCTGGAACCTCGGTACCTGGTATTTCGGCCTGCCGGCATCCAGCTCTCACACCCTCATCGGCGCGATTATCGGTATCGGGTTAACCAATGCCCTGATGACCGGGACCTCCGTCGTTGATGCGCTGAACATCCCGAAAGTTATCGGCATTTTCGGCTCTCTGATCATCTCCCCTATCGTCGGTCTGGTGGTGGCGGGTGGCTTGATTTTCATCCTGCGTCGCTACTGGAGCAACACGAAAAAACGTGCGCGTATCCATCTGACGCCAGCAGAGCGTGAGAAGAAAGACGGCAAGAAAAAGCCGCCGTTCTGGACGCGTATCGCGCTGATCATTTCCGCTATTGGCGTCGCCTTCTCTCATGGCGCGAACGATGGTCAGAAAGGTATCGGCCTGGTGATGCTGGTTCTGATTGGCGTCGCACCGGCGGGCTTCGTGGTTAACATGAACGCCTCCGGTTACGAAATCACCCGTACCCGTGATGCGGTAAACAACGTTGAGACTTACTTCCAGCAGCATCCTGATTTGCTGAAGAAAGCGACCGGCGTGGACCAGCTGATTCCGTCTCCGGAGTCAGGCGCAACGACGGCACCGGGCGAGTTCCATTGCCATCCGGCAAACGCGATTAACGCGCTGGAACGTGCGAAAGGCATGCTGGCCGATATCGAAAGCTATGACAAACTGGCTGTTGAACAGCGTGGTCAACTGCGTCGCATCATGCTCTGTATCTCCGACGTGACGGATAAAGTCGCGAAGCTGCCAGAGGTTAATGCTGACGACCAACGTCTGCTGAAGAAACTGAAAGGCGATATGCTCAACACCATTGAGTACGCGCCAATCTGGATCATCATGGCGGTCGCACTGGCGCTGGGTATCGGTACGATGATTGGCTGGCGTCGTGTGGCGACCACCATCGGTGAAAAGATCGGTAAGAAAGGCATGACCTATGCGCAGGGTATGTCCGCGCAGATGACGGCAGCGGTATCTATCGGTCTGGCGAGCTACACCGGTATGCCAGTCTCCACCACCCACGTACTCTCTTCGTCCGTGGCAGGTACCATGATTGTTGACGGCGGCGGTTTGCAGCGTAAAACCGTGACCAACATCCTGATGGCCTGGGTGTTCACCCTCCCGGCGTCCATCCTGCTGTCTGGCGGTCTGTACTGGATTTCGCTGAAGCTGATTTAATCGGCTGAAGGCGACAAAAAAGCGGGTCAGGAAACTGGCCCGCTTTTTTTATGCTCAGTGCCAAATCATCAGCGCAATCATACTCACCACAACCAGACCACACAGGGCGCTGGTCAAAATGAACTGACGACGCAGGCGCTCGCAGCGACGGATAAACTCTTCATCGTGGTGATCGCGGTAGCGTTGGTAGTAGATATACCCCACCAGACGCATCTGCTTGCTGGGCTGTCCGTGCGAGGTGAAGAACCCTCCACCGTCCACATACTGATAAAGCAACGGATCGCAACCACGAAGTACCACTAACAGCGCACGTAACGATGAGAAGTAGCGCGCCATATTCACTATGCAAACCACGCATAACGCCCAAAACAATGCGACGGTGCTAATCATACATCCTCCCCGGCGTCCGCCCACGAAGCAAGGCTCCTGAGCTACCGCACCCCAATGCCCTGACAGACAGTTCAGTGAAAGAATGACCAAAAGTCGATCCGGTTCGCGTTTTAATATCCGAACGGCTCATTAAATAGTGTAGGAGATCCGTTAATTTTTTTGCCACAAGGTTAATCGTTATCAACACCAAAGCTTGAAAAATATGTTTAACTGGGCCGTAATGAAAGCATCAGACGACGGCTTTCCCATTTAGTCATCGATAACTTAAGGAAGGAGTAACACTATGGCTTACAAACACATTCTCATCGCGGTAGACCTCTCCCCGGAGAGTAAAGTGCTGGTTGATAAAGCAGTATCCATGGCACGTCCCTACAACGCGAAAGTTTCGCTGATTCACGTTGATGTGAATTACTCCGACCTCTACACCGGTCTGATCGACGTGAATCTCGGCGATATGCAGAAACGCATCTCCGAAGAGACTCACCACGCGCTGAGCGAGCTTTCTACCAACGCGGGCTATCCAATCACTGAAACCTTAAGCGGTAGCGGCGATCTGGGCCAGGTGCTGGTTGATGCGATTAAGAAATACGATATGGACCTGGTGGTATGCGGTCATCACCAGGACTTCTGGAGCAAGCTGATGTCTTCCGCGCGCCAGCTGATTAACACCGTACACGTGGATATGCTGATTGTTCCACTGCGTGACGAAGAAGACGAGTAAGTGCAAAAAAGCCCGGTGGCGCTAACGCTTACCGGGCCTACAAGCGGCACTGAATGTAGGCCGGGTAAGGCGAAGCCGCCACCCGGCTTTTTTATTCTGGCGTTCCCGAATAAATATCAAATCGGTGTCCTTTGGTGGTCACCGCGTTAGTGGTCGCAACGTCCGCCAGCGGCGGCGCATAGTCCGGCCGCTTCACCACCACCCGCTTCGTCGCCAGCTGACGAGCCGGCTCCAGCAGGCCATCGGCATCTAAATCTGGCCCCACCAGAGACTGAAACACCCGCATCTCTTTCTTCACTAGCGCGCTTTTCTGCTTATGCGGGAACATGGGGTCGAGATAGACCACCTGCGGGCGCGGGGTGATATCGGTCAGCGCCGTCAGGCTGGAGGCATGAATAAGTTGCAAACGTTCCTGTAACCACGGGCCGATTTCCGGGTCCGCGTAGCCCCGCGTCAGCCCGTCGTCGAGCAGCGCGGCGACAACCGGATTACGCTCCAGCATCCGCACCCGACAGCCGACAGACGCCAGCACAAAGGCATCGCGCCCCAGCCCCGCCGTGGCATCCACCACGTCCGGCAGATAGCTGCCTTTAATGCCGACCGCTTTGGCCACCGCTTCACCGCGACCGCCGCCAAACTTACGCCGGTGCGCCATCGCGCCGCCGACAAAATCGACAAAAATCCCGCCAAGCTTTGGCTCATCGCGCTTGCGCAGCTCCAGATGTTCCGGCGTCATCACCAGCGCCATCAGGTTGTCTTCATCATGTTCCAGCCCCCAGCGGGCCGCCAGAACAGATAAGGTGCCGTCCCCGGCGCCTGTTTCATCTACTAAGCAGATCTTCACGTAGCAATCAGCCTTTGATTCCGTAATGCTCCAGCATCGCATCCAGCTGCGGCTCGCGGCCACGGAAGCGTTTGAACAGCTCCATAGGCTCTTCTGAACCGCCGCGCGTCAGGATGTTATCAAGGAACGACTGACCGGTTTCGCGGTTGAAAATCCCCTCTTCTTCGAAGCGCGAGAAGGCATCTGCCGCCAGCACGTCGGCCCACAGGTAGCTGTAGTAGCCTGCGGCGTACCCGCCTGCGAAGATATGGCTGAACGCGTGCGGGAAGCGTCCCCAGGTCGGGCCTGGAATAACCGCGACCTGCTTTTTAATCTCAGCCAGGGTTTCGAGGATTTTCGCCCCCTGCTCCGGGCTGAACTCGGCGTGCAGGCGGAAGTCGAACAGGCCGAACTCCAGCTGACGCAGGATGAACATCGCCGCCTGGTAGTTTTTCGCCGCCAGCATTTTATCCAGCAGTTCTTTCGGCAGCGGTTCGCCCGTTTCGTAATGGCCGGAGATAAATGCCAGCGCGTCCGGCTCCCAGCACCAGTTTTCCATAAACTGGCTTGGCAGCTCGACCGCATCCCATGGCACACCGCTGATACCGGCGACGCCAGCGGTTTCGATGCGGGTCAGCATGTGGTGCAGGCCGTGACCGAACTCGTGGAACAGGGTGATCACTTCATCGTGGGTAAACAGCGCAGGTTTGCCGCTCACCGGGCGGTTGAAGTTACAGGTCAGGTAGGCGACCGGTTTTTGCAGGGAACCATCCGCTTTACGCATCTGGCCCACGCAGTCGTCCATCCACGCCCCGCCACGTTTGTTTTCACGCGCGTAAAGATCCAGATAGAAGCTGCCGCGCAGCTCGTTTTTCTCGTCATACAGCTCGAAGAAGCGCACGTCCGGATGCCAGACGTCGATGTCGGTACGCTCTTTCGCGGTAATGCCGTAGATGCGTTTCACCACCTCGAACAGGCCGTTAACGGCTTTGTTTTCCGGGAAGTACGGACGCAGCTGTTCGTCGCTGATGCTGTAGAGGTGCTGTTTCTGTTTTTCGCTGTAGTACGCGATATCCCACGGCTGAAGCTCGTCCACGCCGAACTCCGCTTTCGCAAAGGCGCGCAGCTGAGCCAGTTCTTTTTCACCCTGAGGACGGGCGCGTTTCGCCAGATCGGTCAGGAAGTCGAGCACCTGCTGTGGGTTCTCGGCCATTTTGGTGGCAAGGGATTTATCGGCATAGCTGTCGAAGCCCAGCAGCTGTGCCAGTTCGTGGCGCAGGGCGAGGATCTCCGCCATCACCGGGCTGTTGTCCCACTTACCGGCATTCGGCCCCTGATCGGAGGCGCGGGTGCTGTAGGCGCGGTACATCTCTTCGCGCAGGGCCTGGTTGTCGCAGTAGGTCATCACCGGCAGATAGCTTGGGATATCCAGCGTTAACAGGAAGCCTTCCTGCTCTTTCGCTTCGGCCTGGGCTTTTGCCGCCGCCAGCGCGCTTTCCGGCATACCCGCCAGTTCAGATTCATCGGTAATCAGCTTCGTCCAGCCCATGGTGGCGTCGAGGACGTTGTTGCTGTACTGGTTGCCCAGCTCGGACAGGCGCGCGGCGATTTCGCCGTAGCGAACCTGTTTTTCTTTTGGCAGGCCAATCCCGGACAGTTCGAAATCACGCAGGGCGTTATCGACCGATTTTTTCTGCGCCGTGTTCAGTTCGGCATAGTGGTCGCCGTCGCGCAGGTCGCGGTAGGCTTTGTAGAGCCCCTCATGCTGACCGACCCAGGTGCTGTACTCAGAGAGCAGCGGCAGGGTCTGTTCGTAGGCTTCACGCAGCTCCGGGCTGTTTTTCACCGAGTTCAGGTGACTCACCGGGGAGAAGATACGCCCCAGCACGTCGTCCACTTCGGCCAGCGGCTGACACAGATTTTCCCAGGTGTACGGCGCGCCCTGCGCGACCACGCTTTCTACCGCCGCACGGCAGTTGTTCAGCGACTGGGTAACGGCCGGAACCACATGCTCAGGGAGGATTTTAGAAAACGGTGGCAACGAAAAAGGCGTCAGTAATGGATTGGTCATAAACGCTGTCCTGTTGAAATAGATGAATGAAGCGCGCATCCGGCGCTGTGCATATTGTTTTCAGTAATGGGGTTAAGTGTAGAGGATTTCAATAGCCGCGCTTACCGGGCCTGCGGGTAATCTGTGCCGTTCTGCTGTAAACTGTGGCAAATCGTCAATTCAGCGGAATATCATTACCCATGCTCAGTTATCGCCACAGCTTCCACGCAGGCAACCACGCCGACGTCCTCAAACATACCGTTCAGAGCCTGATCATCGAATCGCTTAAAGAAAAGGATAAACCGTTCCTTTATCTGGACACCCACGCGGGCGCGGGCCGTTATCAGCTGAGCGGCGAGCATGCCGAGCGTACCGGTGAATATCTGGAAGGGATTGCGCGTATCTGGCAGCAGGACGATCTGCCTGCCGAGCTGGAGCCGTACATTGGCGTGGTGAATCACTTCAACCGCAACGGCCAACTGCGTTACTACCCGGGTTCACCACTGATTGCCCGCCAGCTGCTGCGTGAGCAGGACAGCCTTCAGCTGACAGAGCTGCACCCGAGCGACTTCCCGCTGCTGCGTTCTGAGTTTCAGAAAGATAACCGCGCCCGCGTGGACAAAGCCGATGGCTACCAGCAGCTGAAAGCCAAACTGCCTCCGGTTTCCCGTCGCGGCCTGGTGCTGATCGACCCGCCGTACGAAATCAAAACCGACTATCAGGCGGTGGTGACCGGCATTAACGAAGGTTACAAACGCTTTGCGACCGGCACCTATGCCCTGTGGTATCCGGTAGTGCTGCGCGCGCAAATTAAACGCATGATCAAAGACCTCGAAGCGACCGGCATTCGTAAAATCCTGCAAATTGAGCTGGCGGTGCGCCCTGACAGCGACCAGCGCGGCATGACCGCGTCCGGCATGATCGTCATTAACCCGCCGTGGAAGCTCGAAGCGCAGATGAACAACGTGCTGCCGTGGCTGCACAAAACGCTGGTGCCAGCCGGTACGGGTCACGCCACCGTGAGCTGGATCGTACCGGAGTAATCGCAGCCATCGGTGTAAACTATTGATTTCAGGTATACAATCGCGGCAATTCACGATTAAGGACAACGCTATGACTAAGCATTATGACTACATCGCAATCGGCGGCGGCAGCGGCGGCATCGCCTCCATCAACCGTGCAGCCATGTACGGCCAGAAGTGTGCGCTGATTGAAGCCAAAGAACTCGGCGGCACCTGCGTGAACGTGGGTTGTGTACCGAAGAAAGTGATGTGGCATGCCGCGCAAATCCGTGAAGCTATCCATATGTATGGCCCGGACTACGGCTTTGACACCACCATCAACCACTTCGACTGGGATAAACTGATCGCCAGCCGTACCGCCTACATCGACCGTATTCACACCTCGTACGATAACGTGCTGGGCAAGAATAACGTCGACGTGATCCGCGGCTTCGCCCGTTTCGTGGATGCGAAGACGATCGAAGTGAACGGCGAGACGATCACCGCCGATCACATCCTGATCGCCACCGGCGGCCGTCCGAGCCACCCGAACATTCCGGGCGCGGAATACGGTATCGACTCCGACGGTTTCTTCGAGCTGCCTGCTCTGCCAGAACGCGTGGCCATTGTGGGCGCAGGTTACATCGCGGTTGAGCTGGCTGGCGTGATTAACGGCCTGGGAGCGGAAGCGCACCTGTTCGTGCGTAAACACGCGCCGCTGCGCAGCTTTGACCCGCTGATCGTCGACACGCTGGTCGAGGTGATGAACGCCGAAGGCCCAACCCTGCACACCAACGCCGTGCCAAAAGCGGTGGTGAAAAATGCGGACGGTAGCCTGACTCTGGAGCTGGAAGATGGTCGCAGCCAGACCGTTGATTGCCTGATCTGGGCGATTGGTCGTGAACCGGCCACCGACAACTTCAACCTGGCCGCAACCGGGGTGGAAACCAATGAAAAAGGCTACATTGTCGTTGATAAGTTCCAGAACACCAGCGTTCGTGGCATTTATGCCGTCGGTGATAACACCGGCGCCGTAGAGCTGACGCCGGTTGCCGTGGCGGCGGGGCGTCGTCTTTCCGAGCGTCTGTTTAATAACAAGCCGGACGAACATCTGGACTACAGCAACATCCCGACCGTGGTCTTCAGCCACCCGCCAATCGGTACCGTCGGCTTAACCGAGCCGCAGGCGCGTGAGCAGTACGGCGATGACCAGGTGAAAGTGTATAAATCGGCGTTTACCGCGATGTATACCGCGGTCACCTCGCACCGTCAGCCATGCCGCATGAAGCTGGTGTGCGTGGGCCCGGAGGAGAAGATCGTCGGCATCCACGGCATTGGTTTCGGCATGGACGAGATCCTGCAAGGCTTCGCGGTGGCACTGAAGATGGGCGCAACGAAGAAAGACTTCGATAACACCGTGGCGATCCACCCGACTGCGGCGGAAGAGTTTGTGACCATGCGCTGATCCGTCTGATCCGCAACAAAACCGGCCAGCTGGCCGGTTTTTTTATGCCCAGGGCAGGTAAACCCAACGGCTGTACAAACGGTAACAAAATAACCCGCCACCCGGGGTGTAATTAACTAATCTTAGAAAGCGCTACGCGTTCGCCTGTTACTACGGAAAAAGATTAGAGATATGAAAATGCACGTAAAGATCACCGCAAAACTGATGGCCAAAATGCACCTTGTTCTCGCGCTGGTATGGGCGATACTGACTATTCCTACCCTGCTGTGGTGGAAAAACAGCATTCTGTGGGTGTCGTTAATGAGCATTTACGCCATCGTGATTTCCCATCTGGCTGCGTACAGCGCCGCCCATGCGGAAAAAGCGGCCAGCAAAGCGATGGATAAAAGCGAAGGCGCCAGCCAGAAAGCCAATCAAACCGCCAACAGCCTTCAGGGCGATGCGCGTCAGGCACATTAATCCGTGCTTATATGCAGAATACCGAATGCTCTGAATTTTATTCCTGCTCTGTTTCCAAAGATTCTGATTTAATAATTTCATAATCAAAGGGATATCTGACTTTCAGCGTGTTTAAATCCATTTTGAAAGCGTGATCTACCGCACACTTCGCACCGCATTAACCGAAGCGAATGTCTACGCTTTAAAGATAGCCGGGAAAAACCCGCATTGGTTACGACAAAAACCGGAGGTCCTGAACACCATGTTCAACCAGAAACTACAGACTGCCGAGGATATCGAGTTCGAGATTGCAGAAGAGCTGCGCTACGAAACCGATCCCTGTGAGTTAAAACTGGATGAGATGATCGAGGCAGAGCCGGAACCGGAAATGATTGAAGGGCTGCCGGCGTCCGATGCCCTTACGCCCGCAGACCGCTACCTTGAACTGTTTGAACACGTCCAGTCGTCGCGGCTGTTTGCGGACAGCAAAACCTTTCCCGACTGCGCGCCGAAGATGGATCCGCTGGATATTTTGATCCGCTATCGCAAGGTGCGTCGTCACCGTGATTTTGACCTGGCGCGCTTTGTGGAGAATCACTTCTGGCTGCCGGAGGACTACAGCAAAGAGTACGTCTCTGACCCCGGCCTGTCCCTGAAAGAACATATTGATAATCTGTGGCCGGTGCTGACGCGCGAGCCGCAGGATCACATCCCGTGGTCGTCGCTGCTGGCGCTGCCGCAGGCCTATATTGTGCCCGGCGGGCGATTCAGTGAGACCTACTACTGGGACTCTTACTTCTCCATGCTGGGGCTTGCTGAAAGCGGTCGTAACGATCTGCTGAAATGTATGGCCGATAACTTCGCCTGGCTGATTGAGCGCTACGGCCATATCCCGAACGGCAACCGTACCTACTATCTCAGCCGCTCCCAGCCGCCCGTTTTTGCCCTGATGGTGGAGCTGTTTGAAGAGGACGGCGTGCGAGGGGCGAAGCGCTATCTTGAGCATCTTAAGATGGAGTACGCCTTCTGGATGGACGGGGCGGAATCGCTGCTGCTCAATCAGGCCTATCGCAGTGCGGTTCGCATGCCGGATGGCTCATTGCTCAACCGCTACTGGGACGATCGCGACACGCCGCGAGATGAATCGTGGATTGAGGACGTGGAAACCGCCCGTCATTCCGGTCGTCCGCCGAACGAGGTGTATCGCGACCTGCGCGCCGGGGCAGCCTCAGGATGGGATTACTCATCCCGCTGGCTGCGCGATCCTGCGCGGCTGGCCAGCATCCGCACGACACAATTTATCCCCATTGATTTGAACGCATTCCTGTTCAAACTGGAGAGCGCTATCGCCAATATCTCCGCGTCGAAAGGGGATAAAGAGACGGCTGATCTGTTCCGCCAGAAAGCCAGCGACCGGCGCGCGGCGGTGAACCGCTATCTGTGGGACGAAGAGAACGGCTGTTATCGTGATTACGACTGGCGGCGTGAAGCCCTGGCGCTGTTCTCTGCGGCCAGCATTGTGCCGCTCTATGTGGGCATGGCGACGCATGAGCAGGCTGAACGGCTGTCCGATGCCGTTAAAGCCCGTCTGCTCACGCCGGGCGGTATTCTCGCCACCGAATATGAAACCGGGGAGCAGTGGGATAAGCCGAACGGCTGGGCGCCGCTCCAGTGGATGGCGATCCAGGGGTTCAAGCAGTACGGCAACGACTCGCTGGGAGATGAGATCGCCTGGAGCTGGCTGCACACGGTGAACCATTACTACAAAACCCATCATAAGCTGATTGAGAAGTACCACATCGCCAGCAGCACGCCACGCGAAGGTGGCGGGGGTGAGTATCCGTTGCAGGATGGCTTCGGCTGGACGAATGGCGTGGTGCGGCGGTTGATTGGGCTGTATGGGGAGCCCTGAGCCTCGCCCCTCACCCTGCCCCTCTCCCCTGAGGGGCAGGGTGAGGGGGAAAAATAATCAGCGGATCACCTCATAAATGGCAGTCTGGATGGACTGCCATTTTTTTGTGCTGGCATCGGGCTGCGTCTTCGCGCGGCGCGTTGCCATATCGGCGTCGTGCTGCTGGCGTTTCACCACCGCGGGAACGGTACAGAATGCTTTCAGGTACTGCTTACGCATAGGCGTCAGCGATTCGCCGTTCGCCATCGCATGGCTAAGCGTATTAATAAAGCGTCGGCAGGGCTTTTGCTCTGTCATTTGCAGGCGGTAGCGCAACATTACTTCCAGTACATCGTCGTAGCCTGCCGACAACGCCTCCTCCGTCCATGACATTTTCCAGTCCATCCCGCCCTGCAAAAACAGGAGCGCCACGCGGGTGTCATTGCGATTGATGGCCGAGCGGAAATTATTCTCATCCCAGGTAACACCCATGCGGGTTAACGTCTCGCGTGAGGAAGGCGTTTCGCGCATCTCCTGCACCTGCGCGGGAGATGCCGTACTGGCCACAGCCGGCTGCGGTTTACTGCTGGTCACCAGCCAGAATCCCCCCACGACAATCGCGATAACCATCACGCCAACCGCTCCCCACAGCACGCCGGAAATCAGCTGTTCGCGCTGCTCTGGCGTACGCGCGGCGCGCTGAGTCGGTTTTTCTATACTGTCGCGCACTTCAAAAAGATCGCCGCCTGTGGTGCGGTCCATTTTTTGCGCCTTTTCCCAGAACGCGTGCAGCTCGCTTTCGTCCACCGCCATCAGCGCCGCCGGGTTAACGCGTGTCCGCCCTTCCTCAAACGCGCGCTGAACGGAGCGGGTGATCTGCGTGTAATAGCAGTCGAGCAGCTGGATTTGCGCCCCGCTTAACGGCTGCTGCACGGTGATGCTGTTGCGGATTTGTCGAATATCTTCGAGGAAGGTTTGCAGGGTTTTGCGGGGCTCTACCAGCAGCGTCAGCATGTCCGGAGCGTTAAACAGCGGCGCGTAGTAGCGGCTAAATTCTTTTTTATCCACCAGCAGCTGGGCCAGTTCGCTGAACAACATGCCGCTCAGAACATCATTAATCTCACCGTTTTTCAGCCAGCGACGCACGCGTTCAGCGTTAAACAAGGTCTTAAGATGATTATTCAGCCGCACCGGATCGGGCCACGCCTGCTGTATCAGCCCTTTAATCATCAGCTCAATGGCACGCACCTGTTTCTGCGCCTGAAGCTGGCTCTCCTTCTCTGGCACACTCCCGGTATCGTAGGTCAGGAGGGGCTGTTGCAGACGCAGATATTCAAGGGAGGTGACGAAGCGCATCGCCGCAATCAGCTGATTTTCGCTGACATCCTGCCCGCTTTCATACTGGGGAACACGCTGCTGAAGCAAGCGTAATTGCAGCGTAAAGGCCGTCATTTCCGCATCATTCAGATTCAGCTTCCTGGCTACGGCGCCCCACCCGCCCAGCCCCAGGCGGGCGCTATCCAGTTGCTCCAGAAACCAGCGTGGATCTTTTCCTTCAGAAACATGTACATTCAACAGAAGTAAAATTTCAACAGACGCCTGACGGATCGCCGCCAGACAGTGTTCAAACTGTTCGCGGGTATGATGCGATGAGCTAATCATCATTGTTTTCCTTGAGAGACAATGAGTACCGCTAAAGCGGCATTAAAAGTCGTTTTTCTTTTTATTTATATGAGGTTAAACATACCTGACTTTCTGTTGAAATAAAGTGACAACCTTATAATCATTTGTAATGCCTCCGGAGGATCGTCATGCCCGCCTTAACCACCGCGCGTCTCACCTGCTCGCCGCTGCAAGAGCAAGACTGGCCCTTTTTTCTGTCGCTACAGCAAAATCCTGAGGTGATGCGTTTTGTCGCCCCTGCGCGTAGCGAGGCGGACATTCGGGAAGCCTTTGAGTCTCGTCTGTTGCCGTGGATGCCGGGCAGCTCGCACTGGCTCTGCCTTGTGGTGCGTGAGACGGCCAGCCAGACGCCGCTGGGCGTAACCGGCTATGTGCACCGGGAAGCAGATTGTGCTGAAGTCGGTTTTCTCTTTGCGCCCTCTGCGCAGGGGAAAGGTTACGGCTTTGAATCTCTGCGGGCTGTGTGTGATTTCGCGCTGACTCAGGGTAATATCCGTCGGCTCACCGCCACCGTGACGGCGGGAAATATCGCCTCAAGGCGACTGCTGGAAAAAACAGGTTTTCAACTGGAAGGTGAGTTGCGTGAGAGTTATTTCCTTTCAGGGCAATGGCATAACGACTGGCTATTCGGTTTACTGAAAAAGGAATTCCCGTTCAGTTAAACCTGATTAACAGCCATTTGGCGGATATTTCCCCGGCGGCGTTTCCTCTATAGTCGCGCCACTAAGAGGAAACGCTTATGACGGGTTATGCAATGCAGATATCTTCTGCTGCAATCGCATTAATTAAAAAACAACAGGGTCTTTCCCTGGAGAAATACCGTGACGAAAAGGGTATATGGGTTATTGGTTATGGTCACGTGATTCGCCAGTGGGAAAAATTTGACAGTCTCATCACGCCGATTGAGGCGGAGAATTTGCTTTTTAATGATATTCAATTATGTGAGGCGCTGCTGCGGGAAATGAACAAACGCCCATTAACCCAACAGCAGCATGACGCCCTGATATTAACCCTCTTCAGTTTTGGGGAAGAGTCCCCTCTGCCTGAGAAGATCCTTCAGGCCGTCGCCCGGGTGTAGTACATCGCGGCCTGCGTCCGGTTTTTGACATCAAGACGCCGGAAAAGCGTCTCAAGATGGGCTTTTACCGTTGCCGCACTGATATTGAGATTACGACCAATCTCTTTATTGGACTCTCCGGCCGCCAGTAACTTCAATACCTCACGCTGGCGCTCGCTTAACACTGCCAGTTCATCCTGAGAGGAGTGCTGCTTCAGCCACTCGCCGGGAAAACAGACCATTCCACGCGATACGGAATCCAGCACTGCGGAAAAGCGTTCGGGATTCGCATTGCGGGGAACTATCGCCACCACGTTGCGCTGAAACATTTGCTCAACCCAACGTCGCTCTTTTTTCGTTAACACCAACACCACGCGCGACGCTGGAAAACGATCCATAATCTCTTCCAGTAAAGCCACACCATTATCACGAATTAAATACCCATCTATCATGACGATAGCGGAGGGTGACGCGGATAATTGCGCCCATAATTCATCAGTCTGACGAGCCCCTGTCATATCTATTTTCGGAATTAACTTCTGCAAACTGTACATCGCTCCATGAATAAATAATGACTGCCTGTCAAACATGATTACTCGCATCGTTTTACTCCTCTGAGAATAGCGAAGGGGGATTCTACAGAGGCATTTTTTAAGAAAAAACTCAATGAATGGAGAGGTTACAAATCACCCAGCTCTCTTTATATCTTCCAGCATTTAGACATACCTGTTTTAAGGATTTCCTTAAGAGGGTTCCCTCCCCCTTAAGACTGAACATTACAGGAACATACCGCCTGAAACTTCAATACGTTGTGCATTCATCCAGCCCAGTTTGTCACTGAGCAACGCCGCAATGGCATCACCAATATCATCGGGCAGGCCCACGCGTCCCAGCGCCGTCTGCGAGGCCAGCAGCTGGTTAAGCTCCGCATTATCCCGCACGCGTCCGCCCCCAAAGTCGGTTTCAATCGCACCGGGCGCGATGATATTGACGGAAATTCCGCGCGCGCCAAGCTCTTTTGCCTGATAGCGGGTCAGCACCTCCATCGCCCCTTTCATTGCCGCGTAGGTGCCTGAACCGGGCTGAGTAAAACGGGCCAGTCCGCTGGAGACGTTCAGGATCCGCCCTCCGTCTTTTATGAGCGGCAGCAGCTGTTGCGTGAGGAAAAACGGCCCTTTGAAGTGAATGTTCAGCGCATCATCAAACTGCGCCTCCGTCGTCTCGGTATAGGGTGCGTATAACCCCGTGCCTGCGTTGTTCACTAAATAGTCAAAGGTGTCACGTTGCCAGACGTGTTTGAGGGTATCCTTCACCTGCTGAGCAAAGCGCGAAAAACTTGCCGTATCGCCGACGTTAAGCTGCAATGCTACCGCTTTCCCGCCTGTTGCCTCGATTTCGCGCACAACATCCTGCGCCTCCTGCTGGCTGTTGTTCCAGGTCAGGATGATGCCTGTCCCTTCCGCGGCCAGCTTCAAAACGGCATTTTTACCCAGGCCGCGGCTACCGCCCGTCACTAAAGCAATACGTTCACTCATAATTCACCTCGTTTCGGCTGTGATGAAGATTGAGAAAGAGCTTATTAGATGATAGAAAATCAATAAATAGTGCCGTCAGCGCTTCACTGTTTCATTCATAACAACAATGACCAACATCTATGGATAAAATACACGCAATGCAGCTTTTCCTTCGGGTCGCGGAACTGGAAAGTTTTTCCCGCGCGGCGGAGACGTTAAGCCTGCCGAAGGGGAGCGTATCGCGACAGATCCAGGCACTGGAAAACGCACTGGGCACGCAGCTGCTGCACCGCACTACCCGCCGCGTCAGCCTGACGCAGGACGGCATGGTTTATTACGAGCGCGCTAAAGATCTGCTGATGAATCTGGACGAACTGGACGGCATGTTCCTGCACGACCCTTCAACCATCAGCGGTCGGCTACGTGTGGATATGCCCGTTGCCATTGCGCGAAATGTAGTCATTCCGAAACTGCCTGCATTTTTACAACAGTTCCCCGGCATTGAGCTGGAGCTGAGTAGCAGCGATCGTCTGGTCGATGTCATCCGCGAAGGATTTGACTGTGTGGTTCGCGTGGGAAACTTAAGGGACTCCGGGCTTATCGCCCGCCCGCTTGGGAAACTGTCGGTGATTAACTGCGCCAGCCCGGATTATCTGACGCGATTCGGCTACCCTGAGACGCTGGACGATTTGGCTTCGCATGCCCTCATTCACTACTCCGCCACGCTGGGCACGCGTCCGCAGGGTTTTGAGTATTACAACGGCAGCGCGACCCAGTGGGTAAAAACGGGAGGCGTATTGACGGTTAACAGCACGGAAACCTACCAGGCCGCCTGTATCGCCGGGCTTGGCATTATTCAGGTTCCGCGCGTCGGGGTGCGTGATGCCCTGCGCACGAAAAAACTCGTTGAGATCCTGCCGCAATACCGGGCTGAACCGATGCCCGTCTCCCTCATTTATCCCCACCGCCGTAACCTCTCCCGCCGGGTGCATGTGTTTATGGAGTGGCTTACCGAACTCACAAAAGGTTACGTCGACTAGTCACAAGCTATAATTCAGTAACATCCAGCTCAACGAAAAGGAAAATGCGCGTGACGCCGGAAAATAACCCGCAACGACCGACTCAACATTTAGATTATGAACCCATCAAAAAGATGGATAACGAACCTGAAGCGCCGAAAGAGCCTGGAACGGCCAGCAAAGCGCTGGGCACCGTGACCGGCATAGCCGAAAAAATTCAGCAGATACCCGCGATTGCTCACCTGATACGCGCCGCTGAGCGCTTTAACGACCGCATGGGAAATCAGTTTGGCGCAGCGATTACCTATTTCTCGTTCCTGTCGATGATCCCCATCCTGATGGTGTCATTTGCCGCCGCCGGTTTTGTGCTGGCGTCTCACCCGACGCTGTTGCAGGACATCTTCAATAAGATCCTGACCAACGTCAGCGACCAGACGCTCGCCGCAACGCTCAAAAGCACCATCAACACCGCCGTGCAGCAGCGTACCACCGTGGGTATCGTCGGGTTGCTGATTGCGCTCTATTCCGGGGTGAACTGGATGGGCAACCTGCGTGAGGCTATTCGCGCCCAGTCGCGTGACGTCTGGGAGCGTAGACCGCAGGATCAGGAGAAGATATGGGTGAAGTATTTGCGCGACTTTATTTCGCTGATTGGGCTGCTGGTGGCGCTGGTCATTACGCTCTCCATCACCTCGGTCGCCGGTTCCGCGCAGCAGATGATTATCTCCGCGCTGTACCTGGATTACATTGAATGGCTGAAACCGGCCTGGCGCGGCATTGGGCTGGCCATTTCTATCTTTGCTAACTACCTTCTGTTCTTCTGGATCTTCTGGCGTTTGCCCCGCCATCGTCCGCGCAAGAAGGCGCTGATGCGCGGGACATTGATTGCCGCCATTGGTTTTGAGGTGATCAAGATTGTGATGACCTATACGCTGCCGTCCCTGGTGAAGTCTCCCTCCGGCGCGGCCTTTGGTTCGGTGCTGGGGCTGATGGCTTTCTTCTATTTCTTCGCTCGCCTGACGCTGTTCTGCGCCGCGTGGATCGCCACGGCAGAGTATAAAGATGACCCGCGCATGCCGGGTAAAACCCACCGCTGATATCATGTCGGGCTGATATTTCAGCCCGATTCGCCATTTCAGCATATAAATCCAGGCCGTAACTTTTATTTAACGCAAAACCAGTTTTAATGACTGATATTTAAAAAGTGTGAAGCATTTCATAGAAGTGTTTTCGCTGGTCTGAAAATTATCCGCTTTTTGTTGCTTTTATGACCACACCACGCCTTTGTTACAGATTGAAATGTCGCTTTTGCTATGCCTAATATGGCCCTTCGTTCGTCCAAAAATAAGAAAATAGTATGCAAGCAACAGCCACCACACTTAACGAAGGGGCGGAACACGTTCCGGTCAACTCGCGCAATAAAGTCGTCGTCGCATCGCTGATTGGCACCGCCATTGAGTTCTTCGACTTTTATATTTACGCCACCGCTGCGGTCATTGTCTTTCCGCATATTTTCTTCCCTCAGGGCGACCCGACGGCAGCCACGCTACAGTCTTTAGCCACCTTTGCTATCGCCTTCGTTGCGCGTCCGATTGGTTCAGCGGTCTTTGGGCATTTTGGCGATCGCGTCGGCCGTAAAGTGACGCTGGTTGCCTCGCTGCTGACGATGGGGATCTCCACCGTCGCCATCGGCCTGCTGCCGACCTATGAAACTATCGGCATTCTGGCGCCTGTGCTGCTGGCGCTGGCGCGCTTTGGGCAGGGTCTGGGGCTGGGCGGGGAATGGGGCGGCGCGGCACTGCTGGCGACCGAAAACGCCCCGGCGCGCAAACGTGCCCTGTATGGCTCTTTCCCGCAGCTGGGCGCACCGATTGGGTTCTTCTTTGCTAACGGCACCTTCCTGCTCCTCTCCTGGCTGCTGACTGATGAACAGTTCATGAACTGGGGCTGGCGTATTCCATTCGTCTTCTCTGCCGTGCTGGTGCTGATTGGCCTGTACGTTCGCGTGTCGCTGCACGAGACGCCGGTCTTCGCTAAAGTCGCCGCGGCGAAAAAGCAGGTTAAAGTTCCGCTGGGGACGCTGCTGACCAAACACCTCCGCGTGACCGTGCTGGGCACGTTCATCATGCTGGCAACCTACACGCTGTTCTACATCATGACCGTTTACTCCATGACCTTCAGTACCGCCGCCGCGCCGGTCGGCCTGGGCCTGCCGCGTAACGAAGTGCTGTGGATGCTGATGATGGCGGTCATCGGATTTGGTGTGATGGTGCCCATCGCGGGCCTGCTGGCGGATAAATTTGGCCGTCGTTCAAGCATGATCGTCATCACCTCGCTGATTATTCTGTTCGCGCTGTTTGTCTTCCCGCCGCTGCTGGGTTCAGGTAGCCCTGCGCTGGTGATGGCGTATCTGCTGATTGGCCTGAGCCTGATGGGGCTGACTTTTGGCCCAATGGGCGCGCTGCTGCCGGAGCTGTTCCCGACTGAAGTGCGTTACACCGGCGCGTCGTTCTCCTATAACGTTTCGTCGATTCTGGGCGCCTCGGTGGCTCCGTATATCGCCACATGGCTTCAGGCGAACTATGGCCTGTTCTATGTGGGTGTCTATCTGGCGGCAATGGCAGCGCTGACGCTGATTGCGCTGCTGCTGACGCACGAGACGAAGCATCAGGCGCTGTAAGTGAATGCCGGGTGGCGGCTACGCCTTACCCGGCCTACAATTTAGCCCTCTCCCACAAGGGAGAGGGAGAAACGGGACTACTTCTTCATCTGCGACAAAATCGTCCGACACTGATTCGCTTCGCCTTCTGACGGCGAAATCAACGCCAGCAGCGCCGCCGCAGGGGTGACCAGCGTAGCGAGCGCGGCGGCGACCGCACCACGCGCAATCAACGGCCCGGCCTTCACGCCCGCCTGAGGATCTTTGAAGGTCCCGCGAACGTACAGCGGCGAGCGCAGGGTGATGATACGAATGCCTTTACTTTCCGGATCGATGGTTAAATCCAGCTGCTCGGACGCCATGCTGGCGGTACCGGTGACGTTGATAACCGCGTTTTCCGTGTCGAAAGCGAAGATCTGCGGACGCGCCACGCCGTTGACCAGATCCAGATTTGCCGCCGCGCAGTTAACGCGTACTTCGTCGTCACCGAAGATTTGCCCGATGATAAAGCTCCCGACGTTCAGCCCCAGGATCTCCATCAGGTTACGGCTCACCAGCCCGTCGTTCATCAGCAGCTTCAGGTTGCCGTTTCCGCTACCCAGCAGCGCCGCTACCGAGTTACCCGTGCCGCGAATATCCGCGTCGCCGTTCATCTCACCGAGGGTTTTCTGCATCAGCTCCACGTCCGGCATCAGCTCTTTCAGCTTCAGCCGACGCGCCTGGATCTCCGCCCTTCCCTGCATTGGCTTTTTATCCCCCTCCAGGTGGATATTCGATGAGATGGTTCCCCCGGCCATGCCAAACTTCAGCGGTTGCAGGCGCAGGTCGGCGTTTTTCAGGATGATATGGGTCGAGAGGTTGCTCAGCGGCAGCGTGCTGCCATGCTCAATTTTACGTCCTTTGAAGCGTACATCCGCATCCATCACGTCCCATTTGTCGGTTTCGAAGCGGTCATAGGGCAGCACTTTACCCGCAGGCTGAACGTCCTTTTTAACCTCTTTAGACTTCGTGCCTTTGCCCGAATCTACGCCAATCAGCGGACCAAGATCGGCCAGACGCAGCTGGCGGGATTCAACGTCCCCCTCCAGTTTCGGGCGCGGTTTACCGGTGGTGTAGGTCAGCGTGCCGTGGATATCGCTGTCGCCGATGCGCCCGTTAAAATTCCGGTAGTCAAAGACGGACGATTTTTCGGTGTTGATTTTGGCAACCAGGCGCCCGTCCGTTTCAAACGGCGGGGTATCTGGCAGCAGTACGCCGGTCAAATCGTACAGTTCACCCAACGAATCCCCGGCAAACTTAAGCTGGAGGTCGACGCCGCCCATGTTCATCGGGTCGTTAACCGTGCCCACGAACGCCACGCGGGTGTTGCCCGAGCGGAAATCCGCCTGCACCGGGAACGGCGTGCCCTCACTCCTGAGCGCCAGCATGCCGCCGATTTTGCCTTTACCGGTCAGCGGCTGGCCGTTGTAGCGCCCTTTCGCCGTCAGGCCGAAGACGTAATCGCCCGCTTTGCTGTCATCGCCTTTGGCTTTACTGCCCGTCACTTCGCTAAACGGCAGAGGCTTACCCAGCGGATCGACGAGGATCTCCACGTCAGCCTTACTCACCTTATCGTCAATGGCGATCCTCCCCCGATCGAACAGAATATTGTCGAGGCGGAAAGACCACGAAGAGGGCTGCGCATTCTGATCTTTATCGCCGCTGCTGGCGAGATCAAACGTCCAGTTATTGTTTTTCTCTGACAGGCGAATCAGCCGCGCGTCGGGCTGCTGAAGTTTGATCCACGGCAGATACACCGTTTTGGTTAACAGGGCTAACGGCGCCAGCGTGGCTTCCACGCGCGGCAGGTGGATCATGGTCACTTCGGGGATGTCCGGCGGGTTGCCGAGAATGATGTCGTCGGCGTGAACGTGCGGCCATGGCACCCAGCTTCGCCAGCCGGTTTCCTCTTTCTGGCGCTCCCACACGACACCCAAATCGCCACGTATTGCGAAGGGGCGGTTTAGCTCGGTTGAGACTTTCTGGTTGATGGTCGGTTTGAGCCGGTTCCAGTCAAACGTGGCGATAATGATGATTAAGACCACGATCAGCAACAAGAAAATCCCTGCTGTCCAGGAAATCACCCTGGTTGTTTTTGTCATTGTTGTCCCCTTTCCTGATGAACTTGCCTCTAAAACTATAGTTCAGACAAAGGGAAGCGGGCAGATCAGAGGATGGTTATCACCTTTTCCAGAGTATCCATGGGGACAGGACGAGAGAGGAAATAACCCTGTGCCGCCGCTGCCGGGGAATTTTGCACGTCGCGCCACTCCTCCAGCGTCTCTACGCCTTCCACAATGACGCCCTGGCAATAGCGGTTCATCAGTTGCAGGAGCATCGTAAACAGGTTCCGTCCCTCCGGCGTCTGGCGCAGCATGATAAACAGATCGCGGGCCACTTTGATGTAGTCATAACGCACTTCGCTCAGGGCGGAGAAGTTGGCCATACCGGTACCGAAATCATCCAGCCACAGCGGGCCAAACTCACACATCGAGGCAAACGAGGAGTCCTGCGGCAGCTGAACATGTTCCACCAGCTCGAAGCGCATCCACGGCAAGGTGGCAATCAGCGCCTGCAATGTCGCGTTCTGACGTAACGCCATCAGGGTTGGGCCATCCACGTTCACCGACGCCAGAATACCGTGCTGCTCGAAGAACGCCTGCTTCGTCGCCAGCATTCTCAGCTGCTCTTCCAGCACGTCGATACGCTGACGCACGGCAACCTCCGCAAAATAGCGGTCCGGTGCAATACGCTGTGAAGGATTCGATGGATGAGTGACGACCGTTAACACCTCAATCGCCATTAACCGACCGTCGGTACGGTAGATGGGCTGATAGGTGTACGCTCGCTCACATTGCAGCCAGTAGCGATGCTCCTGCAAGTTCTCAATACTTGCCTCAGGCGTAGTGCTCAGCCGCTGGATAACCTGCTCTGACTTCATTTCGGATGTCCTGTTGTATGGGATAGCCTTTCTGGACTCGTCACTGAGTTATCGGCCCGCCAGGTGAGAACTTTATGTTCAATTCACCGGGAAAATGAAATTAAGATGACAGAAATATGCCGGAATACGCGCTGGCTCAAAAAAAATAATGGAACGTCGTTTTAATATAGTTGACCATAAAAAACACACAGCGCACACTACCCTTAATTACTTTGTTCAGGTTCACGACTATGTCTAAAAAAATTGCCGTGATTGGCGAATGCATGATTGAGCTGTCCCAGAAAGGCGCGGAAGTCAGCCGCGGTTTTGGTGGCGATACATTGAACACCTCCGTTTACATTGCCCGTCAGGTCGCCCCCGACGCGCTGAGCGTGAGCTACGTTACCGCGCTGGGAACGGACAGCTTCAGCCAGCAGATGCTGGAAGCCTGGCAGGGTGAAAACGTTGGGACCTCGCTGATCCAGCGAATGGAAAACCGCCTGCCGGGTTTGTACTACATCGAAACCGACAGCACCGGCGAGCGCACCTTCTATTACTGGCGTAATGAAGCGGCCGCCAAATTCTGGCTGGAAAGCGAGGCCGCCGCTGCCATTTGCGAAGAACTGGCGACCTTCGATTATCTCTACCTGAGCGGGATCAGCCTGGCGATCCTGAGCCAGGAGAGCCGTGAAAAGCTGCTGTCACTGCTGCGCGAATGCCGTGCCAATGGCGGTAAGGTGATTTTCGATAACAACTACCGTCCGCGTTTGTGGGCCAGCCGCGAAGAGACGCAGCAGGTCTACCAGCAGATGCTCGAATGCACAGATATCGCCTTCCTGACGCTGGATGATGAAGATGCTCTGTGGGGCGAAAAACCGGTTGATGAGGTCATTGCCCGGACGCAGGCTGCCGGGGTCAGCGAAGTGGTGATCAAGCGCGGGGCGGAGTCTTGCCTGGTGGCGGTTGCAGGTGAAGCCGTGACAGAGGTGCCGGCGGTGAAGCTGGCGAAAGAGAAAGTAATCGATACCACGGCGGCGGGAGATTCTTTCAGCGCGGGGTATCTGGCGGTACGTCTGACGGGGGGAACGCCGGAAGCGGCGGCGCAGCGCGGTCACTTGACGGCCAGCACGGTGATTCAGTATCGCGGAGCGATTATTCCGCGCGAGGCGATGCCTGCTTAAGGACTGTGCGGGCTGATGCCCGCACCCTAACCCTCTCCCTCAGGGCTGAGGGAACGCAGAGCTTACTGGCCCTGCGGAATATCGCTCGCATCCTGGTGTAAATCATCGGCTGCCGTTTGCGCTGGCTGCGGCGGCGTCGCCATGATGGCGCTCCAGGTGGCCTTCAACTCTTTCATGTCATATTCCGGCTCACCTTTCGGCTGCAACAGAATCAACGCCATATCCTGCGACAGCTGCTGACGCAGATCCTGATTCAGCATCTCCACGGTCAGACCGTTCAGGAAGTCCTGACGCAGTTTCTGATACTGCTCCGGCGCGATATCCACCACCTGATTCTGCAAGGAGCGAATGCGCTGGCTGATTAAGATATCGGTATCGGCGCGGGCATAGGTGGCGAACAGTTTCTGCAATTCGAGGGATTTCTGCGCCACCAGCGCGTTAAACTCCTCTTCAGACAGGCCCTCTTTCCGCACCTTAGCCAGCTCTTTCGCCACCACGCCGAGATTGGCATTCAGCTTATCACCCGGCGATTCCACGTTAATGGCGCACTGGGCGCGCTGGAACAGCACACGGCAGTCAAATCCCAGGCCAATATCTTTCACGTTGTTCTTGCTGAGCGTCTGCTGAACGTGCCAGAACAGCGCTTCACGCGCGAGATCCGCACGCCAGTAACGCAACAGCGCAGAAGACTCGCGGATCGGCTGCCAGGCCGTATCCCACATCATTGAAAGACGATCCTGACGCACGGTATCCGTCATGATGCTGACCGTCTCAGGACGCAGCGGGGACAAGGTAGGAACAGGGGCGGGCGTTTCACGCTTCCCTTTCAGATCGCCAAATGCTTTGTTGATCTGTTCTATCACCGCACGGCTGTCCACGTTGCCCACCACAATCAGGGTCATGGCATCCGGGGTGTACCACTGCTGGTAGAAAGATTTCACCTGCGCGGCATCAACCGGCTGTTTCAGCGGCTCTGCCGGGTCGTGGCCAAGCAGCGTTGACCCTTTCAGGCGGTAGCGCCACCAGCCTTCTTTGGTATCCGTCGGCCAGGTCGCCACCATGTCGCTGTTGCTCAACGCATAGTTAACGGTCTCAGGCGTAATCGCCAGTTTGCCGGTGGCATCCGAAAGATAGGTCAGTGCTTCTTTAAGCAGATCGTTACGGTTGTTGGGCAGGCTCAGGTTAAACATGGTGTAGTCATAGGAGACCACAGCCGGGGGCAGCGGGCGTTTCGGATCGATGGCCTGTTGCCATAAAGAACGCACCTGAACCGCCTGCAAACTGCCGCTCTGGGTGAGCGCCAGTCGAGGAATAAAGTGGCTTAAGCCGGTCTGCTGGGTGCTTTCAGTGAGGGAGCCGGTATTCACAGAAAGACGGATTTCAATGCGATCGCTCGGACGTTGCGGAGTGGATAATACCTGCCACTGGAAACCGTTCGCCAGTGTTCCCTGTTGCCAGGCCGGGTCTGGCTGGAGCGCATCTGCCTGCACATAACTGGCTGCTGCCATCATCAGCAAACCGCCGGTTAAGAGTCGAATTTTTGTGCCCTGCATGTGAACCCCTGATCAACATTCCTGGTTAAAGAGAGTGTCTCGCGACGTGAGCACTCAAAGATGACGATGAAAACCTTCCGATTAGACAGCGTGTTCGGCTAAACGTCACGGGCGGAAGTGAAATATACCCAAAAAAAATCTTGTCGAATTATGACAGGTATGAACGGTTATTATGCGCAGGTGCCCGCATCCCCACAAGGGAATACGGGCATTTATGAGGGATTAAGAGGATAAACCGGGGGTTTTGTCCTCAGATGTGCGGTTATTCAGCGTATCGTTAAGCTTCTTGTGATCCAGCTCTTTCACCCACTTCGCCACCACAATCGTCGCCACGCCATTGCCGACCAGGTTGGTTAACGCACGGGCTTCAGACATAAAGCGGTCAATACCGAGGATCAGGGCCAGGCCCGCCACCGGCAGATGGCCCACCGCCGAAATGGTGGCCGCCAGCACGATAAATCCGCTGCCCGTTACGCCCGCCGCCCCTTTTGAAGAGAGCAGAAGCACCACCAGCAGCGTAATCTGATGGAAGATATCCATGTGGCTGTTAGTGGCCTGGGCAATAAAGACCGCCGCCATCGTCAGGTATATCGAGGTGCCGTCCAGGTTAAAGGAGTAGCCCGTAGGAATAACCAGCCCCACCACTGACTTACGGCAGCCCAGCTTTTCCATTTTATCGAGCATACGCGGCAGCGCGGACTCCGAAGAGGATGTGCCGAGGACAATCAGCAGCTCTTCACGAATGTAACGGATAAATTTGAAGATGCTGAAGCCGGTCGCACGGGCGATGGAGCCGAGCACCACCACCACAAACAGAATACAGGTGATGTAGAAGCAGACGATCAGCTGGCCCAGCTGTACCAGCGTGCCGACGCCATATTTCCCGATGGTGAAGGCCATCGCGCCAAAGGCGCCAATCGGGGCCAGACGCATGATCATGTTGATGATGCCGAAGATCACCTGCGAGAAGCTTTCAATGACGTTAAAAATCAGCTGGCCTTTGCTGCCAAGACGGTGCAGGGCAAAGCCAAAAAGCACGGCAAACAGCAGCACCTGGAGGATGTTTCCGCTGGCGAACGCGCCAATCACGCTGCTCGGGATCACGTCCAGCAGGAAGGCAACAATCCCCTGATCTTTCGCCTGTTCAGCGTAAACCGCCACCGCTTTCGCATCCAGCGTGGCCGGGTCGACGTTCATGCCCGCGCCAGGCTGTACCACGTTGACAATTATCAGGCCGATAATCAGCGCGATGGTACTGACAATCTCGAAGTACAGCAGGGCAACCGCCCCCGTACGCCCGACCGCCTTCATACTTTCCATGCCAGCGATACCGGTCACCACGGTACAGAAAATGACCGGCGCGATGATCATTTTGATGAGCTTAACGAACGCGTCGCCAAGCGGTTTCATCTGCGCGCCCAGCTCCGGGTAGTAGTGACCGAGCAGAATACCGATAGCGATGGCTGTCAGGACCTGGAAGTAAAGACTTTTGAAGAGTGAGGTTTTCATAGGGTGTCCCTGGAAAGAAAAACTACAGGCTTTGTAAGGTTATGGTTAACCTGCGGCTTTAAAATAACACCCACATAACAGGACAGAAATAAACGGGGTTCAAATTTGAAACACAAATGTTAAGAACTTTGAGCTGGCTCGCACAAGCCAGCAACAAAATTACACTTTTGCGTTATTGCCAGCGTCGGCGAGATAGCGTTGCTCAAAGATATCCGTCGGTACGGCGCGGTCAAACAGGAAGCCCTGTCCGCTCTCCACGCCCGCCGCAGCCAGCCACTCACGCTGGGCGTCGGTTTCAATACCCTCGGCAATTACGTGCAGATTCAGGCTGTGCGCCATCTGAATAATGGCCTGTACCAGGCTGCAATCCCCCGGCAGCCCATCCACAAAGGTTTTGTCGATTTTCAGGACGTCCACCGGCAACGTTTTCATGTGCTGGAGCTGACGCAGGCCGGAATACCCCATACCGAAATCGTCCAGAGCAATGCGGATCCCGGCATTACGCAGCGGTTTCAGAATGGCGACAGCATCGTCAGGATTGTCGATACAACGGCTCTCGGTGACTTCCAGGATCAACGTGTGGGGCTGAATGCGGTAGCGGTGGATCAACTCGAGCATCTCCGGCACCATGGTCGGGTGCATCAGCTGTAGCGCAGAGAGATTCACCGACAGCGGCAGCGTGATGCCCCGTTGTTGCCAGGCCGCAAGCTGGCGGCAGGACTCTTCCAGCACCCAGTAGCCGACGGTGACCATCAGGCCGCAGGACTCGATACGTTCGATCATCCCCTCAGGCAGCTCCCACGTGCCGTCCGGCTGTTGCATACGCAGCAACGCTTCGGCGCTGGTCACTTCACCCGTGCGCAAATTGACCTGCGGCTGTAGCCAGAGCGCAAACTGGCGATTGTCCATCGCCGTCAGAATGTCGCTCTCTTCCGTCAGGCGCTGCTGGGCTTTTTCCATCTGCTCCGGATCAAAGAACTGGATCTGGTTTTTGCCTTTCCGGCGCGCGGTGAACGCGGCCGAGAAGGCCCGACGATAAAGCTGCTCGGCGGTCAGCCCCCCGTAGTACATCGCAATACCGATGCTGGCGCTCGGGCGAAGCTGGATACCCTGAATGGGCAGCCGCTCATTAATGACAGTGAGTACTTGCTGACCTAGCGTAATGGCGTGCCACGGCTCTTTAACACCGTGCGCGATCACCACCAGGTCATAACCACTGACCTGGGTGAGCACCATGCGCGGCGCCAGAACGGATTTCACCTTTTCCACCAGCGTCAGCAACAGCATCTCGCGCTGGCTCTCTTTCAGCACGCCCGCCGTGTCCTGCAAGGTTTCGCAGGCAATCACCATCAGCGCGGTGGTCTGCTGGCGGGCGACGGTCTGCTCCAGCAAGGCCATTAAAAACGCTTTGTTTGGCAGATCGGATACCGGAAAACGGGTGGCGTTGCTACTGAGCTCTTCCTGCTGACGCAGGACACGCTGCTGGTTGATATTGTAACTCCGGACCAGCATGCCAATTTCATCGTCGTGATGCAGGCGCGGCAAGGGAAGCTGATGCCCCATGTGCTCCTGTGGAGAGAGGTCGTTCAGCTCCCGGGCTATGCGGCGCAACGGATGCACAATTAACCGGTTGATACACCACGTCAGCGCCACGCTCAGCATTAGTGTCAAAAGTAAGTAAGTAGTCACTAACGTAGCAACCCAACTCATGACGAATTTATACATGCGGTACGAGTCGGCCTGTAGCACCAGGTAGGCCAGCGGCTGCGGGTTAGCCGGTCTTTCCAGGGAATAGAGAGGCAGGGAAATTTGCACCGGCAGTTCAAACAGGCGCATCACCATCATCGGGACGGGACGCTCCGGGATAAAACTCATCCGCAGCGCCTGGAACTGGTTCGGCAGCACGACATCCGCGCGGCTCACGATACCGGCGGGCTGAATGCGCTTCAGGATGGATTCCGCCTCGGGGATATCCCCTTTCAGGATCGAGGCTGACAGGGGTTCCCGCACCGAGCGGGCAATACTTTCCAGTTGCGAAGCCGTGTTATAGCGATTCTGCTGTACGGAGTGAAACAGCAAAATGACGCAGAAGATGAAGACAAACAGCATTGTGACGGCAGACACCATCGCCATCTGTTTGATCGTTAAGGAACGGCTGACACGCAAAATGACTCTCCACAAAACTCGAAGCGCAGGGCGCACCAGGGTGTAAACCTGGTGCGCCCGAGTATACCCGATAGCTGCACTTTTAAGAGAGACTTACAATTAGATTAAGAAAAAATCCGATCACCAGTCTGCATAAGGCACCAGCGGTTCCGGTGGTAAGTCCATATCACCCTGCCAGCCCGCGGCAGAATACCGAACGTAGAGCAGCGCATGGCTCGGGGTATAGTCTTTTGCTTCCTGAATATCGACGCCCAGACCGACAAACCAGTTGGACGTCACGCGGCGTTCAACAATCGCCCTTGCGGTATAACCCGTCCCTGACGAGCTACTTCCGGTTTCCATCACACCTTTATCGGTATAACGGCCTGGCTCATTGTCCGGGATCAGCCCCTGTAACGGATAACGCATCACATCTTTTGTTTTTGAATGAGACCAGGAGACGGAGCCGCCCAGCTCCCATGACCAGTTCTCTGTGCGTTTACGCCAGTTCACCGGTAAGGCGAACGACACATACTCCTGGGGACTGTAGTAACCGCCCTGGCCCAGCGAATAGCCACTTAAATCCTTATCGTAATGCCAGAGCATGTTGGACACGCCCACCGTCAGGCGTTCGTTGTTCTGATTGATGAGCTTGTAGTAATAGCCGGTCATCCAGCGGACGCGCCAGTTATCTTCGACATTCTTCCCGGTGAGGCTGTCGGCACTCAGGCTTGACCAGATCCCGTTAGCTTCGCCTTTGTCGTAGCTCATGCTCACGCCGCCACCTGTGGCACGCACGCCGCCCCAGGTGGTGTCGGTATTGGGATCTTTTTGCCCGGCGAAGGCCAGCACCGAGCTGGAAATCGGACGGCGATGGGCGTTCAGGGTGTAGCCAATCGGCCCTAAATCGTTGCTGTAGCTCAGGCTACCCACCACATCGACCACGTCGAAGCCCATCGGCGTTGTACCGATATCCCACGACCAGGTTTTGTTCTGCCAGCCGACGGCCACGCTGGCGCCGTTGGCCGACTGGTTCGTGCTGCCGTGACATGGCGTTTCGGCGCAGGTACCCCATGTCGGATCGTAGGTTCCGTTGTCGGTGTCAAAGGAACCGGCGTTCATATTGACCAGATCGCTACGGAAGAACATACGTCCGTCCGACAGCGGCGCATCAACCTGGAGCATGGTGGTGTGCGCTTTCAGGTCGGAATAGCCCCCCGTGCCGCTGGAGCCCCAGTAGTCGTGTTGCAGCGTGACGTTCAGATCCTGCTGACGATAAAGATCGCCTGCATCGCTGCGCACGCCGCGCTTCAGCCAGTCATCTTTCTCATCGTTACGCGTGAGCCGAGTAAAGCTGTCGTTATCGGTCGGACGGGTCGTTGTGATGCCCGATGAGACCATCGCATCTTTCCAGGTGTCCAGCGCCTGCTTAGGCTGACCATTTTGTGCCTGGAAACGGGCGGCATCGCGCATCACCAGCGCACTTTCCATCGAAGGCGGCTGCGATTTGGCCTGCGGAAGAATGGCGTTGAAGGTCTTTTCTGCCGCGGCACGATCACCCAGGCCAGCCTGCGCCATGGCAAGCCGGCGCTGCATATTGATCGAGAGCGGTTCGCCGTTCTGTGCCGCGGGCAGTTTCGCCAGCGCCGCGCGCGCCGCGTCCTTGTTGCCCTGGGCAAGAGAGACCTCGGTCAGGCCGAGGATCGCGTCTTCGTTCTGCGGTTCGCGTTGCAGGACGGTGTTGTAGGCAGTTTTCGCGGCCTCATGATCGCCACGCTGTTCAGCCCAGTCCGCCAGCGTCAGGTCGATACGGGTGGACGGAGGCTGCTGGCGAAGCAACGTTTCCGCCTCCTGCTCTTTTCCACTGTCGCGCAGGCGGTTGGCGGTTTCCAGCACCTGGTTACTTTGCAGGCGGTCCGCCAGCGCCTGAATGTTGCCGTTCCACTTGTCGCGCGGCAGCGTGTTCAGATGCGCCAGCGCCGCCCGATCCTGATCGTTACCGGACAGGTACAGCCCGCTGGCGTAAACCTGATCCGGATCGCCCGGTTTCTGGCTTGCCAGCTGACGCATCAGGTTATCCGCCTGGCTGCGCTGACCCGCGCTATACAGATCGCGTGACAGTCGGTAGGTGATCCACACGTCGCCCGGGGAAAGCGCAAGGCGTCGGCGCTGAATTTCTGCGGCCTGCGCATATTTCCCCTCGCTTTCCAGCTGTTCGGCCTGGGCTGACAGCTGCTCGTTCGTCAGGCTACGTTCAATATCATCAATGCTGCGGCGCTGGCTGGCAGAGAGCGACTGAATAAACTGCGTCGCCTTCTCCGGAGACTGCGCGCGATAAATATTGGCAAGACCGCGCACCGCGTTGCTGTTGCCGCTGTCCATCCGCAACGCCTGGCGGTAATAGCGTTCGGCCGCGTCGTTATCTTTGCGCGCCGCCGCCGCATCACCGAGGCCCAGAACCGCGTAGCTGTCGGTATTGTCGATATTACGCGCCTGCTGGTAATAGCGTTCGGCCTGGGCCGTATTGTTGGCTTTCAGGGCGTTATCCCCCTGCTGGATCAGCAGCCAGTATCGGTTGACCTTCAGCAGGCTGTCCCATTTGCCCCGGTTATCGCTCTGCGGATCGAGGGCGATCGCCTTTTCAAACTGAGCAACCGCACGCGCGCGATCGCCTTTCTGAGAATAGGCCTGCCCCAGCGCGCCTACGGCTTCACTGTCGGCGTGGTTGGCGCTGACTGCTTTTTGCAACTCCGTTACCGCTTTACTGCCCTGCCCGGCATCCACTGCGGCTAACCCTTCGGCTTTGGCGCGGAACGCCGGATCGGCAAGCTGTTTTTGCTGCGCTTCAAGCTGGGCGCGCGCCGCCGTCACGTTATCGCCATCGCTGAACACGCTCAGGTATTGTTGCAGCGCGGTAACGCTGGCGCTGCTGGCCGGCTGATCTTTGATCTGCTGGTACCACATGTCCGACGCCTGACTGCGGCCATTGTTCGATTTGGCCATCTCCTGTAACACCGCAAACCCTTCATCACGCCGTCCGCTCTGGAACAAAAGCTGTGCCAGCGAGGACTGTAGCGGGACGTTACCCGGACTGCTGGCGTTTATTTTCTTAAGCTGATTAATGGCCAGGTTGCGGCGGGCTGGCTCTTTCGCCACCACGTTCCAGTACTCCGTCGCGATGTCGCCACTGGGCGGCTTACCGTCAAACAGTTTGTCATACGCGGCAATGGCTTCCTGGGTGTGCCCGGTGGTGGCAAGCAGGCGAGCCTGCTGGAGGGCCTGGCGACCATCCGGCGTGGAGAGCAGCATGGTAGTACGGGAGGACTGATAGGCACTGGAATCGGGCGCCATTCCTTTCAGGCGATCCAGCTCTTTTTGCGCGCCCGCCGTATCGCCCTGTCGTAACAGGTAGCGGAAGCGCGCGGCAATCACGTCCGGGTTGTTGGGGTCGATCAGCTCAAGGCGATAGAGCGACTGGCGCACTAAATCCTCACGCTGGGTGGATTCCCCCAGACGGACCTGTTCCAGCAGCTGTCTCTGCTGCGGGGAGTTGGCGGCCTGGGCCAGGGGCATTAGCGCCAGGCCAAGCGATAAGGTGAGTAGATTCAGTGTGAACGTGCGCATTCCTGGCCCCAGTCCGGTAGTAATTCACCTTGCACGGTGAAACGAAAACGATGCTGATCCCACCCTTGTCCAAAGAGGGTCAGAACGTAGCTGTAATAAGCATTGTTATCGGGAAAACGATCGGCGACGTGCTGGCGTTGCACCGCTTGCGCGTCCCGGTTTTGTAAAAACGGAAGGAGGGAGGCAGAAAACCCTACCGGCCCATCTCCGGTGCGTTTCCCGGTCGCGACGTCCACTTTCTCCGGCGGCAAGCCTTGTTTGATTGTGGTGGTCGCCATGGGCTTGAAACGCGCCAGTAGCCGGGCTTTCTGCGGATCGTTATCGTTCATCATCCCTACCCACAGATAGACGCGAATCGCATCGTAGCTGCCGATCAGGGATGCATCCTGCGACAGCTGCCAGCCGCCCTTTTTCTGGTATTTCACCCAGTTCGGGGAAAATCCTTTAGGCGCGGTCTCCAGCAGCAGACGCAGGTTGGTTTCACGGAGCGTCGTCCACGGCGCGCCAAAACGGGTGAAATAGCTCGCAAGCTGCGGCGGCAGGTAGCTGGGGTTGAAGCGCCAGACACTCTCTTCGGCAAAACCGACTTTACCCGGCAGCAGCATAGAACCCAGCCCCGGCACCTTCACCACTTCCTCACTGGCAATGCGCGTCAACAGCGCCTTACCCGTGCGCGTGTAATCGGGATTTTTCCACAGCCGCCCGGCTTCCAGCAGCGACCAGGCAATCCAGATATCGGCATCAGACGCGGAGTTAGGGTCGATAACCGCCCAGGTTTCGTCGTCCTTTTTCCCCCACAGCCAGGCCGGGAGATGTTGGGTTAAATCTCCCTCGGCAAGGTTATCGCGCGTCCATGCCAGCAGCAGATCGAACGCCTTGCGATCGTTTGCCGCGAGGGCAAAGAACAGTCCGTAGCTTTGCCCTTCGGAGGTGGTGATTTTGCGCGCGTCACTGGGATCAATGACGCGCCCACTTTCGCTCATATAATCCTGCTTGAACGTCTCCCAGGCAGGCCAGCGACAGGCGGCGTGAAGATTCGCCGCCGCCAGCATCAACGCTGCGACTACACACCCGCGAAAGATTTTCATCACCGCTTACTCATGGTCCGGGTTAAGACGACGACGGCTGATGATTCGCAGCAGACGCCACAGTACCCACGCCAGCAGTACAACGCTGAGCGCAGCCAGCACGGCCAGCAGCACCGGGTGGTTAGACAGGGCGTACCACAGGCGTTCGAACCACGGCAGATGACCGACGTAGTAGACATCCCCCACGCGCAGGCTGTTTACCCCCGACTCACGGATCACCGAGACGGAACCGAACATTGCCGCCCGTTTACCGCTGTCGTTCATGGCCGTGTTGAGTAGCTCATACCCGCGCGGGCTGTCCGCCAGCAGGGCGATAACGCTGCGCTGGTCGTTATACGGCGACTGGAAGCCGACAATCGCGGCCATCGGACCCGTTGAGCTTACGGTCGTCCTGATATTGGCCTGACGATCGCCGCTGTCCGGCATGATGCTCGGGAACTCGGTCTGACGCAGCGGCGTGTTAACCCACGACTGAGCCGCCTGCACCAGCAGATCGACGCGCTTCTCGTCTTTCAGCTTGTCCGGAATGTTGCCGATGACCATGATATCGGCATCTTTGTTCTGGATCTGGCTCCCGTCATCCGTCACCGTCACGTTGATCGCCGGCAAGCCGGTTTGCGCCCCGACGGTGCCCATGGTGTCCAGCAGCGTGGTAACCTGGCCTTCGTTGGCCGCTTTTGGCATCACGACAATCGATTCAGAGAGGTCTGCCATGCGGCTGAACGGGAAGCTGGCGTTAGCAAAGGCACGCAGATCCGGCATCGCAATAAAGTGGTAATACTTCGAGAAGTCGATCGTGGAATCATCGCCAATCACCACGTGGTTTTGCACCGGCTGGAAGGTAATACAGTTTTCCACCGATCCACCCGGCATGGGGTTCATATACTGGAAGTTAAACCGCAGCTGGTTCACCGCACCGAGCTTCAGCGCCGGGATCGACACATCGGTTTTGCCATCCAGCAGCCCCTGTAATACAGGCAGACGAAGCATCAACCGGTTTGTCTCCTGGCTGCTGGTCAGGCTGAACGATTGCAGGAACTGGTTGTTGAGGCTGATATCCATACGCGAGCTGTCTTTGGTTGCCGGCGCGGTGTAACGGTAGTTCAGATTGATATCAATGCCGTTGGTGCGCAGCAGATAGAGATCCGGCGGCAGGTTCAGCGACAGGCTGACAGGAGAAGGTTCAAGCCCGGTTGACTGCAATTGCTCTTCATAGGTTTTCAGTTCGCCAAAGGTGATGGCCCGGTCGGTACGTACCCAGTTCGGCGCATCATAAGGCTTACGTGCCAGCAGCGGTTTCACCTCGTCCACCACAACGCTGTTACCGCGGAACAGGATATTCCCCTGCGCAATGCCTTTCGCCGCCTGCACCAGATCTTTGTCATCACGGCCGAAGATCACCAACAGCTTCACGTACGGATTGTCCGGATGGCTGATCATCTCGATGGTGGGCGCTTTCACCTCCGGATGGTCACGCAGGAAAGCCGGACGTTTGGCGTTGGTGGCAAACACGATCGCGTTTTTGTCCGGCATTTTGTCGTACATGACCGGGAAACTTTGACCACGCCAGCCGGAGCGGGAACCAAACCAGGATGCCACGATAGAGGCCGCCAGCTGTTCGGTCACATCGGGAGAGCCGGCAAAGACCATCGGCAGGTTCAGCGGACGGTTATCACGCGGGTCGAAGAACGGCACCGGGAAGGCGGAGAGATCGTTTTTCAACGCCAGCGGCTGATAGGTCATCTGAAGCGAAGAGTTACGCCCGACATCCAGCCACAGGGTGCTGCTGGCCGGGTTTTCACAGACATCGCGGTAGTGGCCGACAAACTCCAGACGCACGCGGTTAAAATCGGTGATAAACAGCGGATTAATCGGCACCTGAGCCAGGGTTTTCTTACCCAGTTGCTCTTTGGTGACGGGCAGGACGTCCATCAGCTCGTCATTCAGATAGACCTTAAGCTGGGACTGCACCGGCAGCAGCGACGGCGATGGGGTGTATTCCAGGTTGAGCATCGCTTTCGACACGACTTCATCGCTGCGCATACCGAATTCGATACCGCCATTTGGGTTGATGCCGCGCAGAACCATGCTGCCCGGAGGAGGCGCGATCTGGGCAAACGTCAGCTTAACGTCACGCGACGGCGTATTTTCGGCAACCACCGGCGCACTGGCTCCCGGCACGCCAGGCATGACCTGCCCAACCACCGGGTTGTCGGCGGGCAGCGTATTCCCCGTCGTCGGCTGATTCGGGACGACGTTTTCCGTCTGCCCCGGCGCGGCCGTCACAACCGGATCGGTCGCTTGCGCGACGACAGGCACCGTTGGCGCGGGCGTGGCCGCTGCGTTATCAGGCGCTGCGTTAGCCACTGTTGCAGGGAGCGCACTCATCCCCATTGCCACTGCACATAACCAGGAAAGTTTTGTTTTCATCGCGTTATCATCATTGTTGAGCCATAACCGGGTCCGCCTGCTTCGCTTCATCTCGCTCAGGTCGACGCGGAATGAACGACACGACCCAGGAAACCAGTGAAGTAAGTGACCGGAAAATTAATTTCACCGACGACGGGGCAAATTCTGCAAGGTGACGATAGCCACGGAACCCCAGCTTAAGAATATCCAGCAGGCTTTCCAGAGGCTTATCCTCAGGGAAGCTGTCCTGCCAGAGAGCCCACGTATCCGCGCGGGCAAACGTACACTGCACAAAATCAATGTGTTGCTTTTTGGTCAGCGGCATCAGTTGCAGACCCACTTCATTTCCTCTCACACGCACCACCTGCGTCGGGAAGACATACTCCTGCTGGCCGCGCTTAAGCAGTAGGTTGACCTTCTGCCCCTCCAGCACCTTCGCCTGACCGTTGATCTTGATACCCAGACCGCCATCCGAAAAGTCATGTACGGTACAGGAGAAGAGATGTCCATCGTCGCGAGCAATGGCCGCTGGCATGCTGATTTCGACGCGATGCGCGCGGCGAACCTGTTTGCTCGCCACCGATACCGCCACCGCGCCGCCGAGGATAATCAGGTTATAAAACACCCACGCCATACTCACGAAGACCGTCAGAATTTCGTTTTCCGGGCCGTAGAAGTAGCGCCAGATCCCAACAATCACGCCCACAATATTCAGCAGCACCAGGAAGATATAGGGCCGGGAGATCACCCAGTCGACATACTCCTCTTCCACCAGCCCGCCCTTCGCGGTGACGTTGAATTTCCCTTTATGCGGGTTAATCAGCGCCACCATGGTGGGCGGCGCGATGTACCAGGCCAGCACCGTTTCGTAAATTTCACTCCAGAAGGAGTGGCGATATTTCCCCTGAATCTTCGAGTTCGTCAGGCTGGCGTGGATCATGTGCGGCAGAACGAACAGGGCAATCATCAGCGCAGGCGCATAGATGATGTAAGCGTGAAGGAGCAGGAACGCCAGCGGCGCAGTGAGGAAGATAAGCCGTGGAATACCGGACAGGAAGTGGAACATGGCGTTAACGTAGCACAGCCGTTGCGCCAGCTTCAGCCCTTTACCCATCAGCGGGTTATCGAGCCTGAAAATTTGCACCATGCCGCGGGCCCAGCGAATACGCTGGCCGATGTGCGCCGACAGGGATTCCGTGGCCAGCCCCGCCGCCTGAGGAATACGCATGTAGGCGGAGGTATAGCCAAGACGGTGCAGACGCAGCGAGGTGTGCGCATCTTCCGTGACCGTCTCGACGGCGATCCCGCCAATTTCATCCAGCGGTTTCCGGCGGATCACCGCACAGGAGCCGCAGAAGAACGTTGCGTCCCACATGTCGTTCCCGTCCTGCACGAGTCCATAGAACAGCGTGCCCTCGTTCGGGGTTTTACGAAAACGGCCGAGGTTACGTTCAAACGGGTCCGGCGAGAAGAAGTGGTGCGGCGTCTGCATCATCGCCAGCTCTTTCTCCTTCAGGAACCAGCCCATGGTCATTTGCAGGAACGAGCGCGTTGGCACGTGGTCGCAGTCGAAAATAGAGACGAACTCCCCTTTGGCATATTTCAGCGCATTGTTGATGTTACCGGCTTTCGCGTGTTCATGCGTGGTACGGGCGATGTACTCTACCCCCACTTCGTCCGCGAACTGGCGGAACTCGGCACGGCCACCGTCATCGAGGATCCAGATTTTGATTTTATCCTTCGGCCAGTCGATACCCAGCGCGGCGTAAATGGTGTTTTTTACCACCGACAGATCTTCGTTGTAGGTCGGCACGAAAAGGTCAACCGTAGGCCACTGGGTCGTGTCTTTTGGCAGCGGCACCGGCTGTCGATTCAGCGGCCAGATAACCTGGAAGTAACCCAGCACCAGCACGATCCAGGCGTAAGTCTCAGCAAACAGCAGGACTAAGCCGCACACCAGGCTGACCGGGTCGTCCCAGTTCAGCGTTGAGGTATATCGCCACCAGATGTAGCGGCAGGAAACGGTCAGCGATAGCACAATCAGCATCAGGGCAGAAAAACGCCCTGGTATGCGCCGCACCAGCAGCGCCACGCCCCACAGCAGGATCAGGAAGGTGAACTGCGCCAGCGGATTGAAGGGCTGGGTAATACAGACCAGCGCAAGAATCAGCGAGAACACCACAACCACGCCGAGAATAAAACGCCGCAAGCCCGGGTGTAGGTGCCCGAGCTCTTTGTGGTTATCTAAATGACCCGTTTTGTCGCCCACCCGGTCAGGTAGCCGGTCAAGCCACTGGTGGTAGTGTTCACGCAGGTTCTGCACACGATCGAAGCTGCGCCAGCGGGACGTTTTTTTCTCCGCGCCCGTTGAGGTCGTTAGTAGCCAGATGGACTGAATAGCGTAGCGCGCGGGATCCAGCGGACGCGGCTTGTCAGGGTTGATATGCGGATAGAGTTCACCTTGGCGCGCACGAATGCGTTGCCAGCGGGGATGTTCGAGGGGGATGAACATCCACGCCAGAATCATCCACAAACAGCCCAGCGCAGCGCTCAGCGACGAGGCGCCGTGATGACGGTAATGGCGGTAGCGTTCACTTAAGCGCGAATTGACCGGCGGAATGAGCAGCCAGTTAGTCAGGCGGCTCATACTGAACTCCCGGCAGGCTCCGGCCGTTTAGCAAAGTGCAGCAGACACCAGTTGGCCAGCGTCAGGATCTCTTCCGCCGCCAGTGAATCGCTACGGTACTCCCCGAGAGGTTGTTTGGACGCAAGGCACTCCGCCATCGCTTCGTCACGATGGATCACCATCGGCAACAGGCGGCGCTGACTCTGGAGCCAGACCTAGTAGAGATCGTCCTGGATCTGGCTGCCAATGCGCAGATCGTTGATCAGAATATGGGCATTGGCAGGCATCGGCTGCTGATGCAGACGGATATGACAATTCGCATCTACGTTCGCGATGGAGAGCACATGGTCGCACTGCGCCAGCAGCTGGCGGGTCAGCGACGCGGCACCGTGCGGCAGGTCCAGCAGGATCCACTGATAGTGCCCGCTCTCTTTCAGGCTCTGCAATGCGGTGATGAAGCGAGAGAACAGGCGCTGGTACGCGGCTTCATTCCCGCGCTCGGTTTCGGTCAATTGACCAAAGAGAAGCAAATCGAGCTGGGAGGTATAACGCAAACCCGCATCCCGCCAGTCTTTATCGTCCAGAAGCGCGCGTCCCCAGCCGTTTGCATGCGTAAAGTCGACATTGAATGACATGCGCAGCAAATTATCGGAACAGGCATCAATGACCAGTACCGATTCACCTAATACCTGCAATGACCACGCCAGCGCCGCGGTAACGGAAGTTGTACCCACCCCACCACGGACGCCCTGTAATCCTAGTACAGCCATCAATGGCTTCCTTATTGTTGTTGGGCAAACTCAGCTAATAACGGCCAACGTTTAATAGCCGCCGCCAACTGTTCACGCTGGGAAATATCGGTGTAATCTATTTCAGGCAAAGAAAAAGCCTGCGTGAGTGCCAAAAAATCGTTCTGGAATGTGTAACCCAGACTTGAGTCGACTGGGGTTGCGGGTTCGTTATTTTGCATTCTTTTTTCATCCCTTTGAGTAAAATCATAAGATTCAGATGCAGCGAGGCGTCCTGCCCATTAAATTTCATTTACATGCTAAATCTGATGTTCTTTAATTTCAATGTTAGGTTTATTTCTACGCTTTCGCTAGTAAACTGAGAGACATAGAAATTCGACGAAAAGAGGGACACCGTGGACTCCATATTTTCTATTGGCATCCAGTCATTATGGGACGAATTGCGCCACATGCCAGTCGGAGGAGTCTGGTGGGTTAATACGGATCGTAATGAAGATGCCATCAGTCTGGTAAACCAGACGATAGCGGCGCAGGGGAAGGATTCCCGCGTGGCCGTCATTACGATGGGCGAAGAGCCGAAGTCAATCATCAGGCTCGACAGTGACCGTGGACCCCAGACAGTACGATTATTTTCCATGCCTGCGGAGGCTGACAGTCTATACTTTTTACCCCGCGATATTCAGTGTTCTATTGTTCCTGAACACTATTTACTGATTCTAAAATGCTCTAATAACGGCCTGCAAAATATCCCGTCTGAAAAACTGCTGAAATGGCTGGGAAGAATCAACAGATGGGCAAAAAATCAAAATTGCACCTTATTGGTTGTTAACCCAGGCAGTAATAATGACAAGCTTTTTTCACTTTTAATGAGTGAATACCGTTCCCTCTATGGCCTGGCCAGTATTCGTGTCCAGACCGACCGCCATCTTTACGACGTGGCTTTCTGGTGCAATGAAAAAGGGGTGAGCTCCCGACAACAACTTACCCTCAAACATGTCGGGGATGAGTGGCATCTTGCTCAACAGGAAGAGACGGTAGTTCAGCCACGCAGTGATGAAAAACGCGTTCTGAGCCATATTGCGGTACTGGAAGGTGCGCCTGCACTGTCTGAGCACTGGTCACTGTTCGATACCAATGAAGCCTTATTTGATGAGGCGCGCACCACGCAGGCGGCGACCATTATCTTCTCGTTGATCCAGAATAACCAAATCGAAACGCTGGCAAGGCACATTCACACATTACGTCGCCAGCGCGGCAGCGCGTTAAAAATTGTGGTGCGTGAAAATAATACCAGCCTGCGCGCCACCGATGAGCGCTTATTACTGGGCTGCGGCGCGAATATGGTCATTCCGTGGAATGCTCCCCTGTCGCGCTGTCTGACGCTGATCGAAAGCATCCAGGGCCAGCAGTTTAATCGACATGTTCCGGAAGATATCAGCACCCTGCTTTCAATGACGCAGCCGATGAAACTGCGCGGCTACCAGAAATGGGACACCTTCTGCGATGCGGTGGGCAACATGATGAGCAATACGCTGTTACCGGCAGACGGAAAAGGGGTGATGGTTGCCCTGCGCCCCGTGCCGGGTATTCGCGTTGAGCAGGCGCTCACTCTGTGCCGCCCTAACCGTATCGGGGACATCATGACCATTGGCGATAACCGCCTGGTGCTGTTCCTCTCCTTCTGCCGGGTGAACGATCTGGATACTGCGCTTAACCATATCTTCCCGCTTCCTACCGCGGATATCTTCTCGAACCGTATGGTCTGGTTTGAAGATAACCTGATCGCGGCTGAGCTTGTCCAGATGCGTGCCCTGCCACCTGAAAAGTGGGCCAAACCGTTGCCTGTCACAAGCGGCGCCAAACCGGTTCTGAACGCGAAACATGACGGGCATGTCTGGCGACGGGTACCCTACCCGAGCCGCTACGCTTACTGGATGAGAACAAGGAGAGCGCGCCATTATGAATATCAGCGATATCATCCAACTGGTTGTTCTGTGCGCGCTGATTTTTTTGCCGCTTGGCTACTATGCACGCCATTCCCTGCGCCGTATTCGCGATACGGTCAGATTACTGTTCGTCAAACCTCGCTATATTAAACCCGCCGGAACACTGACTCGCGCTCCGAACGTCAAGGCAAACCGAAAACATGACTAATTCTACCTATACCTCTTCGGCGCCATCGCCACTCTGGCAATACTGGCGCGGCCTGTCCGGCTGGAATTTCTACTTTCTGGTGAAGTTTGGTCTGCTGTGGGCAGGCTATCTTAATTTCCACCCTCTGCTTAACCTGGTGTTTATGGCATTCCTGCTGATGCCAATCCCGAACCTCAGGCTGCACCGTATACGTCACTGGGTCGCTATCCCCATCGGTTTCGCCCTGTTCTGGCATGATACCTGGCTGCCCGGCCCTGAAAGCATCATGAGCCAGGGCTCCCAGGTCGCAGGTTTCAGTGCGGACTATATGCTCGATCTGGTTGAGCGCTTTATTAACTGGCAGATGATTGGCACGGTATTTGTCCTGCTGGTCGCCTGGCTGTTCCTGTCTCAGTGGATCCGGGTGACGGTGTTTGTCGTCGCAATTATGATCTGGCTAAACGTGCTGACGCTGACGGGCCCGAGCTTCTCGCTGTGGCCAGCCGGTCAGCCGACAACAACCGTTACCACCACGGGCGGTTCCGCCGCCGCGACCGTTGCGACAGCAGGGGATACGCCTGTGGTTGGGGATATTCCTGCGCAGACTGCACCGCCGACATCCACTAACCTGAACGCGTGGCTCTCCAGTTTTTACGCTGCGGAAGATAAGCGTCAGACGAAATTCCCGGACGCGCTGCCTGCCGATGCTCAGCCGTTTGAGCTGCTGGTCATTAACATCTGTTCTCTGTCCTGGGCTGACGTTGACGCGGCTGGTTTGATGTCGCACCCGCTGTGGTCGCATTTCGATATTCAGTTTAAGGACTTCAACTCGGCCACGTCGTACAGCGGCCCGGCGGCTATCCGCCTGCTGCGCGCCAGCTGCGGACAGCCTTCGCATAAGAACCTCTACCAGCCGGCAGCTAACCAGTGTTATCTGTTTGATAACCTCGCAAAACTGGGCTTTACCCAGCACCTGATGATGGGCCATAACGGTCAGTTCGGTAACTTCCTGAAAGAAGTGCGTGAACAGGGTGGCATGCAGGCCCCGCTGATGGACCAGAAAGGGCTGCCGGTAACGTTGCTGGGCTTTGATGGCTCGCCAGTGTATGACGATACCGCCGTGCTTCAGCGCTGGTTAGATACCGTCGGCAAAGAGGAAGGGACACGTAGTGCGACGTTCTATAACACGCTGCCGCTGCACGACGGGAACCATTATCCCGGCGTGAGTAAAACGGCCGATTATAAGGCCCGTGCTCAGAAGTTCTTTGACGAGCTGAACGCGTTCTTCAACGAGCTGGAAAAATCAGGTCGCAAAGTGATGGTGGTGGTAGTACCAGAACACGGAGGGGCGCTGAAAGGCGACAGGATGCAGGTGTCTGGTCTGCGCGATATCCCAAGCCCGTCCATCACTAACGTTCCGGCCGGGATTAAGTTCTTTGGCATGAAGGCGCCGCATCAGGGAGCGCCCATTGAAATCACCCAGCCAAGCAGCTATCTGGCTATCTCGGAACTGGTTGCTCGCGCTGTAGACGGTAAGCTGTTTGTGGAAGATAGCGTGAACTGGGATCAACTCACCAGCGGGCTGCCGCAGACGGCGGAGGTATCGGAAAACGCCAATGCGGTGGTGATCCAGTATCAGAATAAGCCTTATGTCCGACTGAATGCCGGGGATTGGGTGCCGTATCCGCAGTGATGACCTGCTACCCCCTCTCCCCTGTGGGGAGAGGGTTACTCCGCACTTCGTAACGAAATTTCACCGCCCACCCAGGGCTTAATCACGCCATCCTGTTCAAGAAGCAACGCGCCCTGCGCGTCAATGCCGCGTGATGTGCCGTAAATCTCTTTATCCCCAATCAGCAGCTTCACCGGTCGGTTAATAAAGTTATCCAGTTTTTCCCAGCGGGACAGGAATGGCGCTAACCCCTCTTGTTCAAAGAGCGTCAGCGAACTACGCAACTCATTGATCATGCGGACGGCAAGCGTATTGCGATCGATGGTGATCCCCGCTTCCTGCAAGTTGGTCCAGGCCTGGTTCACGACATCGTTCTGCACGTTTCGCATCACCATGTTCAGTCCCGCACCAATGACGATCTGTGCGGCATCGCCTGTTTTTCCCGTCAGTTCAACCAGGATCCCCGCCAGCTTTCGATCGTTGAGATACAGATCGTTGGGCCATTTTACCCGCACCTGATCGGCACCCAGATCGTGCAGCACCTCTGCCATCACAATGCCGATGACCAGGCTCAGCCCGATGGCCGCAGCTGGCCCCTGTTCAAGCCGCCAGTACATGGAAAGGTAGAGGTTGGCGCCAAATGGTGAGAACCACTTACGCCCCCGGCGGCCACGTCCTGCCTGTTGGTACTCGGCAACGCAGGCATCACCGGATTTCAGCTCGCTCAGGCGATCCAGCAGATACTGGTTCGTCGAATCAATGACCGGCAATACCGCGACGTTACCGTGCCCAATCTGGCTGCGGATGACCTCTTCATTCAGTAACTGGATCGGTTCCGGCAGGCTGTAGCCTTTTCCCGGCACCGTAAACACATCCACGCCCCAGTCGCGGAGCGTTTGAATATGCTTATTGATCGCAGCACGGCTCATGCCCAGCTGTTCGCCCAGCTGCTCGCCAGAATGAAACTCGCCATCGGCAAGGATACCGATGAGAGTTAACGGAATAGTATTGTCCTTCACGCAATGGTCTCCACGGCATTCACTTCGCCCGTTCGGCCAATAAAGCGAACTTCAGGCTCCAGCCAGACGTTGAATTTTTCGCCCACGCGCTGGCGAACATGATGCGCCAGGTTGACGATATCCTCACTTGTCGCGTTAGACTGGTTGATCAGTACCAGCGCCTGCTGACGATGAACAGCAGCGCCACCAAGAGTCGTACCTTTTAATTCACACTGATCGATAAGCCAGCCTGCGGCCAGCTTCACGCTACCATCCGCCTGAGGATAATGCGGGGCCGTTGGCCAGCCGGCGAGAAACGCTTTTGCATTTTCGCTGCTGATCACCGGGTTTTTGAAGAAACTGCCCGCATTTCCGTTTACTTTCGGGTCCGGGAGCTTGGTCATTCGCATGTGGCAAACGGAATCAAATACCTCACGCGGTGTGACGGTAGCCGGGTCGAGACGGGTCAGATCGCCGTAAGTCAGAACGGGTTTCCAGGCTTTCGCCAGGCGCAGGCCAACGGCCACAATGACGAAACGATCCTGATAGTCGTGCTTGAAAATGCTGTCGCGATAGCCAAAGCGGCACTGCTCTGCGGTCAGGCGCTTCGCCGTTCCGGTCGCGAGTTCGATGCAGTCGACATATTCGCAGACGTGTTTCAGTTCGATGCCGTAGGCACCGATGTTTTGAATAGGAGATGATCCTGCACAGCCCGGGATCAGAGCCAGGTTTTCCAGCCCTGGCATCCCTTTTTCAAGGGTATATTGCACCAGATGGTGCCAGTTCTCGCCAGCACCCACGTGTAAATGCCAGCTGTCAGCGCTCTCTTTACGCTCAATCCCCATGATGCGATTGACGATTACCGTCCCCGCAAAATCATCGAGAAACAGGACATTACTTCCTTCGCCCAGAATAAGTACGGGTTCACCGTTTTCTGTTGCGTTTTGCCATGCATTCAGCAACTGCTGAGCACTCTCGGCACGTACAATTTGATTAGCATTCCGTTGAATACCAAAGGTATTCCAGGGCTTAAGGGAGTGATTCATAGACGCTATCCTGATGCAAAAACCGGGATAGTTTACCGTATATATGGGGGGATAGGTGATTTGTTTATGGAAAGGAAGCAGGTACAGAAACGCAAAAAGGCCATCCTTCCGGATGGCCTCTTCACTTGTTTGATGCCTGGCAGTTCCCTACTCTCACATGGGGAGACCCCACACTACCATCGGCGCTACGGCGTTTCACTTCTGAGTTCGGCATGGGGTCAGGTGGGACCACCGCGCTAAAGCCGCCAGGCAAATTCTGTTAATCTGTATCAA